>NZ_PYUK01000015.1:0-167821 GCF_003097365.1 Pseudomonas sp. B1(2018)
GGGCGGGACCCTGGGGCTGGCGCAATTTGCCAACAGCACCAAGGGCGATCCGAATGCGTTGCTGGTGGTCGGGGCGATCATGGTCGCGGGCATCGAACAGAACAAATCGCAGATCAGCCTGAAGGATGTGACGCCCATTGCCCGGTTGTTCACCGAGTACAACGTGATCGCCGTGCGCAAGGAGTCTGAATACAAGACCCTCGATGACCTGATCAAGGCCTTCAAGGCCAACCCGACGAGCATTACCTGGGGCGGCGGCTCCAAGGGCTCGGTGGATCACATCGGCATTGCCGAGCTGGCGGGCAAGCTGGACGTGCCGGTCAACAAGGTGAACTACGTGGCGTTTGGTGGCGGCGGCGAGGTGGTCGCCCAGGCGCTGGGCGGCCAGCTCAAGGTGATCACCGGCGGTTTCGCCGAGCTGGGCCAGTACATCAAGAACGGCCAGTTCCGTGTCCTGGCCATCGGCGCGCCGGAGCGTGTTCCCGGCATTGACGCGCCGACCCTCAAGGAGAGCGGCTATGACGTGACGATCGGCAACTGGCGCGGCGTCTACGGTGCGGCGGGTCTCACCCCGGAGCAGCGTAAAGAGGTGATCGACGCTGTGGTGGCCGCCACCAAGAGCAAGGTCTGGCAGGACAATATCCAGACCAACGCCTGGACCCCCAGCGTGTTGACCGGCGATGAGTTCGGCAAGTTCGTCGACGAAGAACATGTGCGGTTGCACGCCATGCTGGTCAAGGTCGGGCTGCTTTGAGATGGCCACACTGCGCACAGTGGTGCCGACGCAATTGGCGGTCGGCATCGGCCTGATCGCCATCAGCGTCGTGTTGGCGATGGGGGCCTACCGGTTTCCGCCGGAAATGGGTTTTGTCATCCTCCCGGCCTACGTTTACCCCTATGTGGTGGCGGCGTTTCTCGGCGGTGTGGGCCTGTTGCTGAGCTATCAGGCGCTCAGCGGCGGTTTTCGCGAGCTGGATAACGACGACGCAGGCACGGTGCCCGGTGGAAAAACCGGCGCCGCCTGGGTGACCGCCGGGCTTGTCGGGGTGGCGCTATTGATCAACCTCATCGGTTTTGTGCTGGCCGCCGGGTTGTTGTTCGCCTGTTCGGCGCGGGGGTTCGGCAGCCGTCATCCGCTGCGGGACCTGGCCATCGGCATTGCCCTGACCCTGCCGATCTACTGGCTGTTCAACGCCGGGCTGGGGGTTTCTCTGCCGTCGCTGATCAACATCTGGCTTTGAAAGGAGATCGACACCGTGGACATTCTTTCAAGCCTGGCGATGGGGTTTTCTTCGGCACTGACGCCGATCAACCTGATGTGGGGGTTCATCGGCTGCCTGCTCGGCACCGCCATCGGCGTGTTGCCGGGGATCGGCCCGGCGCTGACGGTGGCCCTGCTGTTGCCGATCACCGCCAAGGTCGACCCCACCGGCGCGCTGATCATGTTCGCCGGTATCTACTACGGTGCGCAGTTCGGCGGTTCCACCACCTCGATCCTGCTCAACACCCCGGGTGAATCGTCCTCCATGGTCACGGCCCTGGAGGGCAACCTGATGGCGCGCAACGGCCGCGCCGGCCCTGCGCTGGCAACGGCGGCGATAGGCTCCTTCGTCGCCGGTACCATCGCCACGGTTTTGCTGACGCTGTTTGCGCCGGTTGTGGCCAGGTTGGCGCTGAATTTCGGCCCGACCGAATATTTCGCGATCCTGGTGCTGTCGTTCACCACCGTGTCGGCGGTGCTCGGCGCTTCCATGCTGCGAGGGTTTGCTTCGCTGGGCGTCGGGCTGACCATCGGTTTGATCGGCCTGGACTCGACCTCGGGCATTGCCCGCTACACCCTGGGCGTTCCCGAACTGGTGGACGGAATCGAGGTGGTGCTGGTGGCGGTCGGCTTGTTCGCCGTGGGCGAGGCCTTGTACAGCCTGCTCTATCAAACGGAAGCGAACGAAGGGCGGCATCGCCTGACCTCGTTGTGGATGACCCGTGCCGACTGGAAACGCTCGGTGCCCGCGTGGCTTCGCGGCACGCTGATCGGCTTTCCGTTTGGTTCGATTCCGGCGGGCGGCGCGGAGATCCCCACCTTTCTGTCCTATTCCACCGAGCGCAAGCTCAGCAAGTACCCCAAGGAGTTTTCCGCCAACAAGGGCGAGGGCGCCATCGAGGGTGTCGCCGGTCCCGAAGCAGCCAACAATGCCAGCGCGACCGGGTCCCTGGTGCCGTTGCTGACCCTGGGCATCCCGACGTCCGCGACTGCGGCGATCCTCCTGGCCGCGTTCCAGAACTACAACCTGCAACCGGGGCCGATGCTGTTCGAAACCTCCGCCGACCTTGTCTGGACGCTGGTGGCCTCGCTGTACATCGGCAACGTCATCCTGCTGGTGTTGAACCTGCCGCTGGTGGGGCTGTGGGTCAAACTGCTGCAGATCCCCAGGCCGTACCTGAATGCCGGCATCCTGGTATTCGCCACCATCGGCGTGTATGGCATGCGCCACTCATCCTTCGACCTGCTGCTGATGTTGGCGATTGGCTGGGGCGGGGTGCTGATGCGGCGGTTCGACTTCCCCGTCGCCCCGGTGATCGTCGGCATGCTGCTGGGGCCGATGGCCGAGAAACAACTGCGCAATGCCTTGTCCATCGGCCAGGGCGACTGGACGGTGTTCGTCACGCAACCGATCTCGGCGTTCTTTCTCGCCCTGACGCTGCTGGTGCTGGTGGTGCCTCATGTGTTGCATAAACGCGGGATCAAGTTGCATGAGGATGATTGAGCAATCCCTGTGGGGGCGGTGTGTCAGTGAAATAATGGTCAACTGACCCGACGCTTTCGCGAGCAAGCCCGCTCCCACAGTAATTTTGGTTGTTCACGAATACTGCGTACACCCACCAACCCTGTGGGAGCGGGCTTGCCCGCGAAAGCGGTGTGTCATTCAACCGATAAGTTGACCGACCCGACGCCTTCGCGAGCAAGCCCGCTCCCACAGTAATTTCGGTCGTTCATGAATACTGCGTACACCCACCAACCCTGTGGGAGCGGGCTTGCCCGCGAAAGCGGTGTGTCATTCAACAGATAAGTTGACTGACCCGACGCCTTCGCGGGCAAGCCCGCTCCCACAGGGTCATGCAGTGGTTTGTGCGGTGAACCACTGCATGACCGGCGCGCACGCTGGATGCGACGCCGCCGAGGGTTGCAGGCACAACGAGTAAATCCCCCGGGTCTTCAATGGCTCACCAAACGGAATCACCAGTTCGCCGCGCTGGATCGACTCGCCAGCCAGGGTCATGTCGGTCATCGCCACCCCCAGCCCCCGGGCGGCGGCATCGAGCGCCAGTTCGTCGAGGTTGAAGGGGATATGCCGATACTCCTGCAACGCCTTGCCGCCATTGGCTGACAACCATACCTGCCAGTCATGTTGATCGGAGGAGCGGTGCAGCAATGCGAACTCCGACAGATCGTCCAGCGAAGCCAATGGCCGGGTCGGGGTGCCCAGCCCGGGCGCACACACCGGCACCAGGGCTTCCTCGAACAGCGTCAGGCAATCGGGCGCCGTGGACGGCTCAGGCAGATAGAGAATGTAGGCGTCGCTGTCACTGGCCGGTTCCACCACTTCCGTGGCCACGGTTTCGATTGCCAGGGAGACGTCCGGGTGATGCCGGTAGAAATCGCTCAGCTTGGGCAACAGCCAGCGCACCGCCAGTGACACGTGCATGCGAATGCGGAACGGGCGTTGCTTTGGCGCGAGCCGGTCTTCGAGCGACCTCAATTGTTCGAGGATAGTGCGAGCGCTGGCCAGCACCTGGTCGCCTTCCGGGGTCAGTTGCAGGCTGCGGCTGCTGCGCACGAACAACGCAACACCGAAGTGGCTCTCCAGTTGCTGGATCTGTCGGCTCACGGCGCTTTGGGTCAGGCAGAGCTTTTGCGCCGCCTGGGTGAAACTGCCCGACCCGGCGACCTCGACCAGGGCCTGCAAGCCCTGCAATGAAGGCACGTGGCGTAGTTTATCCATGCGTTTTCAGAATGCCTCGATGATTTAATAACGTTGGTTGTCTGCGTTATCAGCCTTTAGATTCTAGTCATTGACGCCGTTCACGAAAACCATTTATGCGAATCCTGCATGAAGCGCTGATCGAGACGGTTCACAGAACAAGAACCTGAGGTGACGCATGGAAAATATCTGTGGCTGGATTGCGCAAGCGGGGAGTTCTCCGTTGCGCGATTCGCTAAAAGGCACGCAGCACGCCGACTGGCTGGTGATCGGCGCCGGCATTACCGGCCTCAGCGCGGCCCACGCCCTGGCACACATGCACCCCCAGGCACGCATTGTGGTCGTTGACCGTCAGCGGGCTGCGCAGGGGGCATCGGCGCGTAACTCCGGGTTTGTGGTGGCCCACGAACATCCCGTCGCCAGCGAACTGTTGGGCAGCGCCGGGTTCGCCGGCTATCAAGTGGATACGGCGATCGGCCGCGCCGCCGCCGATGAAGTGCGCAAGCAGATCGCCCGGCTGGGCATCGAATGCGACTTCAGGGAGTCGGGCTATTTCTTTGCCGTCAGCGATCCACGCAAGCTGAGCGACGTCGAGGCCAAGTTGCAGACCTTGCGGGCCGTTGGCGCCAGCGCGCTGTTCCTGCAAGGCGAGCAACTGATCGAGAAACTCGGCACCCGCCACTACCGTGCCGGAATCTGGTGCGGCAATGGCAATGCGTTGCTGCAACCGGCCAAGTACGTGAAGGGCCTGCTCGATGCCTTGCCGCCGACAGTGACGGTCCATGAGAACAGCGATATCGCAGGTCTTGAGCGCCTCGGCGACGGCCGGATCCGTGCCCGGGGCCAAGATGGCTGCGTTGAAGCCAAACAGGTGCTGGTCTGCCTGAACGCCTTCATTCCTCGTTCAGGGATCGACGACAGCGGCACCTTCGCCATGGAGCTCAGCGCCAGCCTCACGCGGCCCCTCAGCGATCAAGAGTTTCAAGCCCTGGGTGCGCCAGCGTCCTGGGGTGTGCTGTCGACCCGTCCGTTGGGCGCCACGGTACGCCTGACGCCGGATCGCCGGGTGATGATCCGCAACACCGCGGAATACCGCTCCCGGGATTTGTCATTGAGCGAGCTGTCGACCCGTCGCCAGCACCACGTGCTGGGGTTGCAACGACGTTTCCCGATGCTCGGCGAGCAGGACATCGAATACACCTGGACCGGTCATCTCAGCGCTTCGCGCTCCGGGCAACCGTACTTTGCCAAGGTCGAGGAGGGCGTGTTCGCCGTGGCCGGGTGCAACGGTTCCGGCGTGGCGCGGGGCACGTTGTGGGGGCGCTTGCTCGCGGAAATGGCCTCGGGCGGTGATTCACCCTTGCTGCAATCGGTCATCTCGCGGGCACAACCCGGCTGGCTGCCGCCCAAGCCGTTGCTCGACATCGGTGCCATGCTGCGTATGCGCGTGGAAACGGTCCGGGCCAGAAGCGAAGTCTGAACAACACGAACTTCACAACAAGAACAACAGCACTTCCCATCGAAGGTGATTCAACATGCGCGTCAATACGCTTTCCCTTGTGGCCCTGATCTCGACCTTTTCCGCTGTCGCCTACGCCGACGAAACCGTCAATATTTCCAACTGGAACGGTTACATCGCCGACGACACCTTGCCCGACTTCACCAAGGCCACCGGGATCAAGGCGACCTACGACATCCACGACAGCAACGAAGTGCTGGAGTCGAAACTGATGACCGGCAATACCGGTTATGACGTGGTCAGCCCGTCGAACCACTTCCTGTCGCGCCTGATCAAGGCCGGCGCGATCCAGAAACTCGACAGGAGCCAGTTGCCCAACTGGAAAAACCTCGACCCGGCATTGATGAAGAAGCTCGAGGTCAACGACCCGGGCAACCAGTATGGCTTCCCTTACATGTGGGGCACGGCGGGCATTGGCTACAACGTCGAGAAGATCAAGGCGATCTTCGGCAGTACCGACGTCACCCATTCCTGGAAGCTGTTCTTCGACGAGGACAACATCAAGAAACTCAGCGAGTGCGGCGTGGCGATCATCGACAACCCGACGCAGATCCTGCCGATCACGCTCAACTACCTGGGGCTGCCGCCTCATAGCCACGAGCCGGCCGACTACAAGAAAGCCGAGCAGGCACTGCTGAAGATCCGGCCTTACGTCCAGTATTTCCATGCGTCCAAGTACATCAGCGACCTGGCCAACGGCAACGTCTGCGCGGTGATCGGTTTCAACGGCGACATCGTGCAGGCGGCCGCCAGCGCCAGGGAAGCGAAGAACGGGATCGACATTGCCTACTCGATCCCGGACGAAGGTTCCACCTTGTGGATGGACATGGTGGTCATGCCCAAGAGCGCGCCACACGAGAAGAACGGCTACGCCTACATGAACTACCTGCTGGAGCCGAAGGTGATTGCCAACATCAGCAACAGCATCCACTACGCCAACCCCAACAGCGCGGCGGATGCCTTCGTCGACCCGGCGGTGAAGCAGGACCTGGCGATCTACCCGCCGAAAACCGTGATGGATAAGCTGTTCACCGTCGAGGACTTGCCCGCGGCCATCGCACGCCTCAGCACGAGGTTGTGGACCAAGCTGAAAACCAATACCTGATCGCTACGTCATGCGCACATCTGTAGCTTGAGCAAAATCACTGTGGGAGCGAGCTTGCTCGCGATAGCGTCAGGCCAGACAACATTGATGTTGAATGGACCACCGCGATCGCGAGCAAGCTCGCTCCCACAGGTTTCGGTTCGCTCCGACAGAATGTTTCAGACAGGATTTACGCTAGATGGGTTCAGGCGTCGATGGCCGGGAAGTCGATGTCGGTCAGGATTGCGTTGTTCAGGTAGTTGGTTAGCGTCTGGGATGCCACATGGGCGATCACTTCGATGATCTTGCCGTCGTCGATACCCGCGTTACGGGCTGCGGCGATCTGCTCGGCGCTCAGGTGGCCACGGCTTTCGGTGACCTGGCGGGCGAGGGTGGCAATGGCGTTAAGCTCGCCGTGTCGTGCGCTGAGGATCTCCTGCTTGGACAGCCCGGCCTTGCCGGCGAACACCGTGTGAGCCGCCAGGCAATAGTCGCAGCCGTTGACTTGCGAAGTGGCGAGGGACACCGCTTCCTTTTCCGTGGCGCTCAGGGACGTCTTGCCCAGTGCGGCCGAGTTTTGCAGGTACGAGGCCAGCACGGCCGGTGCGTGGGCCAGGACTTTGAAGACGTTGGGCAGAAAACCGATTTTCTTCTGCACGCCTTCCAGCAGCGGGCGGGTGGTGTCGGTGGCGTTTTCCAGGCTGATCGGGGCAATGCGGGTCATGGTGATACTCCGTGATGTAAGGCGCGGAATGCGCTGGGTACGGAGCTCATGTTAGGGAGAAGGCCTGGCGTATTGGATGCAAATCGTCGAGGATATGCGACAGATCGTCCAGAACTGCCTTCGGGAGCCCTTGTCATGGATCGCCTGTCCACGTTGCTCACCCATTTCAGCGTCAATGCCGGCACTTTCCATAGCGGTATGTTCTGCGGCACCGTCGCCTACGACGGCCAACAGGCCAGCGGTCATTTACACCTGCTCCAGGCGGGGGAGTTGCTGCTCAAAATGGGCGACCAGCCGGACCTGCAACTGACCGAGCCGAGCCTGATCTTTTTCCCCCGACCCTATCGACATCGTCTGTTTGCGTCTGAAGCATCCGGCACGCAACTGGTGTGCGCGACCCTGGATTTCGACGGCGGTGCGGGCAATGCCCTGGCGGCGGCGCTGCCGGATTACCTGGTGCTCAAGCTCGATGAAATCCCGACCCTGGCCGGGACCCTGGAATGGCTGTTCAAGGAGGCGTTCGACGGTACGTGCGGGCGTGAAGCGGTGATGGATCGCCTGTTCGAGCTGCTGGTGATTCTGTTGCTGCGGCACATCCTGAGCACCACGGGCCAGCGACCGGGCATGATGGCGGGCCTTGCCGATGCGCGTCTGGCGCGGCCCCTCAGCCTGATGCATCAAAGCCCGGCCAAGGCCTGGAGCGTGGCCGAACTCTCGGTCGCCGCCAACATGTCGCGGGCCAGTTTCGCCGAACACTTTCGCCGGGTGGTCGGGCAGACGCCGGTGGATTACCTGGTGAGCTGGCGCATCAGCCTGGCGCAGAAGCGCCTGCGCGAGGGCCGGCCGATAGCGCTGATCGCCGAGGAAGTGGGTTATGAGAGCCCCTCGGCGCTGGCCCGGGCGTTCCGGCGCAAGACCGGGCTGAGCCCGCGGGAGTGGAAAGGCAACTGACCACCGCAAATCCCCTGTGGGAGCGAGCCTGCTCGCGAAGGCGGAGTGTCAGCTTGCACAAGTGTTGACTGACCCGGCGCTTTCGCGGGCAAGCCCGCTCCCACAGTTGAATGTTGCTGTGCACAAATTCCGGGTACGACATAAAGCCCCTTGTGGGAGCGGGCTTGCTCGCGAAAGCGGCATGTCAGTCGACATCATGGGTGTCTGACACTCCGCCTTCGCGAGCAAGCCCGCTCCCACAGGTTTTGTGGTGGCCTCAGCAGTGCATCAGAACTTGAACGCCTGCCGTCCCACCAACAGCCATTTACCGTCCTGCTTTTGCCAGATCTGGAAATTCTCGATTTCGGTGGGCACCACTTCGGTGCCTTTGAGCGCTTGCGCCGAGAAATGGTGGCGGACCAGCGCGACATCGCCGGAGACGGTGATGGTCTGGTTCTGCATCTCAAGGGTCTTGAACGCGCTTTTGCCGGTTTCGATGTCGGCGATGAAGGCCTGCTTGTCCTGGATCTTGCCGCTGGAATGTCCGTAGGTCAGGTTCTCGGCGGTCAAGGCTTTCAGTTCCGGGATGTCCTTGTGCAGCATGGCCTGGGTCAGGTGGTCGACGGCCTGGGCCACGTCCTTGTCCGCGGCGGCCGGGGTGGCGACGACGTAGCCGGTGAACAGGCACAGAAAACCAATCAGCACTTTTGCTTTTTTCATGGGTGTTTCCTTGTTGTTGTAGGGATGACGCGATGAATGGATGAGTATTCATCAGTCATCGTACAACTTATCATGCGCTGGAGGGAAAAAGCGAACTTGCCCGGCGACCTTGCCTCGAAGTTAAAAGGGCGCTGTCCTGACTTCGAGGTATTGCAGCCATGCAGCCGAACCAACGTATACGGCACGACTTGACGTTGCTGATGGTGTTCCTGGTGATCGTCGTGGTGTCGGGTTTTTCTCCCCGCAGCCGGGTGGACTGGGCGCTGGAAAACCTGCTGGTGCTGTTGCTGGTGGGGACGCTGGTCGCGGTTTCTCGGCGGTTTCGCTTGTCGGCGTTGTCCATCACGCTGGTGTTTGCGTTTCTGTGCGTGCATGAACTGGGCGCCCACTACACCTATTCCCTGGTTCCTTACGAACACTGGTCGTCGGCGTGGTTCGGGTTCAGTGTCGAGCAGGCATCGGGTGTTCACCGCAATCACTACGACCGGCTGGTGCATCTGAGCTACGGGCTGCTGCTGGCATATCCGGTGCGCGAAGTCCTGTGGCGGCTGACGCCGCTGCGCGGGTTCTGGCTGTTTTTCGTGACCCTCAACATCATGCTGTCGACCTCCGCCCTGTACGAACTGGTGGAGTGGATCGGCGGTGCCTTCCTGGGCAATGACACGGCGAAGGCCTTCGTCGGCGCGCAAAACGATCCGTGGGATTCGCAAAAGGACATGGCCATCGCGGTCGCCGGTGCGTTTGCCAGCCTGTCGCTGGTGTCCCTGCGTGGCATGCTGCAAAAGCAACCGGTGACGACCGCATGTCGCAAAAAACACAATCTGTGGGGATAGGCTTCAATTACTGCGTGGCCCCGTCGATAACCTCTTCAAGAGTGCCATCCGCGCGGTGCAAGCCCGCCGTCCAACGTGCCAGAGAGGAACCACAGAGTGTCCATAAAACTGCGTTTGATATTGCTGATCGGCACCGGACTACTGACTGCGTTGATCATGAGCCTGGTCAGTTACCTGGGGAACGCCCGGATGGCCGAGGCCGTGGACGACAACAACGTCAGCATGGCCGCGCTGCGCAATCACCTCGAAGCCGACATGATGCACGACGCGTTGCGCGCCGACGTGCTGTCGGCCATGTTGGTGGGCTTGAACAAGAGCACCAGCAGCAAAGCCGAGGTGCGCAGTTCCATCGAAGAGCACGCCCAACGCTTTCGCGATGTGCTCGGGGAAAACCTCAAGCTGCCGGTCAACGACACCATCAAGGCCGCCCTTAACAAGATCAAGCCCAGCCTCGACACCTATATCAGCGCCGCCGAACGCATCGTCGGGCTGGCCCTGGAAAACCCGGAGGCTGCGCAACAGGAGCTGGGCACGTTCAACAACGTCTTCAGCCAACTGGAAGACCAGATGGAGGCCCTCAGCGAGTTGATCGAAAGCAACACGCAACAGACCAGCCAGGGCACAGTGCTTGCCATCAGCAACGCCAACCTGACCCTGGGCGGGGTGCTGATTGCCAGCCTGTTGTTGCTGCTGGCCCTGGGGCGTTCGGCGATCCTGAGCATCATGGGCCCGTTGCAAACCGCCAGCCGCATTGCCGAGAGCATCGCCCATGGCAACCTCAGCGAGCCGATTGTCGAGCCCACTCGCAAGGACGAGGCCAGCGCCTTGATTCGTAGCCTGGCAACCATGCAACGGGATTTGCGCGGCATGATCGAGGTCGTGCGCAGCAACGCCCACGGCGTCAGCGGCATGAGCGAACTGCTGAGCAACGGCTGCCATGAGGTGGCCGGCAGCAGCCAGCAGCAAAGCGCGGCGGCCAGCACCATGGCCGCGGCCGCCAGTGAAATGACCGCGAGCATCGAGGAAATCACCCGGCATGCCGAACGGGCGCTGAACATGGCCAATCAGGCAGAAACCCTGGCCAAGGACGGCGGCCGGGTGATCCACCAGGTGGTCAGCGACATGGACGGCATTGCGCGTTCGGCGCAGCAGTCGGCGCAGGTGATCCGCACGCTGGACAAGGAGTCCGAGGGGATTTTCAACATCATCCAGGTGATCAAGGGCATTGCCGACCAGACCAACCTGCTGGCACTCAATGCCGCCATCGAAGCCGCCCGCGCCGGCGAGCAGGGACGCGGCTTTGCCGTGGTGGCCGATGAGGTCCGCAGCCTGGCGGGGCGCACCAGCGCTTCCACCCAGGAGATCGCCAGCATGGTCGCACGCATCCAGCAAAGCACCCGCGAGGCGGTGATCAGCATGGAGGAGGGCGTGGCCCAGGTCGACAAAGGCATGGCGGTGACGGCCGATGTCGAGCGCGCCATCCGCGAGATCCTCGATGCCACGCTGCACACCACGCAACTGGTCAATGACATCAGCCGTACCATCGGCGAGCAAAGCCTGGCCAGCAACGAGATTGCCCATCAGGTGGAGATGATTGCCGGCATGTCCGAAGGCAACAGCAAGGTGATCGGGCAGACGGCTTCGACCACGGATGAGCTGTCCAGCCTGGCGGGGCAGCTGTCGCAGTCGGTGGATCGGTTCAGGCTTTAAAAGATCGCAGCCTGCGGCAGCTCCTACAAGGATCGCGTACCTCTGTAGGAGCTGCCGCAGGCTGCGATCTTTTGACCTTAAAGATACTTATCCGTCACAGCCCCCTCCGAAGCACTGGACACGGTCTTCGCATACTTGGCCAGCACCCCGCGCTTGTATTTCGATTCCGGGCGCACCCAGCGCGTCTTGCGCTCCGCAAGCACGGCATCGGACACATCAACGGTAATCTGCCGGGTTTGCGCATCGATGATGATCCTGTCGCCATTCTCGACCAGCGCAATCGGCCCGCCTTCAAACGCCTCAGGCGTGATATGCCCCACGACAAAACCATGCGAGCCACCAGAGAAGCGCCCGTCGGTGATCAGCGCCACCTCCTTGCCCAAACCCTTGCCCATGACCGCTGAGGTCGGCGAGAGCATTTCGCGCATGCCTGGCCCGCCCTTGGGCCCTTCGTAGCGGATCACGATCACTTCGCCGGGCTGCACTTCGCCATTGAGAATGCCCGCCAGCGCACCTTCCTCGCCGTGATAGACCCGCGCCGTGCCTTCGAAGCGCAGGCCTTCCTTGCCGGTGATCTTGGCCACGGCGCCGTTGGGCGAGAGGTTGCCGCGCAGGATGACCAGGTGCGAGTCCTTCTTGATCGGCTGGTCGAAGGGCCGGATCACGTCCTGGCCGACCGGATAGTCGGGCACGCCGGCGAGGTTTTCCGCCAGGGTCTGGCCGGTGACGGTCAGCACATCACCGTGCAGCATGCCGGCATCGAGCATGCGTTTCATCAGCGGTTGAATGCCGCCGATGGCCACCAGCTCGCTCATCATGTACTTGCCGCTGGGGCGCAGGTCGGCGACCACCGGGGAGATCTTGCCCAGCTCGACGAAGTCATCCAGGGTCAGCTCGACATCCACCGCGTTGGCCATGGCCAGCAGATGCAGCACGGCGTTGGTCGAGCCGGCGAGGGCGATCACTACGCGTATGGCGTTCTCGAAGGCTTTGCGGGTCATGATGTCCCGGGGTTTGAGGTCGAGCTTGAGCAGCTCCATGACCTGCTGGCCGGCGCGGAAACTGTCCGAGGCCTTGTCGCCGCCGATGGCGTCCTGGGAGCTGGAACCGGGCAGGCTCATGCCCAGTGCCTCGATGGCCGAGGCCATGGTGTTGGCGGTGTACATGCCGCCACAGGAACCGGGGCCGGGAATCGCCACTTCCTCGATCTGCTTGACCTGGATTTCGCTGATGTCGCCCCGCGCGTGCTGGCCCACGGCCTCGAACACGGAAATGATGTCGGTATGCCCGGCCCCCGGCTGGATGGTGCCACCATAGACAAAGATCGACGGGCGATTGAGCCGCGCCATGCCGATCAGGCAGCCCGGCATGTTCTTGTCGCAGCCGCCGATGGTCACCAGACCGTCGAAACCCTCGCAACCGGTGACCACTTCGATGGAGTCGGCGATCACTTCGCGCGATACCAGGGAATACTTCATGCCTTCGGTGCCGTTGGCGATGCCGTCGGAAATGGTGATGGTGTTGAAGATCACGCCCTTGGCGCCGGCGGCATTCGCGCCTTTTTCGGCTTCGAGCGCCAGCTTGTCGATATGCATGTTGCAGGGCGTGACCATGGCCCAGGTCGAGGCGATGCCGATCTGCGGCTTGTCGAAGTCTGCATCGGTAAAACCCACGGCGCGCAGCATGGCCCGGGCGGGCGCGGCTTCGACGCCGTCGATTACTTGGGATGAATATTTGCGCAGATCGTCTTTGTCGCTCATGACAACACCTCAAGCCTCGGCGGAAAAAGCCCAGTGAGTATAGTTCTCCTCCCGAAGAGCAAAAGATCGCAGCCTTCGGCAGCTCCTACAGTGGTCAGATATCGCGGACAGGCAAAGATCCCTGTAGGAGCTGCCGAAGGCTGCGATCTTTTGATCCTGAACCGGACCACACAGTCGCGAACAGACGCGCGGGTTAGCCATGTCGTGATATTCTTCGCCCCAACTTGGTTTGACCTATTCAGTTGGCGTGTCCTCGAGACGTGCCGACGGAATCACTGTCGCTCAAGTAGCTGAAGCCAATAAAGATAAAAAGTCAGTTCAGAAGGGACAAAAAACTGGGGTCGATGCAGTTCATCGGCCTTGTGTGCCCACCCTGCAATCCTTGAGAGCCGCATCCGTGACTGCCGTGAAACACGGGGGCTGTGCGCATGAGGATGGAAGGGCGGATGGCGTTTTATCATAGGTGCTACAGATGTTTAAGAAAGTGAACACAGCCCTGCTGGGGCTGGCCTTGTCGTTGGGGATGACGACAGCCCAGGCCGAAGAAGCCAAGAAGGTCGACGTACTGCTGATTGGCGGCGGCATCATGAGCGCGACCCTGGGTGTCTGGCTCAACGAGCTGGAACCTGGCACTTCGATGGAAATGATCGAGCGCCTCGACGGCGTCGCCCAGGAAAGCTCCAACGGCTGGAACAACGCCGGTACCGGTCACTCCGCCCTGGCCGAGCTGAACTACACCCCGGAAGACGAGAACGGCAAGGTCTCGATCCCGAAGGCCGTTGAAATCAACGAAGCCTTCCAGATTTCCCGTCAGTTCTGGGCCTGGCAGGTTCAGCAAGGCGTGCTGAAGAACCCGCGTTCGTTCATCAACTCCACGCCGCACATGAGCTTCGTGTGGGGCGATGACAACATCAAGTTCCTGAAAAAACGCTACGACGCCCTGCAGGCGAGCCCGCTGTTCGCCGGCATGCAGTACTCCGAAGACCCGGCTGTGATCAAGCAGTGGGTGCCACTGATGATGGAAGGGCGTGACCCGAACCAGAAAATCGCGGCCACCTGGAGCCCGATCGGCACCGACGTGAACTTCGGCGAAATCACGCGTCAGTTCGTTGCACACCTGCAAACCACGCCGAAATTCGACTTGAAGCTGTCCAGCGAAGTACAGGACATCACCAAGAACGCCGACGGCAGCTGGCGCGTCAGCTACAAGAACCTCAAAGACGGCAGCAAGACCGAAACCGACGCCAAGTTCGTGTTCATCGGCGCCGGCGGCGGTGCCCTGCACCTGCTGCAGAAGTCCGGCATTCCTGAAGCCCAGGAATACGCAGGCTTCCCGGTCGGCGGCTCGTTCCTGGTGACCGAGAACCCGACCATCGCCGAACAACACCTGGCCAAGGCCTACGGCAAGGCTTCGGTGGGCGCACCGCCGATGTCGGTTCCGCACCTGGACACCCGCGTGCTGGACGGCAAGCGCGTGATCCTGTTTGGCCCGTTCGCGACCTTCAGCACCAAGTTCCTGAAAGAAGGTTCGTACCTGGACCTGCTGACCACCACGACCACCCACAACGTGTGGCCAATGACCAAGGTCGGCATCAAGGAATACCCGCTGGTCGAGTACCTTGCAGGCCAGCTGATGCTGTCGGATGAAGACCGCCTCAACGCCCTGAAGGAATACTTCCCGAATGCCAAGGCTGAAGACTGGCGCCTGTGGCAAGCCGGCCAGCGCGTGCAGATCATCAAGCGTGACGAAGCCGCCGGTGGCGTGTTGAAACTGGGCACCGAAATCGTCGCTTCGCAAGACGGCAGCATCGCCGGCCTGCTGGGCGCCTCCCCAGGCGCATCGACCGCCGCACCGATCATGCTGACCGTGCTGCAGAAAGTGTTCAAGGACAAGGTCGCGAGCCCTGAGTGGCAGGCAAAACTGCACCAGATCGTACCGAGCTACGGCACCCAGCTGAACAACAGCCCCGAGAAGGTTGCTGAAGAGTGGGCCTACACCGCCAAGGTGCTGGAACTGACTCCGCCACCAGCGGTGATCGCGCCGGCTGTGAAGCCAGTGACTGTCGATACGGATGCGAAGGCACCGAAGGCTAGTGCTGCGAGTGATATGGCTCTGTAACTAGACGCCGGATCAAAAAAAGCCCACTGAACCGGCGACGGTCAGTGGGCTTTTTTGTGGGCGATGACCAGGACATGCCGAAAAGCTGTTTACTTAAGCGTGTCTTCAGTCAAAGAGAAACCCGTGGCGAGGGAGCTTGCTCCCGCTTGAGTGCGTAGCACTCATAAAAAACGACATTGTTGTCATATTTTTTTTGGGGCCGCTACGCAGCCCAGCGGGAGCAAGCTCCCTCGCCACAGAAAGCAGGTGTGTCTGAGGCATCTGCTTAAGTGAACAGCACTCTCTCTATGCCGCACATATCGGCAATCCCTGTCATCAATTGCCAAGTATCTGACGCTCAATGTGAAGCAGACAGGTTGGCTGTGTCGATACTGGTTTGTTTTACCGACCCGGGTAACGCGAAACCGTAAGTCTGATACCTCTTTGCCCTGGCGGGAATTTGTAGGGGCGTGCTCGCTCCCACAGTAGTCAGTTGCATCTCGATAAAACAATCATAGAGAGCGCAGAATGAAGTTCAGTTTTTTAGACAGCCGCCAGCCGAGCCGCCGGCGGGTTTTACGCGATGCTTTCACGTTGGCGTTGGCGGCTTCGCCGGTGGCAAATCTGGCCAGGGCCGCGGAGGAAAACACTGAAGAAGTGACCTTTGCCGCGGGCCCGCGACCGTTGGTGCAATACCCGCAAAAACGCCCGTTGACCCTGGTGACCACGCGCCCGCCGCACCTGGAGACGCCTTTTTCTGTCTTCAACGAAGGGGCCATTACGCCCAATGACGCGTTTTTCGTGCGTTACCACCTGGCCAATTTCCCGACCAGTATCGATCCGGACAGCTACCGCCTGGCGATCAAGGGCTTGGTCGACACGCCGCTGTCGCTTTCCCTCGCCGAACTCAAGGCGCTTGCCGAGCCGGTGGAGGTGGTGGCCGTCAATCAGTGTTCGGGCAACAGCCGTGGCTTTTCGATGCCGCGGGTGTTCGGGGCTCAGTTGGGCAATGGCTCGATGGGCAATGCGCGGTGGTTGGGTGTACCGCTCAAGGCGGTACTGGAAAAGGCGGGAGTGAAGGCCGGCGCCATGCAAGTGACCTTCCGTGGACTCGATAAGCCGGTGCTGCCGAGCACGCCGGAGTTCATCAAGGCGCTGGACATCAGCCATGCCATGGACGGCGAGCCGATGATCGCCTGGTCAATGAATGGCACCGACCTGCCATTTCTCAACGGTTATCCGATTCGTCTGGTGGTGCCGGGTTATTTCGGCACGTACTGGGTCAAGCACCTGAGTGAGATCGAAGTCGTCGACCATACCTACGACGGTTTTTTCATGGCCAAGGGGTACCGGGTTCCGGATAACGATTGCCTGTGCATTGCCCCCGGCACCACGGCGGCGAAAACCCAACCGATTTCCAGGTTGCCGGTGCGCAGTTTCATCACCAGCGTCAAACACGGCGATGTATTGCCGCTGAACCAGAGCCTGGTGCTCAAGGGCATCGCGTTCGACGGCGGCGTGGGGGTCAACAAGGTCGAGGTGTCGATCGACGGCGGAGCTACATGGCGCGAATCCACCCTCGGGCAGGACCTGGGCCGTTTCTCCTTTCGTGAGTGGACGCTGCCGATCACCTTTACCCGCAAGGGCGCCACTCAGTTGATGGTGCGAGCCAGCAACAGGGCCGGCGAGACGCAGCCGCTGCAAGCGGACTGGAACCCCGGTGGCTACCGCCGGCACGTCGCCGAAACCCGCCACGTGACCGTCGCCTGAGGAGGGCTGCATGAAATTTTTGACCTCCCTGCTGTGCGCCGCCCAGGTTTGCCTGATGACCCTGGCTGACGCCGCGCCACTCTCGATCACCTTGCCGCCCGAAACGGCAGCGTTCAAGCCCAGTTCGCTGCCTGGCTACCCATTGGCGCAGCAGAAGTGCTCCATCTGCCATTCGGCCGACTACATCAACTTCCAGCCGCCCGGCATGAGCCTGGCGCAGTGGACCGCCGAAGCGGGCAAGATGCAGCACGTGTACGGTGCTCCGATCAGCGACCAGGACGTGAGTGTGATCGGCGCCTACCTGGCGGCGACCTACGGCAGTGCCAAGGCCAGCGACGCCGATGTCCAGGCGGCCTCGAATCCGCCGGTGGAGCAGCCGCCGACGGTGTCGGTGGCAAAAGTGGCTTCGGCCTTGCTCAAGGACAACGCCTGCCTGTCCTGCCACGCAATCGACCATAAGGTCATTGGCCCGGCCTATCACGATGTAGCGGCCAAATATGCCAATGACCCGCAGGCGCTGGCCCAGGTAATGTCCAGCATTCAGCATGGCGGCAGCGGGAAGTGGGGGGATGTGCCCATGCCGCCCTTCGCGCAATTGGGCCCTGACGACCTGAAAAGCCTGGCGACGTTCATCATGAGCCAGTGAGTCCGCCGTCCAGTTTGGTGGAGCACGCCTTCCCCTGTAGGAGCTGCCGCAGGCTG
Source organism: Pseudomonas sp. B1(2018) (assembly GCF_003097365.1). Lineage (NCBI taxonomy): Bacteria > Pseudomonadati > Pseudomonadota > Gammaproteobacteria > Pseudomonadales > Pseudomonadaceae > Pseudomonas > Pseudomonas sp. B1(2018). The sequence goes on from NZ_PYUK01000015.1 coordinate 17,831, forward strand.
CGATCTTTTGATCTTGATCTTCAGCAATCTCCTGATCGTAAAAGCAAGATCAAAAGATCGCAGCCTGCGGCAGCTCCTACAGATATTTCGTTATCTGTGTTCCCCCGGGATTGACGGTCAGTGGGCTTTTCTGTGAGTGCGATTTGTTCAATCCATCTAGGGATTGTCGGCACTGAAGCGCTTGAGAATGTCCTGGTACATTTTGGTCCGGCGGTGATCCCGGCCATATCCGCCAGCGGCGGCGACGGTGCCGGCCTGGACGTGGTCCAGGTACTTGAAGATTTTGCCGGGGGACAGAAACACCACCTTGTAGCCGAGGCCGATCGCGCGGTCCTGCAGCTCATAACCGGGCACCCGGTCATCGATCTGGAAATGCAGACCCTGCTGCTTCATCAGACTGCAATTCCAAAGGGTGCAAAAGCTTTTCAGGTGGGTTTCGGTGTAGGGCTTCGGTTCTCTTGAGCGCAGGCCCAGGGACAGTTTCAAGCGGCGAAAATGGTGCTTTGCGAAGCGTGAGGTGAAGCGCCAGACAGTCCTTGGCAACCCGCGATTGAGTTGTTCGGTGCAGCCGACCGCGATGACATTTCGGTCCCTGGTGCAGTGCTCCATCATCATCGTAAAGATGCTGGCATCGAAGACGAAGGTGTCGGTGTGCATCAGGAACAGATGGTCGGTATCGACCCTGGAAAGCGCCATGTCCAGTGCCTTGCCATGGGCGATGTGGCCGGGTTCTTTGGTGGGGGCATCGCGTTCGATCAGGTTGATCCAGTCCAGTGAGCGCAGATACTCGACGCTGGCGTCCGCCGAATCGTTGTCCACCACCCAGACGGGTATGCCGGCTTTGCGTGCAGGCTCACGTAAAAGGTCCAGGCAGATCCTGGTCAGATCGAGGGTTTTGTAATTCACCAGCACGATGCTGAACGGCGGTTTGGCGCTTGTATCGACACGGGCCATCTTCGAAATGCTCGACTACCTGAAAGCCTCGAAGACTAAACAAGCAACCTTAGCCCAAGCTTAATTTCACCTGGGCGGGTTGGCCGTTGGCATTCAGGCGGCCTCGATACGCCTAGGGCTTGGCCTGGTTTTTCAGCTTCTCTTCGATTTTTGCATCGACCGCCGCACGAATCTGGTCAACGCTGAAACTGGCAGGCTTCTGGCTCGGCGGGTACTCGATGAAGGTCTGCAGGAAGCGCGCCGCCTTGGCAACACCCGCGGCCATCAGGTAGGAGTTTTTCACCAGCCAGTCGTTGTACTGGTCCGAGACCAGGTCAGCCCGTTCATACGGGTCCATGCGCAGGTTGAACAGCTTCGGCACGCGCAGTGGCACGAACGGGCTGCTCCACACCGCAAAGCCACCGGGTTCGCGCTGTTCGGCGAAGACCACTTTCCAGTTGTCGAAGCGCATCGATACCAGCACGCCGTCGTCGTTGAAGTAGTAGAACTCGCGACGCTCGCCTTTAGGCTGTTGGCCGGTCAGGTACGGCAACTGGTTGTAGCCGTCCAGGTGCACTTTGAAGCTGTTGCCACCCGAGGTCGGTGCCCAACCCTTGAGCAACTTTTCCTTCACGTCGGTTTCGCCCGCGGCTGCCAGCAAGGTCGGGAACCAGTCCATGCCCGAGAACAGCTCGTTGGAGACTTCACCGGCCTTAATCTTGCCCGGCCAACGAATGATCGCCGGCACGCGGTAGGCGCCTTCCCAGTTGGAGTTCTTCTCGTTACGGAACGGCGTGGTGGCTGCGTCCGGCCAGGAGAACTGGTTCGGGCCGTTGTCGGTGGTGTAGACGACAATGGTGTTGTCGGCGATCTTCAGGTCGTCGAGGGTTTTCAGCAGTTTGCCGACGTCGCCGTCGTGCTCCAGCATGCCATCGGCGTAATCGTTGCCGGGCATGCCGCTCTGGCCCTTCATCGAGTCGCGTACGTGGGTGAACAGATGCATGCGCGTGGTGTTCATCCAGACGAAGAACGGCTTGTCGGCCTTCGCTTGTTTCTCGATGAAGGATTGAGCGGCAGCGGTGGTTTCGTCGTCGATGGTTTCCATGCGCTTGGCGGTCAGCGCGCCGGTGTCTTCGATCTTGCCGTCGGCGTAGCTGTGGATCACACCGCGAGGCGTCCTGGCCTTGACGAAGTCCGGGTCATCCTTGGGCCAGTAAGGGCGCTCGGGCTCCTCTTCGGCGTTGAGGTGATAGAGGTTGCCGAAGAATTCGTCGAAACCGTGGTTGGTCGGCAGGAACTCGTCCTTGTCGCCCAGGTGATTCTTGCCGAACTGGCCGGTGGCGTAGCCTTGGGATTTGAGGGCCTGGGCGATGGTAATGTCACGTTTTTGCAGGCCGATCGGCGCGCCCGGTACGCCCACCTTGGTCAGGCCGGTGCGTAGCGGTGACTGGCCGGTGATGAACGACGAACGCCCGGCGGTGCAGCTGTTCTCCGCGTAATAGTCGGTGAACAGCATGCCTTCGTGGGCGATGCGGTCGATGTTCGGCGTCTTGTAGCCGACCACGCCCATGGAATAGGCGCTGATGTTGGTCTGGCCGATGTCATCGCCGAAGATCACCAGAATGTTGGGTTTGTCAGCGGCATTCGCCGCCATTGCCATGACCGTCGTCGCCACCAGGGCGAGTTTCGGCAGCCACTTTTTTATGCGAGTCATCTGACTGGCTCCTTGTTGACGGGCGTCGCGCAGGGCGACCAGCGGCCATGTTCGAACGTCGTCAAAAGGTTCGCGCCACCCGTATCAGGTGGCGTGGTCGTCGATATGCAACACCGCGCCGGTGACGCTGGCGCCGGCACCGCTGGCCAGCAGTAACAAGGGGCCGTTGAGTTCTTGCAGGCCGGCGTCCTTGCCTCGACCGGCGGCGATGACGTTGACGCGAATGCGGTGGGGTGTCAGCGACTGGGCCATGGCGCGGCTCATGCGGATCAGGCTGCTATTGGTGCGCAGGCACGGGTTCGGCTCGCTGATGGGGCGCGGCGGCGGGTCGATATTGACGATGCTGCCACCGCGTTCGGCCTTGATCATGTGCAGGCTGGTGCAGTGGACGATGTGATTGTTCAGGGCAACATGCTCGCGCTCGGCGCTGTTGTTGATCAGCACATCGACGCTGCCGAATCGCTCCTGCACGGTGTCCAGGGCGGCTTCGATGCTCGGTCTGCGGGCGCTGTCGAGGCTGACAACCATGACTTCGCCACCTTCCCAATGCAGGTCGGCCGCCAGTTGCTCCAACTGCGAAGGGTGCTGGCCGCCGAGGGCCACACGGGCGCCGGCGAGGCTGATCAGGCGGGCGAAATGCGCGCCCAGTCGGGTGCTGGCATCGGCCACCAGGACGGTCTTGCCGGCCATGGAAAACGGCTGCATGAGATCGCTCATGGGCGTGCCTCCGCGGTTATCGGGCGGCGGGTGATCAGGGCTCGTGGGACAGGTATCCCGGGCGACGGAACAGGCGCGGCGCCGAGCATTTTCAACACCAGTTCCGAGTAATGGCGGATGACGGCATCAATGCTCCAGCGACCATCGGCCTGGTACCAGACGCAGGCATGGGTGAGCATGTTGAACAGGGTGCGGGCCATCAATTTGGGTTCGGCGCAGCTCAGCGAACCTTCCTTGACCCCTTGTTCCAGCAGTTCCTGCAGGGCGTTCAGATACTGACGCCGGGCTTGGCGGACCTGCTCCAGATCCTCTTCGTCGAGGCTTCTGAACTCCAGATTGCCGAGCATGGCCTCGTCCTGGTGTTCCAGGTGATAACGCACGTGGCAGGCGATGAAGGCAAGCAGTTTGATATCGGCGGTCGCGCACTTTTTGGGGCGACGCCGTGCCCACTCCCGGGACACCCCCTGGAAATATTCGAGAATCAGCTCCAGCAGCAGTTCGTTTTTGCCTTTGTAGTAGAGGTACAGCGTCGAGGCGTTGATGCCAGCTTCAGTGGCGAGCTGGCGCAGGCTCATCGAGCCGAAGCCGTTGCGCGAGATCAGTTTGATGGCGGCCAGGCGGATGTTGCTTTCAGTCATGTTCATGGGGTGGTCCTGCGGTCATCAAAACTCAAACGAAGTTGTGGCGGAGGAGCTTTTTGTGGCGAGGGAGCTTGCTCCCGTTGGGCTGCGAAGCAGGCCCATTTTTTCGGGGCCGCTTCGCGCCCCAGCGGGAGCAAGCTCCCTCGCCACAGTGGTTTTTACCTGCTGCTTATCGCTTTGTGCTTATTGCAGATTGCCAGCGACCGCGATGGTCTGCGCCGTGATGTAGTTCGACTCTGGTGAGCAGAACAGGTACACCGCATCAGCCGCTTCCTGCACGGTGCCCGGACGACCCAGCGGGTTGCGCTGGGCGAACGACTTGGCGGCTTCCGGGCTGATGCCGACTCGGATGTCACGGCCTTCGATGTTCACCGTGGCGCCGGCATGGGCGTCGGCCTTGGTCATGCGGGTTTCGATGAAACCGAAGGCCACGGCATTGACGTTGACCTTGAAACGACCCCATTCGCGCGCCAGCGCACGGGTCATGCCGATCACGCCGGCCTTGGCCGAGGAGTAGTTCATCTGCCCGGCGTTGCCGTTGAGGGCCGACACCGAAGAAATGTTCACCACTTTGCGGAACACCTCGCGCTCGGCCGCCGCATCGGCCTGGGCCTGGGCCTTGATGATCGGGTAGGCGGCACGCAGGATGCGGAAGGGCGCGGTCATGTGGCAATCGAGAATGGCGTACCACTGCTCGTCGCTCATCTTCTGGATCACGTCGTCCCAAGTGTAGCCGGCGTTGTTGACGATGATGTCGATGGCGCCGAAGTTGTCCATCGCGGTCTTGACGTAGCGGTCGCCGAAGTCCGGGGCGCTGACGTTGCCGTGGCAGACGGCGGCTTCGCCACCCAGCTTGCGGATCATTTCAGCGGTCTCGTGGGCCGGGTCGGCGTCCAGGTCGTTGATCACGATGCGCGCGCCTTCGCTCGCCAGTTTCAGGGCGATCTGTTGACCGATGCCACGACCGGAACCGGTGACCAGTGCGACTTTGCCTTCGAGTTTTGCCATGGGGTGTTGCTCCTCAGTGATCAGTTTTGTTTACAGAGCGATCACGGCGTCGCCAACGATCTTGGTCTCGCCGAATTGATTGGTGGTGCGCACTTCGACCTTGATCCGTTGCTCGCCCTCGACCTCGAAGCGCTCGACGACAGTGCCGGTGCAGGTGATCTGGTGACCCAGGTGAGTGATGCCGAGAAAGCGCACGCAGAACTCGCGCAACTGGCGCTGATCGACCCACTGGGTCAGCAGGCGACCGAGGTAGGCCATCGACAGCATGCCGTGGGCGAACACGTCGGGCATGCCGGCCCGGCGGGCGTAATCAGTGTCGATGTGAATAGCGTTGTGATCACCCGACGCACCGGCGAACAGGGCCAGGGTGGTGCGGTTGATCGGCGGCAGGGCCAGTGGTGGCAGGGTGTCGCCGACGTTGATTTTTTCCAGGCTAATCGCGTTCATCAGTGTTCTCCGCTTCAGCTGTTGCGCTGCACAAGCACGCTGCGCAGGTCCGCAACATGCTCACCGTGCTGATTGGTGACTCGGGTTTCGCGCACCACGAATTCCAGGGCGCCGCCTTTCTTGTCGTAGATGTCGGCGATGCGCACATCGAAGCGCAACGTGTCGCCGGCATAGGCCATGCGGTGATAACGGAAGGATTCTTCGCCATGCAAAATGCGCGCGGTGACGATGCCCAGTTCGTCACGCCAGGCGTTCGAGGGAATCTGGAACTCCAGCGAAAACAGAAAGGTCGGCGGCAGCGGCAGGTTGGGATACCCGGCATCGCGTGCGGCCTGTTCGTCAAAGTAAACCGGGTTGGTTTCACCGGTGGCCTTGGCGAAGAAGCGCAGTTGCCCGGCTTCGGCGGTCACGAGGAAAGTGGGCAGTTGTCTGCCGATGTGTTTCTTGTCGATCATCGAAATGGCTCCTTTGCTCTGCGGGCGCGTCAGTTTTTCTGGTAAACGGTGACCACGCAGGCGCCGCCCAGGCCGAGGTTGTGCTGCACCGCAATGCGCGCGTCCTGCACCTGGCGTTGTTCGGCGGTGCCGCGCAATTGGTGGGTCAGTTCAAAGCACTGGGCCAGGCCGGTGGCGCCCAGCGGGTGGCCCTTGGAGAGCAGGCCGCCGGACGGATTGGTCACCCATTTGCCGCCATAGGTGTTGTCGCCATCGTTGACCAGTCGCTCACCGCCGCCTTCGGCGCACAGGCCCAGGCCTTCATAGGTCAACAGTTCGTTCTGCGCGAAGCAGTCGTGCAGTTCGATGACGTCGACGTCCTGCGGGCCGATACCGGCCTGGTTGTAGGCGATATCCGCAGCCATGCGGGTCATGTCGAAACCGACCACGCGGATCATGTCCCTGGCGTCGTAGGTGCTCGGCAGGTCAGTGGTCAGCGCCTGGCCGGCCATCAATACGTCGGTGCGCAGGCCGTGCTTTTTCGCGAACGCTTCGGACACCACGATGGCCGCGGCAGCGCCACAGGTCGGCGGGCAGGCCATCAATCGCGTCATCACGCCTTCCCACAACATCGGGGCGGCCATGACTTCTTCGCTGCTCACCACGTTGCGGAACACTGCCAGCGGGTTATTGGCGGCGTGACGGCTGGCCTTGGCGCGGATCTTGGCGAAGGTTTCCAGTCGGGTGCCGTACTTCTGCATGTGCGCGTAGCCGGCGCCGCCGAACTGGCGGATGGCATTGGGCAGGTCAGGCATGCCGATCAGTTCGTTGGCCAGCACCAGGGCACGTTCGGTGGCCGGTGCGCGATCGGTCCAGGCGGATTTCAAGGCGCCCGGGTTCATGTGTTCGAAGCCAAACGCCAGGGCGCAGTCCACCGCGCCGCTTTGTACCGCCTGGCGAGCCAGGAACAGCGCACTGGAACCGGTGGCGCAGTTGTTGTTGACGTTGATCAGCGGGATGCCGGTCATGCCCACGCGGTACAGGGCTTTCTGGCCGCAGGTGGAGTCGCCGTAGACATAACCGGCGTAGGCCTGCTGGATGTCATTGAAATCCACACCCGAATCGGCCAGGGCCTGGCGGATCGCCTGTTCACCCATGACGTCGTAGGGCTCGTTGGTTCCCGGTTTCTTGAACTGGATCATGCCGACGCCAGCAACGAACACTTTATTGCTCATCGTTGTTTTCCTTGTTGTTTGAGAGGTTCAGAGCTTGCGCGCGATCATTTCGCGCATGACTTCACTGGTGCCGCCGTAGATGCGATTGACCCGTGAGTCGACGAAAGCGCGGGCGATCGGGTACTCCATCATGTAGCCGTAGCCACCGTGCAGCTGGACCATGTCGTCGATGCATTTCCACAGGGTCTCGGTGGTGAAGAGCTTGGCGATGGCCGCTTCTTCCAGGGTCAGGCGCCGGCGCATGTGCTCGCCCAGGTAGTAGTCGACCATCACCCGCATGGAGGTGGCCTGGGCCTTGATGTCGGCGAGCTTGAATTTGCTGTTCTGGAAGTCCCAGACGGTCTGGTTGAAGGCCTTGCGGTCTTTCACGTATTCGAGGGTCTGCTCCAGCAGGCGCTCCAGCTTCGCGGCGGCGGACACGGCGATCGAGAAGCGCTCCTGGGGCAGTTCACCCATCAGGTAGGTAAAGCCCAGGCCTTCCTCACCAAGGCGGTTGCCGACCGGCACGCGGACATTGTCGAAGAACAGCTCGGACGTGTCGGCGGCGGCCTGGCCGACTTTCTCCAGTTTGCGCCCGCGCTTGAAGCCGGCGCGGCTGGCTTCCACGGCGATCAGGCTGATGCCCTTGGCGCCGGCAGCCGGGTCGGTCTTGCACACGACAATCACCAGGTCGGCGGTCAGGCCGTTGCTGATGAAGGTCTTGCTGCCGTTGATCACGTATTCGTCGCCATCGCGCACGGCGGTGGTGCGCACGGCCTTGAGGTCGCTGCCGGTGCCGGGCTCGGTCATGGCGATGGCCAGGATGGTCTCGCCCGAGCAAATGCCCGGCAGCCACTGCTGTTTCTGTTCTTCGTTGCCGCAGCGATTGATGTACGGAGCGATGACGTCCGAATGCATGCCGAAGTAGGCGCCACTCACGCCGGCCCGGGCGAACTCCTCGTTGAACACCGCGCAGTGACCGAAATCACCGCCACCACCACCGTATTCGATGGGCAGGGTGATGCCGAGCAAGCCTTCGCGGCCGGCCTTGAGCCAGGTTTCGCGGTCGACCTGACCGGCCTTGTCCCAGGCGGCCTGGCGCGGCAGGCATTCGCGTTCGAAAAAGCGTCGCACGGTGGTGCGGAACATCTCATGGTCGTCGCGGAAAACGGTTCGGGCGATGTGCACGCAAGACTCCTCAAACATGGCAGGCCGGCCTTGGGCCGAGCGCTTACGCAAGGCGCGGACTGCGCCTGTGATCTGAGGGTTACGATAGGTGGGGCCCGTGGCCCGAACGCCACCCGAGCCGGGTGGCAGGGAAAAAAACAATCCATGTAGGAGCTGCCGCAGGCTGCGATCTCTTGATCTTGTTCTTGAAAAACAAAGTCAAAAGATCGCAGCCTGCGGCAGCTCCTACAGGGTTTCAGGGGTGGACGTTGCTGTCATCCTGGGATTCCAGATCGCGCACCCGGGCCACCGCTTCATCGCGGCTGCTGACGCCGAGCTTGCTGTAGATATGGCTCAGGTGCCATTTCACGGTTTCCGGGGACAGGCCCAGGGCACGGGCGATTTTCTTGTTGGGCAGGGCCTGGGCCAGCAGGCGCACGACTTCGATTTCTCGCTCGCTCAACGGCTCGATCCCGGCCGTCAACGGTTTGCTGGTGGCCGTTGTCGCAGGTTTGGCCTTCGAGATCGCCGGGGTCGTGGCCTCGGCCGCCTGCAAGCGCTCGACATAAAACGCCAGCACCGGGTCCAGGGCTTCGCGGGCGGCGATATCGCAGATCAGTTTCAAGCCATCCGGATGGGCGTCGAGGAGGCTGCGCACCAGGCCAAAGCGTTGACCTCGGCGCAAGGCTTCGATGACTTTGATCCGTGCCCGTTCAGGGTTGCCGCGTTCGGACTCGATCACGGCGCTGAGCACCAGCAGGCGCGTTGTCCCGAGTTGGCGACGATGCCGGTCGCAGGTTTCGATCAATCGTTCGATGCGATCGCAAGCCCCGTCCAGATCACCCTGGACCAGTTGCCAGCGAGCGCGGGCATTCTCGGCCAGGATGTGGATTTCCTTCAGGGCCGTGTGCCCGGCATCCGGGTGACGCGCGTCGATGGCTTCCAGGCGCGCCAGTTTGGCCTGGGCTTGTGCCGTCTCCCCGAGAATCAGCAACCAGCGCACTTGCCAGGTCAGGCAGTAGGCTTGCAGGCGCTCCAGACCGAGTTTGATCGCGTACTCATCCAGCCGCTCGACAAACGCCAGGGCTTCTTGATGGTTACCTGCCAGCCATTGCACGTTCCATAACACTTGCAGCACACGCAGGACGGAATCGGGAATCGAAATCCGTTCGAGCAGGTCGATCCAGCCCGAGAGCATTTTGAACGCGGCGTCGACATCGTTGGTTTCGTACAGCACCTCACCGAGCAGCGCGGCGGAGAGATAAGTCGCGTCGGCACCGGCCTTGCCGCATTGGCCGGCCTCATGCAGCACGTCGCGGTAAACCCTTTCCGCCTGAGTCATCTGGCCTTCAAGGGCCAGGCTCAAGCCAATCATGCAACGCCCCTGAAGGCTGCCCGCCGTGGTTCCCAGCAGCGGTTCGCCATTGATCAGCAGGTTCGGCCGGTCGAGTTGTACCTGCCGGGCCTTTTCGTATTCGCCGCGGTGCATGTACAGCCAGGACAGGATATTGGCGCAGGAGCCGATGGCCACGCTGTTGCTGCCCGGCGGCGGGTTGAGCAGTTGCGGCAGGACCGTCATGGCCGCGTCGGTGTCATCCCGTTGCAGGGCCAGGGAGGCGCGCAGCAGCGAGATCATGAAGTGGTCATGGACTTCGCTCTCGGGAACGTCGCGAAACAGTTGTTCGAGACTGGCGCTGCAGGCCACGAAATCCCGGGCATACAACTGCATCCGCGCCTTGAGGATGCGCAACTTGACCCGAGCCTGTACCTGTTCGACCGGCAACAGCCGTACCAGCTCGATCAACATGCGCAGGTCGCCATGGGCGTAGAGCGCCTCGGCGTGTTGCTCCACCAGGTCGGCGGCGGCAGCCGGGTCGCCGCCCATGACCGCATGGTGCACCGCTTCATCCAGGTGATTGTGGTCACGGAACCAGTGCCACGCCCGCACGTGCACCGCGTGTTGCTCGGCCTGGCTGCGGGAGTCGAAATACTTGAGCAGGGTTTCGCGCAACAGCGGGTGCAGGCGATACCAGGTTTCACGTTCGGCGCTGTCCACCGGGATCAGGAACAGGTTGTCCCGCTCCATGCGCGTCAGTAGCGCATTCGCTTCGGCAACCGCCTGCGGGTGGCCGCTGAGAGCGGCGCACAACGAGGCGCAGAATCGGTTGCACACGGCCATGAGCAGTAGCAGGTCGAGGTCGGTCGGCGACAGGTGAGACAGCACTTCGACTTCGAAAAACTTGGCGAAGGCTTGATCGTCCCGCAGTTGCGTGTGCACTGACGTGGCGTCCGGGGTGGCAGGCGGGCGGTTCTTTTTGCGGCTGACGGCGAGCAGTTGCAGGCCGGCGACCCAGCCATCGGTCAGCTCATGCATCATCCTGGCGTCGCGGGCATTGATCTCGCCCAACTGCGCCTTGAGGAACTGTTCGGACTCGAGCGCCGTGAAGCGCAAGTCCCGCAGGTTCAGCTCGAGCACCAGTTCCTGGCTGCGCAACCGCGCCAGGGACAACGGCACGGCACTGCGCGATACCAGCGCCAGGTGCAGGTTGGCCGGGGCGTAGTCGATCAGCCATTGCAGGGCCTGGTGAATTCCCACGTCGGTCAGGTGGTGCAGGTCGTCGAGTACCAGCACCAGTTCACGGCCACGGCTGGCAATGCTGCGCACCAGGGTGATGACAGTGCGTTCAACGGCTTCGCTGTCGATGCCGCGACCTTCCAGTTGAGTCGCGTCCCGCACCAGCGCCGGGTCGATTTGGCCGAGGCTCGCCAGCAGGTAGTCAAGAACACGCGTCAGTTCGTTGTCGTCCGCCGACAGCGTCAGCCACGCCACATCGAATCCCAACGGCAACAGCGCCTGGCGCCAGGCGATCAGGGTCGAGGTCTTGCCGCAGCCGGCCGGCCCCTTGAGCACGATGCAGCGCAAGCGTCGGGCCTTGAGCATTTGATCCTGCAGGCGTTCGCGGGAAATCAGGCGCCCGGTGCTGCGCGGCGGAATCAGTTTGGTGCTGACGATCGGGGACTGAACCGGATTGAAGACCTGGCTGGCATGGGGGTCCGATGCATTGGACTTGCGGTGTTTATCCATGGGGCTGTCCGATTCTTTCTTGTTTTGTGGGTGCGTCGAATCTCATCGAGTGTAACCCAGGGCATGGGTGGCATGACCCTGTCTTTGGCGGCCACCACCCGATGTGGGTGGTGGTCGTCGATCAACGGATTGATCTACTGGAAGGCACAAGAATAGGAGTGCTGTGGCGCTCCGTCAGAACAGTGGAGCGTTGGCAATGGGCGTACTGAGTGGCATTCGGGTGGTGGAGTTTGAGGCAATCGGGCCGGCGCCGTTTGGCACCATGCTGTTGGCCGACATGGGCGCCGACGTGGTGCGCATCGACCGCCCGCAGAAGGCCAGTGACTTGGGGCCGAAGCTGGAAGGCAAGCGTGCCGATATTACTGGGCGCAATCGGCGTTCGGTCACCCTCGACTTGAAGCGCCCGGACAGTGTCGCCGCTGCGCTGGAACTGATCGAACGTGCCGATGTGGTGATTGAGGGGTTTCGCCCCGGCACGATGGAGCGCCTGGGTCTTGGCCCTGACATCGCGCTCGAACGCAATCCGCGCCTGGTCTACGCACGGATGACCGGTTGGGGCCAGACCGGCCCGATGGCCGACCGCGCCGGGCATGACCTGAACTACATCGCCTTGTCAGGTGTGTTGTCGAGCATCGGCCCGGCCGGTGGGCGACCGGTGCCGCCGCTGAACCTGGTGGGCGATTACGGCGGTGGCGGCATGCTGCTGGCGATGGGCGTGCTGGCGGCGCTGGTCAACGTGCAGCGCGGCGGCGCCGGCCAGGTGGTCGACGCGGCCATGACCGAAGGTGCTGCGCAGCTGGGCTCGGTGATCTGGGGCTTGCTCGCCGGCGGGCACTGGACAGAACAGCGCGGCAGCAACCTGCTCGACGGCGGCGCGCCCTGGTACGACACCTACGAAACCCGCGACGGCCAATACATGGCAATCGGGCCGATCGAGTCGCGCTTCTATGCGCAGATGCTGGAAGTTCTCGGACTGTCCAACGCCGACCTGCCCAATCAGCACGACCGGGCTGGCTGGCCGCGGCTGCGTGAGGCCTTCACCGCTGCGTTCCTGGGCCGCACCCGCGAGCAGTGGGTGGCAGCGTTCGAAGGCAGCGACGCTTGCGTTGCACCGGTGCTGGGGCTTGTCGAGGCCGCCCGGCATCCCCATGGCGTTGCCCGTGGCAGCTTCATCGAGGTCGACGGGGTGGTGCAGCCGGTCCCGGCTCCGCGCTTCCTTGGCACGCCATCGGCGCAACCGCAACCCGCTCCCGAGCGTGGCGAACACGGCGGCGACGCACTGCGCGACTGGGGCTACGACACAGCGGCCATCGAGCGCTTGCGTGCGCTGGGTCTGGGATGGCGCGCCTGAGCGCGTTCGCCCCGAAAAAACATAAAGATCCGTGCAGCGCAGGAGTCACCCATGGCCATTCAGTTCAAGATCATCGATCACGTGGCACTTGTCACGCTCGATGCGCAACAGTCGAACAACGCGCTGACCCTCAGCGATTTGATGCACCTGCGCAAGACCCTGGGCGCCTGCCAGGATGACGAACAGGTGCGGGTCATCGTCCTGACCGGTGCCGGCGAACGTGCATTTTGCAGCGGTGCGAGCCACAAGGAGTCGCTGCTGGCCGCTTCGGGGTTCGTCGCCGGCACCCTCAAGAGTCGCGAAACCGAAGCCGAGGAGGGTGGCTACAGCCGGCTGTTCGACCTCAGCGACCTGGACATCTGGAAACCGGTGGTTGCCGCCATCAATGGTGCCTGCCTGGGAGGCGGTCTTGAGCTGGCGCTGCAATGCGATCTGCGCATCGCTTCGTGCGGCGCTACCTTCGGCTTGCCTGAAGTGTGCGACGCGACCATTCCAGCGGCCGGCGGCGTGCAGTACCTGCTGCGTGCGATCCCGGCGGCACACGCGATGAAAATGGCCCTGACCGGAGAGTCGATCGGCGCGCAGGAGGCTTTGGACATCGGTTTGATCATAGAGCTGCTGCCCCAGGACCGTCTGCTGCCAGCGGCGCTGGACCTGGCCGGGCGCATTGCCGCCAACGGCCCGCTGGCGGTGCAGTCGATCAAGCGCCTGGCCTTGCAGACCGCCCACCTCTCACCCCGGGATTTCGTCACCCAGGCCCATCTGCACTGGGGGTTGCTGCGCGACAGCGAAGATCACGCCGAAGGGCGCATGGCCCAGGCCGAGCAGCGTTCACCGAAGTACACCGGCACCTGACGCAACAGGCAAGCGCCGCATTCGTCCTGACCTGACAACAATAATTCACAGGAGAACCCCATGTATTTGACCCAAGGCCTGCACCGCGTGTTGCAGCAACGTCCCCATGCCGTGGCGACAGTCTTTCGCGACCGCCGCCGCACCTATGCCGAACTGGCCGAGCGGGTGGCTCGTCTGGCCGGGGCGTTGCAGCAACTGGGGATGCACACCGGCGACCGCGTCGGCCTGCTGGGCCTGAACTCCGACCGATTCCTTGAGTATTTCCTGGCGACCTGGTGGGGCGGCGGCGTGGTCAACCCGGTGAATATTCGCTGGAGCGTGCCGGAAATCGTCTACTCGCTGGACGACTGTGACACGCGCATCCTGCTGATCGACGACACCTTCCTGCCCATGGCCGAAGACATCGCCGGCAGCGCCAAGGTACGACCATTGCTGATTCACATCGGCGACGGGCCATTGCCCGAAGGCATGCTGTCCTATGAGCAACTGATTCGTGAAGCTACGCCGGTGGACGACGCCTTTCGCGGCGGTGATGACCTGGCGAGCATCATGTACACCGGCGGCACGACCGGCCGGCCGAAGGGCGTGATGCAGTCGCACATGAACCTGTGGACCGCTGCCGTGGCCCGTGCGGCCGATGTGCCGGTGCCGGCGGATGCCCTGACCCTGCATATCGCGCCGATGTTCCACCTGGCGGCGCTGTCGCGGGTCATCCTGATCTCGCTGCTCGGTCTGCCGAGCATTTTCGTCCCGGCCTTCGATGCCCTGGACGTGATGCGTACCATCGAGCGCGAGCGCATCACCGACATCCTGATCGTGCCGACCATGCTTCAGGCATTGATCATGCACCCGGAATTCGCCAGACATGACCTGAGCTGCCTGCGCAGTCTCACCTACGGCGCCTCGCCGATTGCCGTGCCCTTGCTGGAGCTGGCGCTCAAGGCGTTGCCTAATGTCGAGTTCACCCAGGGCTACGGCATGACCGAAGCGGCGCCGCCGATCAGCGCCAACGGTCCGGAAAACCATAGCGCCGAAGGCATCGCCAATGGCCGATTGCGTTCTGCCGGGCGACCTGGGCTGGGCGTGACCGTGCGCATCGTCGACGAACACGACAACGAGGTGCCGCGCGGCACGGTCGGCGAAGTGCTGGTCCGTGGCCCGAACATCATGCTCGGCTACTGGAACAAACCCGAAGAAACCGCCCAGGCCCTGCGTGGCGGCTGGATGCACACCGGCGACGGCGCCTACATGGACGACGACGGCTATGTCTACATCGTCGACCGCTTCAAGGACATGATCGTCAGCGGCGGCGAAAACGTTTATTCGGGTGAAGTCGAAAGCGCGATTTCCAGTCACCCGGCCGTCGCCGCCTGCGCAGTGATCGGCATTCCCTGCGCGCAGTGGGGCGAAGCGGTGCATGCTGTGATCGTGCTCAAGCCCGATCACGAAGCCGCGGGCGCAGCGATCATCGAGCATTGCCGGCGGCAGATTGCGGGCTACAAGACGCCGAAGTCGGTCGAGTTCCGCACCGCGTTGCCGCTGTCTGGCGCTGGCAAGGTGCTCAAGCGCGATCTGCGCGAGCCGTTTTGGGCCGGCAAGGATCGGGGAGTCAGCTGATGCCACAAGTGAACGGTGGCGCATTGATTCCCGAGGGCTTCTGCGCGCTGGAACAACGCTCGGGTTTTTTGCGCTGTTGCGGCGACTTTTATGTACATGAAACGCTGCCGATCCTGGCGGTGCGCCTCGAACCCCAACATCTCAATTACGTGCGCATCGCCCACGGCGGCTTTCTCGCCACGGTGGCGGACAGCGCGTTCGGCGTCATTTTGCGGCGCCTTTCGGTGTCGCAGTCGGTGGCAGTGACGGTCAATCTGAACGTCGATTACCTCGGTCCGGTGCACGAAGGCGAGTGGCTGGAGGCGCATGTGCAAGTGCTCAAGCGCGGCGGCACCTTCATCAACGCCAGCTGCCTGTTGAAGGTCGGCGAGCGCCTGGTGTTACGTGCCAACGGCGTCTTCACCCCCTGGAAGGGCCAGACGCCATGTACATGACCCAATGCCTGCAACGCACGTTGCAACAGAACCCGGATCAGCTCGCGACGGTTTTCGGTGATCGCCGTCGGACCTATCGCCAGTTTGGTGACCGCGTCGCTCGCCTGGCGGGTGCCTTGCAGAGTCTGGGCATGGCGGCCGGCGATCGGGTCGGCATGTTGGCGCTCAACTCCGACCGCTACCTGGAATACATCATGGGCGTGTGGTGGGGCGGCGGGGTGCTCAACCCGGTGAACATCCGCTGGAGCGTGCCGGAGATCGTCTATTCGCTGGACGATTGCAGTACCGGCATCCTTATCGTCGACGAACACTTTGCACCACTGGCCGAGAAGATCCGCATCAGTGCCCGCCATGCGCCACGGTTTATCTATGCAGGCGAGGGCGAAGTGCCGGTGGGCATGCTGGGTTTCGAGCAACTGATTGCCCAGGCCACGCCGGTCGAAGACGCCGGGCGTGGCGGTGAAGACCTCGCCTGCATCATGTACACCGGCGGCACTACCGGGTTTCCCAAGGGCGTGATGCAGTCGCACTTGAACCTGTGGTCGGCGTGCATGCCGCGCATGGTCGACATGCCGCCGATCCGTGACGGTCGACTGTTGCACGTGGCACCGCTGTTCCATGTCGCCGGCATGGCTCGGGCACTGATTCAGTTCATGGCCGGTGAAAGCCATGTGCTGCTGTCGAGTTTCGACGCGGCCCAAGTGCTGCAGGTGATCGAGCGGGAACGGATCACCGAGACGCTGCTGGTGCCGACCATGATCCTGGCGCTGCTGGCCCATCCGGACTTCGATCGCCATGACCTCGGTAGCCTGAAACGCCTGACCTACGGTGCGTCACCCAGCGCTGGCGAAATGGTGGAACAGGTGTTGGCCCGGCTTCCGGATCTCGAGCTTTCTCATTCCTACGGGTTGACCGAAGCCTGCCCGGTGGTGTCGAGCAATCTGCCGTGCAATCACACGCCGCAGGCACGCAAGAGTGGTCTGTCGCGTTCGGTCGGGCGCGGCGGGTTGGGGGTCAACGTGAAGATCGTCGACCCGCAAGGTCAGGAAGTCGCGCGAGGCACGGTGGGCGAGATCATCGTGCGCGGGCCGAACATCATGCAGGGTTACTGGAACAAGCCCGAGGAAACGGCCAGGGCATTGCGAGATGGCTGGTTGTACACCGGCGATGCCGCGTGGATGGATGAGCAGGGCTACCTGTTCATCGTCGACCGCTTGAAGGATATGATCGTCAGCGGTGGCGAAAATGTTTACTCGGCGGAAGTCGAAAACGTCCTGGCGCGGCACCCCGCCGTGGCGCTGTGCGCGGTGATCGGCGTTGCCCATGAACAGTGGGGCGAGGCAGTGCACGCGGTGGTGGTGCGCAAGCCCGGTGCCCAGGTCGATGCCGAGCAATTACGCAGGTACTGCCGCGAATTCATTGCACCCTACAAATGCCCGAAAACCGTTGAGTTTCGCGACGAACTGCCGCTGTCGGCCGCCGGCAAAGTCCTCAAGCGCGAACTGCGCCAATAACCCCCATAACCGCCCCTGTAGGAGCTGCCGAAGGCTGCGATCTTTTGATCCTGATCTTCAAAAAATCAAGATCAAAAGATCGCAGCCTGCGGCAGCTCCTACGGTCGGCGGTGATCGCTACCCGATCCGGGTGGCTTCACGACCCACCCCCCGCCAATACAGTGGTTCTACGAACCAGGCGCAAGCCTTGCCTGGCAACCCACTGGAGATCCCGATGCATATCAACCGTACCGTCTACCGTGAAGACCACGAAATGCTGCGCGACACCGCGCGGCGTTTCTTCGAGCGTGAGTGCCTGCCCAAACAGGCGCAGTGGGACGAGGCCGGGCAGGTCGACCGGGAAACCTGGCTCAAGGCTGGCCGCCACAATCTGCTGTGCCTCACCGTGCCGACCGAGTATGGCGGTGGCGGCGGCGACTTCGGCCACTCGGCGGTGTTGATCGAAGAGCTTTACCGCGCCGGGGTTTCGGGCTGGAGCCTGGGCGTGCATTCGGACATCGTCGCGCCCTACATCGTGCGTCTGGGCACCGAAGAGCAGAAGCAGAAATGGCTGCCGAAAATCTGCACCGGCGAAACCGTACTGGCCGTCGCGATGACCGAGCCGGGCACCGGTTCCGACCTCAAGGCGATCCGCACCACCGCCGTGCGTGACGGCGACGAGTGGGTGATCAACGGCAGCAAGACCTTCATCAGCAACGGCCTGACCTGCGACATGGTGGTGGTCGTGTGCAAGACCGACCCGAGTGCCGGGGCCAAGGGCTGCAGCCTGATCATGGTCGAGTGCGACCGTGAAGGGTTCCGCCGCGGGCGCAAGCTGGACAAGGTCGGCCAGCACGCTGCCGACACCGCCGAGCTGTTCTTCGACGATGTCCGTGTGCCTGTGGGCAATCTGCTCGGCGAAGAGAACAAGGGCTTCATGCACCTGATGGAAGAGTTGCCGCAAGAGCGCCTGGTGATCGCCCTGTACAGCGCCGCCAAGCTCGAACGCCTGCTGGAACAGACCGTCGAGTACGTGAAGGATCGCAAGGCGTTCAATCAGACCGTCTGGGACTTCCAGAACACCAAATTCAAGCTCGCGGACATCAAGGCCCAGGCCACGGCCGTGCGCCTGACCATCGACCACTACATCAGTGAGCACATGCGTCGTCGCCTCACGGTGCAGGAGTCGGCCATTGCCAAGCTCCTGGCCACCGAAACGCTGTGGAAGTGCATCGACGACATGGTCCAGCTGCATGGCGGCTACGGCTACATGATGGAGTACCCGATCGCCCGCGCCTTCGTCGACATGCGCGTGACGCGTGTCTTCGGTGGCACCAGCGAAGTGCTGCGCGAACTCATCGCGCGCCAGTTGTGATTCCTTTTCCCGCATTTTTTCAGGTGACACCATGAGCGAAAAAGTACTGGTTGCCGGCGTTGGCATGATCCCGTTCCGCAAGCCCAGCGACAGCCCGACCTATGTGCAGATGGGGGCCGAAGCGGTGCGTCGCGCCCTGGCCGATGCGGCGATCGATTACAGCCTGGTCCAGGAGGCTTACGCCGGTTACGTCTACGGTGATTCCACCTGCGGCCAGACCGTGCTCTACGAAGTCGGCATGACCGGGATCCCGGTGGTCAACGTCAACAACAACTGCTCGACCGGCTCCACCGCGTTGTACCTGGCGCGCAAGGCCATCGAATCCGGTTCGGCCGATTGTGTACTGGCGGTGGGTTTCGAGCAGATGCAGGCCGGCGCATTGAAGTCCCATTGGGACGACCGCCCGCCGACCCGTGAACGTTTCCTGCCGATCCTGCGCGGCCTGACCGCCGATATGGATGGCATGGCCCAGGCCATCCGTACCTTCGGTGGTGCCGGGCGCGAATACATACAGAAATACGGCACCAGAATGGAAACCTTCGCCGCAGTGCGCGCCAAGGCCAGCCGTCATGCCGCCAACAACCCGCTGGCATTGTTTCGCAAGGTGCTCAGCGTCGAAGACGTGATGAACGACCCGGTGATTCTGCCAGGCGTCATGACCCGCCTGATGGCCTGCCCGCCGACCTGTGGCGGCGCGGCGGCGATCCTGGTGTCCGAGCGTTTCGCGAAAAAACATGGCCTGCGCCGCGACGTGGAAATTGTCGCCCAGGCCATGACCACCGACACGCCCGAATCCTTCAACTTCGAAAAACCGTCGATGCTCGACTGGGTGGGCACCCACATGACCCACGCCGCCGTGGGCCAGGTGTACGAGAAGGCCGGCGTCGGTCCACAGGACATCGACGTCTGCGAACTGCACGACTGCTTCGCCCAGAACGAAGTGATCTGCTACGAGTCGCTGGGTTTCTGCCCCGAGGGCGGGGCCGAGAAGTTCGTCATGGACGGTGACAACACCTACGGCGGGCAGATCGTGATCAACCCGTCCGGCGGTCTGCTTTCCAAGGGCCATCCGTTGGGTGCGACCGGTTTGGCGCAGTGCTACGAGCTGACCCAGCAATTGCGCGGCAATGCCGAGCAGCGGCAGGTCGACGGTGCGCGCCTGGCCATGGCCCATAACCTCGGGCTGGGCGGTGCATGCGTGGTGACGCTGTACGGCAAAGTCAGTGGAGGTGCCCAGTGAGCAGCTTGCTCGACGCCTTTCGCCTGACCGCACTGCCGCCACACGCAGAAGCCTTTCGTGCCGAGGTCAAGGCTTTTCTGGCCGAGCATCTGCCAAGGGTTTCGGCAAGTGTGCGAGCGCGCAGCTGGACCGGCTTCGATGCAGGTTTCAGTCGGCAACTGGCGCAGCGCGGCTGGGTCGGCCTGACCTTGCCCGCCGCTTATGGCGGTGCCGGGCTGGATGCGTTCAGTCGCTTCGTGCTGGTGGAGGAGCTGCTGTCTGTCGGTGCTCCGGTGGCGGCTCACTGGATCGCCGACCGCCAGAGCGGGCCGTTGATCCTGAAGTTCGGCAGCGATGCACAGAAGGATTTTTTCCTGCCGCGCATCTGCGCCGGCCAGGCGTTTTTCTGCATCGGCATGAGCGAGCCGAACTCGGGTTCGGATCTGGCCAGCGTGCGCAGTCGTGCCACCCGTTGCCCTGAAGGTTGGCGCCTGAGCGGGCGCAAGATCTGGACCACCAACGCCCATCACGCCGACTACATGATCGCTTTGGTGCGCACCAGCGGTGCGCCCGAGGACCGTCAAAACGGGTTGTCGCAATTCATCATCGACCTCAAGCAGCCAGGTATCAGCGTGCGTCCCATCGTTGACCTGGCCGGTGACGCGCATTTCTCCGAAGTGGCCTTCGACGACGTCTTGCTCGGCGAAAACGCCTTGGTGGGCGAGGAGGGCAGTGGCTGGAAACAGGTCAACGCCGAACTGGCGTTCGAGCGCAGCGGGCCGGAGCGTTTCTACTCCAGCATCGTGTTGCTCGACCTGTGGGCCGAGACGTTGCGGCGCACAGGCGCGACGGCTCAGGAGACTGCGTTGCTCGGTAGTTTTCTCAGCCAGCTCACCTGCCTGCGCAACCTGTCGCTGGCACTGACCGCACTGCTCGCACGGGGTCAAAGCCCGGTGGTGGAAGCCGCACTGGTCAAGGACATCGGCACCGAATTCGAGCAAGCGATCCCGGCAGCGATTGCCGCGGCGATCAGCGCCGTTCCGGATGTACCGGTCGATGAGGCGCTCTACAGCACGGTCGCCTACCTGAACCAGGTCGCGCCGACCTTCTCGTTGCGCGGCGGCACCCGGGAAATCCTGCGCGGCATGATCGCCCGCGGCCTTGGCCTGCGCTGATGCACCTCCAACAGGAAATACTTCATGTTCACTGAAGCCATTGAAAAGATCCTCAGCGACTTGTGCACGCCGGCGCGGGTCCGTGCCGTGGAAAGTGCAGACAGCGCAACGACGTTGTGGAGCGCCCTGGAAGACAGCGGTTTTCTCGAATTGCTGACGCCGGAAGTCGCCGGTGGCGCGGGCCTTGCGCTCGATGCACTGCTGCCGATTTTTGTCGCCTTCGGTCGCTGCGCGCTGCCGGTCCCGGCGGCGCAAAGCATGGCCGCTCGCGCGTTGATGCGCGACTGCCCGAGCGCGCCACCGAGCGGCATGTTGACCCTGGCCGGTACAGCCCATCGCCAGCCCGATGGCCTGTTGTGCGTGCCACGGGTGGCGTTTGGCTTGATGGCCGATTTTGCGCTGGTCAATCTGGAAGGCCAGTTGTTGCTGCTTGATTGCAGCCTGGCCCGCCGTCAGCCCACGGGCGTTCATGGCAGTCAATGCGCCACCTTGTACTGGACGCAGGACTCACTCGGTAGCGCCATCGGCAATAACGGCGAGGAAGTACGGGTATTCAACGCCGCCATCCACGCCGCCGCCATCGCCGGGGCCATGGAGCAGGCACTTGCCATGACGCTGGAGTACTGCAACGACCGCGTGCAGTTCGGCAAGGCCATCGGCAAGTTCCAGGCGGTGCAGCATCAGCTCAGCGTGATGGCCGAGCAGGTTGCCGCTTCGCGCATCGCCGCTGAACTGGCGTTTGCCGGCGATTCGCAGGTGCCGCCGCTGATGGCGACGGCCATTGCCAAAGCGCGAACCAGCATGGCGGTGCCTCAAGTCACGGCCATCGCCCATGCATTGTTCGGCGCCATCGGCGTGACCGAAGAACTGGACCTGCAACTGTTCACCCGGCGCCTGCACGAGTGGCGCATCAGCGAAGGTTCGGAAACCTACTGGAACGGGATTGTCGGCCAGGCGTTTCTGACGCAGCCGAACGTCACGGCCTGCGAATTCGTGCGTCACGTCACCCCGTCTCCAACTGCTTGAGGATCAGCCATGAAGCCGTTTTTGAAGTACGAACAGGAAGGTCATGTCGTCACCCTGACGATGAATGACCCCGAGCGACGCAATCCGTTGACCGGCAACAGTGCCGTGCCGGAGTTCCTCGAAGCCATCGAGCGCATCGAGCGCGACAGCAGCGTCCGTGCAGTGATCATCACCGGCGCCGGCACGGCGTTTTGCTCCGGCGGCAACGTGCGCGACATGGACCGCTATGCGCAAATGTCGGGTATGCAATTGCGTCAGGAATATCGCACCGGCATTCAGCGCCTGCCCTTGGCGCTGTTCAATCTGGAGGTCCCGGTGATCGCCGCGGTCAATGGCGCGGCCATCGGCGCGGGGCTGGATCTGGCGTGCATGTGCGACATCCGCGTGGCGTCCGGGCAGGCGAAGTTTGCCGAGAGCTTCGTCAAGTTGGGGATCATTCCGGGGGACGGTGGCGCCTGGCTGTTGCCACGGATCATCGGTCTGTCCCGTGCCACCGAGTTGACGTTGACCGGGCAAATGATCGACGCCCGTCAAGCGGAGCAATGGAACCTGGTGTCCCGTGTTGTTCCCGCCGAACAGTTGCTGGACACGGCACGGGACATCGCCGCGTCGATTGCCGCCAACCCGCCTCACGCCGTGCGTCTGGCCAAGCGTTTGCTGCGCGAGGCCTTGCACACCCGGCTCGACACGCTGCTGGAAATGTCCGCGACGTTTCAGGTGCTGTCGCACCAGACCGCCGACCACCGCGAAGCCGTGGCGGCCTTTATCGACAAACGCGTGCCGAGCTTTACCGGGTGAGTGTCACCGAGCGTAACGCCCGGCTTGGACCGGGCTGTTACACCGCGCGAAACCTCGCGACCAACACCCCTTCAAATCACCCGTTCGGGTGTGAGGGACGGGCCGGAGCCCCACTAGCATGGGCGCTCCAACACTTAATCCTTAACCGGAGAAACCGCATGACAACAAAAACAATGCGCGGAGTCTTCCAGCCGAGTCTGCTGGCCGTCGCTGTAATGGTTGCCACTTGCGCGAGCAATCAGGCTCACGCTGTTGATTTCAACATCGGGGAAATTCAGGGCAATTTCGATTCATCGCTGTCGATAGGGGCGAGCTGGTCGACGGCTGATGCAGACAAGCAATTCATCTCCAACTTCAACTCACAGGGCGTTACCGGCGGTCAGTCCGCGTCCCGGACCACCGACGACAACCGCCTGAATTTCAAGAAGGGTGAAACCTTCTCGAAGATCTTCAAGGGCGTGCATGACCTGGAGCTGAAGTACGGCGACAGCGGCGCGTTCGTGCGCGGTAAATACTGGTATGACTTCGAGCTGATGGACGAGAGCCGCCCGTTCTATGACATCGACGACTCGGGGCGTGATCGCGCCGCCAAGTCCTCCGGCGCGATGTTCCTCGACAGCTTCGTCTACCACAACTACACGATTGGCGATCAGGTCGGCAACGTGCGCCTGGGCAAGCAAGTGGTGAGCTGGGGCGAGAGTACGTTCATCGGCAACTCGATCAACAGCATCAACCCGATCGACGTCGCCGCCTTGCGTCGTCCCGGTGCGGAAGTGAAGGAAGGCCTGATACCGGTCAACCTGCTCTACGTGTCCCAGGGCCTGGCGGACAACATCACCGCCGAAGCGTTTTACCAGCTGCAATGGGACAAGTCGGTGGTCGACAACTGCGGCACGTTCTTTGGCAATGACGGCGTACCGCAAGGCTGTGACGACCGCCTGGTGATCGCCGGTCTCGACCTGCCACCGGGGGTGGCGAAGAACACCGGTGGTCTGGCGGCCATTGCCGCAGGCACCGATGATGCCTTTATCCCGCGCCTCAACGACAACGATGCGCGCGACAGCGGCCAGTATGGCCTGGCTCTGCGCTGGTACGTGCCGGAAGCCAACGACACCGAGTTCGGCGCCTATGCGATGAACTATCACAGCCGCAACCCGTACCTGAGCATCAACCAGATGAGCAACCCGGCCGGGGGCGTGGCTTCGGCGCGCAGTGCCCGCTACTTCATCGATTATCCGGAAGACATTCGCCTGTACGGCTTGAGCTTCCAGACCAACGTCGCTGGCGTTTCGCTGGGGGGTGAACTCAGCTACCGGCCGAACATGCCGCTGCAACTGAACACCGCCGACCTGTTGTCCGCGGCGACCTTCGGTGCCACATCACCCCTGATCACCACCGGTTTCGCCGGGCGAACCCTGGGTGGCGAGGTCAATGGCTACAAGCGCATGCCGGTGACCCAGGCGCAGGTGACCGCGACGCAGTTCTTCGATCAGGTGTTCGGTGCCAGTCGCCTGACCCTGGTGGGCGAGGTGGGTTACAACAAGATCAACGGCCTGGGCAAGGCGGACGGTACGGACCTGCGCTTCGGTCGCAGCCCGGCCTTCGGTTCTGGCGAACTGCCGGGTGCTGCCGGTGCGGCCACTTGCCGTGGCAGCGCAGCGGGCCTGCCCAACGCCAGCAACCCGGCGCAGGAGTGCAACAACGATGGCTTCTACACCAGCAGCAGCTGGGGCTATCGGCTGCGCGGCAAGCTCGATTACCCGAACGCGATCGCCGGTATCAACCTCTCGCCGAACCTTGCCTGGTCCCACGACGTCCAGGGCTACGGCCCGAACTTCGATGAAGGTTCCAAGGCGGTCAGCCTCGGTGTCGATGCCGACTACCAGAACACCTACACCGCCAGCCTCAGTTACACCAACTACTTCGGTGGCGATTTCAATACCAACGTCGACCGTGATTACGCCGCGCTGAGTTTCGGCGTGAATTTCTGATGCAACCCTGCCAGAGGAAACTGAACATGAACGCACGTTTAATTCTGCGCGCCGGCGCACTGAGTCTGTCGTTGCTGGCCACTGGGGTCATGGCCGCCGTCACCCCGCAGGAAGCGGCCCAGCTGGGCACCACCCTGACGCCGTTGGGGGCGCAGAAAGAGGGCAATGCCAACGGCAGCATTCCTGCCTGGACCGGTGGCCTGAAGCCCGGCGCGGCGCCACTCGACAATGGATTTCTTGGCGATCCGTTTGCCAGTGACAAGCCGCAGTTCGTGATCACGGCAGCCAACGTCGAGCAGTACAAGGACAAGCTGACCCCCGGTCAACTGGCGATGTTCAAGCGCTATCCGGACAGCTACCGGATCCCGGTGTACAAGACCCAACGCACGGCCGCGTCGCCACAGAATATCTATGACATCGCCAAAAAGAGTGCGGTGACCACCGAACTCACCCCTGACGGCAACGGCTTGGTGAACTTCACCCAGACCCGCTATTACCCGTTCCCGATTCCGAAGAACGGTGTGGAGGTGTACTGGAACCACACCAACCGCTATCGCGGCGGCAACATGGAACGTATCGCGGCCCAGGCGGCCCCGCAAACCAACGGTTCCTATTCCATCGTCGAGTACGAAGACAAACTGGCCTTTCCGCAGTTGATGGAAGGCGTCGATGCCGGGCAGGCCGATAACGTTCTGTATTACTACAAGCAGGAAATCACCGCGCCGTCGCGCATGGCCGGCAGTGTGATCCTGATCCACGAGACTATCGACCAGGTCAAGGAGCCGCGCCTGGCATGGGTCTACAACGCCGGCCAGCGCCGCGTGCGCCGTGCACCGCAAGTGGCGTATGACGGCCCGGGCAACGGTTCCGACGGCATGCGCACCGCCGACAACACCGACATGATGAACGGCGCGCCGGATCGTTATGACTGGAAACTGGTGGGCAAACAGGAACTGTACATCCCGTACAACAACTACAAGTTGCAGTCGCCGAAGGTCAAGTACGACGACATCATCAAGCCGGGGCACATCAACCAGGACTTGACCCGTTACGAGTTGCACCGCGTGTGGCACGTGCAGGCCACGCTCAAGCCCGGTCAACGCCACGTCTACGCCAAGCGCGACATGTACTTCGACGAAGACACCTGGCAACTGGCCGAGGTCGATCACTACGACGGCCGCGGGCAGTTGTGGCGAGTGGCGGAAGGTTATGCGGTCAACGATTACGAGCGCGGTTCGTCGAACTTCTCCATGCTCGGCATCTACGACCTGATTGCCGGTCGCTACAACGTCCTGGCGATGACCAACCAGTCCAGGCATGCGACGACGTACGGCATGACCGCGAAGATGACCGACTTCACCCCGGCGGCGCTGCGCAACGACGGTATTCGCTGACCCGTTGCCGCGCTTCAGACAACGCCCTGTTCGCAGGGCGTTGTGCGTTGTTCGGCGCCTACCACCTGATGCGGGTGGCGCGTTATCCGGCGGCGGGCTCAATGATGGTGCCTACTCCCCATCAGCGAGGTCCGCCATGTTTGTGCCACGGCCGCATCTGATCGATGCACTTGAGGGCAAGCCGTGTCGCTTGCAACTGCTTTGTGCGCCTGCCGGGTATGGAAAGACGGCCTTGTTGCAGCAGTACTTGCAAGGCATTGCGCCGCCGGGGGCGGTGGTCTGGATGGCTTTGGGCGGACAGCGGCAGACGCTGGAGCGCTTTATTGCCAGGTTGGCGGGGGCGCTTGGGTTGCCGGTGGATACTGCACCGGATGGGGTATTGGCGTTTCTTGATTCCAGTAATTCGGCGACTGACCTATCGCTTTCGCGAGCAAGCCCGCTCCCACAGGGGAACGCGATCAACTGTGGGAGCGGGCTTGCCCGCGAAGAGGCCCGTGCAGCCAACGAATTCCTGTCGGCAGAAAACACAAACGAATCCCGCCCGATCCGCCTGGTGTTCGACGACCTTCCCGTGGAGATGCCCGCAGACCTGAACCACTGGTTCGACCGACTCCTGTCCCTCAAAAACCCGCAGATGCAGGTGCTGGTCACCTGTCGCCAGCGTCCGGACTGGAACCTGCCGCGCCTGATGCTGACCGGACAGTTGCTGGAGTTCGGGGCCCGGCAACTGGCCCTGCGCCCCGATGAGTTCGAATCGCTGATTGACGCCCTGGCGCCACACACCGATACGCCGGCCAGGGGAACTCTCTGGCATGAGACAGGCGGGTGGTGCGCCGGTGTTCGCCTGTCGCTTTCGCTGGATCATGCCCAGCCATCGCCATTGCTCGGCCAATATCTGGAGCGTGAACTGTTGTCGCGCTTGAGTGACGAGCAGCGCGACGTGATGGGTGGGCTGGCACATTTGTCCCGCGTCAGTGCGGACCTCTGCGAACAGTTATGGGAAGGCCGGCAAGCGGCGCGGGTGTTCAACAGTCTGTTGGAGTGCCAGGCCTTTGTGTTCCCGATCGAGCAACAACCCGGCTGGTTCCGCCTGCTGCCCGCGGTGGCGCAAGCCCTGCAAAGCCAATTGAGCGGTGCGCCGTTGAACCGGCTGCGCTTGCGGGCCTGTCAGCTGCTCAGTGTGCTCGGGCATGTCGACGACGCGGTGGAGCAGGCACTGTGTGCCGATCAACCTGAAGTGGCTGCCAATTACATGGAGCGCCTGTGGCTGAGCTGGATTCTCAGAGAGCGGCACTTGAGCAAACTGATGGATTGGCGTGAGCGCATCGAGCCGCAGTTATTGCACAGCAGCCCGCGTCTGATCTATCTGTGCGCCAAGGCCTTGCTGTTCAGTGGGCGACTGGACGAAGCCGCCGAGTGCCTGGCGCGTCTGGGGCATTTTTTGCCATTGCCCGACCCGGTACGCAATCAACGCCTGCTGGCGAACTGGCAGGCGTTGTTTGGCACCTTGCAGGCCTTGCGTGGACAGACCGGGGCGGCGCGCCTGCATTGCCGTGCAGCCCTTGATTATCTTGGGGGAGAGGACTGGTTGTCGGTGTTGTTGTGCCATTGCATCCTGGCGCGCCTTGCCATGGAGACCGGCGATCTTGCACAAGCGCAAACCTTGCTCGATCAGTCGCTGGAGCTGGCCCGGCGCCAGGGCAGTCATGAATCGGAAGTGCTGGTCAATGCCGACCGGGTCCGCCTGATGATGCTCAGGGGGCAATCGGGTTTTGCCCAGGCACTGTTGCGCACTGAGCTGGACCGGCTGGACCCGGTCCCGTCGCAGCCTTATCCGTTGCTCGGTCGGCTGCTGTTCCTGCGCGGCGAGCTGCTGTTGCAGCAAGGGCATTGCAGCGAAGCCGAAGTGGTGATCCAGGCGGGGTTGCTGCAGGTCCGCGATTGCTGCGCCCCCTTTGTGCTCAATGCCTATCTGCTGCTCGCGGAGATTGCCTCGCGCAACCACGACCCGGAAAAGGCTCATTTGCTGTTGCATGAGGCCGAGCGGCGTATGCAGTGGGGCAAGATCGACAACGCCTTGTATGAGGCACCGATTGCCCGGCAGAAAAACCGCATTCTGGCCCGTGAACAGCCAGCGGAAACTGGCCAGGCAACTGTCACTCGTCTCTCTGCAGGTGTGCCGGATTACCAGGATGACCTGACCCCCCGCGAGGTGTCGGTGCTCAAGTTGCTGGCCGAGGGCATGTCGGTACGCGAAGTGGGCAGCCGCTTGTTCATCTCGGAAAACACCGTGAAAACCCACGCCAAGAACATCAACGTCAAGCTCGGCGCCTGCCGTCGCACCCAGGCCATCAACAGCGCCAAGGCCATGGGCATCCTCGCCTGAATTCATCGCCGTCACGCCACCCACCTGATCCGGGTGGCGGCGTGGCGCCCGCGATGATCAACCATGCAGCCAGACCCTGTGCATTGCCGCCCGGCCGTGGCCGCGGCCTGACAAAAACAAGAGAGGTAGTGATGAGCGCCATCGAGAGTTCGACGAGCTGTGACATCCGCACGATCCTGGAAAAACAACGCGCGGCCTTCCAGGACCGCGAACCCTATACCCTTGAAGAGCGCTGTGAGTTGCTCGACCGGGCCATCGGTTTGCTGGTCAATCACGAACAGGACATCATCGAGGCCCTGACCGCCGATTTCGGCCATCGCAGCCCGGGTTTCTCCAAGGGCAGTGAAGTGCTGTCGCCACTGGCGACACTACAGCAGACCAAGGCCGAACTGGCCGAATGGATGCGCCCGGAACAACGTCAGGCCCGCGCCGGCGAAGCCTGGGTGCAATACCAGCCGCTGGGTGTCGTGGGCATCGTCACGGCCTGGAACGTGCCGGGTTACATGGTGTTCAGCGGGCTGGCCGGCGCATTGGCGGCGGGCAACCGGGTGATGATCAAGCCGTCGGAGTTCACCCCGCATACGTCGGCGCTGATCGCGCGGCTGATCCGCTCGGTCTACGCCGAGGACGAAGTGGCGGTGGTGCTGGGTGGTGCGGACGTCGGGCAGGCGTTCTGCGGCCAGCCGTTCGACCATTTGCTGTTCACCGGTGCCACCAGCATCGGCAAGCACGTGCTACGGGCTGCGGCGGAAAACCTGGTGCCGGTGACCCTGGAACTGGGCGGCAAGTCGCCAACGATTATCTCGCGTTCGGCAAACTTCAACGAAGCGGTGGCCAAGGTCGTGATCGGCAAGCTGCTCAATGCCGGTCAGTTGTGCGTGGCACCGGACTACGTGTTTGTCCCGCAAGAGTTGGTAGAGGCTTTCATCGGCGTGGCCAAAGCCGTGGTGGCGAAGTTCTTCCCGACGCTCAAGGACAACCCCGACTACACCTCCATCATCAACACCCGTCATTTCGAGCGCTTGCAGGGTTATCTGAGCGAGGCCCGCGCCGCCGGTGTCGAGCTGATCGAACTGAATGCCGGCGCTGAAGACTTCAGCCAGTCGCCGCTGAACAAGATCGTACCGACGCTGCTGCGCAATCCCGGCGACGACCTGCAGGTAATGCAGGACGAAATCTTCGGTCCGCTGCTGCCGATCAAACCCTACGAAACCCTCAGCGAAGTCATCGCCCAGATCAATGCGCGGCCGCGGCCGCTGGCCCTGTACTACTTCGGCAACGATGCCGCCGAAGAAGCCCGGGTGCTCAGCCGTACCTGCTCCGGCGGCGTGACCCTCAACGGCGTGATGAGCCATGCCAGCACCGAAGGCCTGCCCTTCGGCGGCGTCGGCCAGAGCGGCATGGGGGCCTATCACGGCATCGACGGTTTCCGCACCTTCAGCCACGCCAAAGCCGTTTTGCGTACAGCGGCCAACCCGGCCTGAACCCACATCATTGTCGAGAGAACTGTCATGAAAGCTGCCGTATTCCATCAGGTTGGAGCCCCGCTGGTCATTGAAGAGGTCGGCATCAGCAAACCGGGCCCGCGTGAAGTGTTGATCCGCACCAAGGCCGTGGGCGTGTGCCACTCGGACCTGCACGTCATCGACGGCTCGTTTCCGTATCCCGGCCCGATGGTGTTGGGCCATGAAGCTGCCGGTGTGGTCGAACAGGTCGGTTCCGAAGTGCGTTCGGTCAAGCCGGGCGATCATGTGGTCACCTGCCTGACGGTGTTCTGCGGCCATTGCGAGCACTGCGTGACTGGCCACCTGGCGCGTTGCGTGTCCCCGGAAACAAAGCGCGACAAGGACGAAGAGCCACGCCTGACCTACGTGCACAAACCGATGCCGCAATTCGTCAACCTGTCCGGGTTCGCCGAGCAGATGCTGGTGCACGAAAACGCCTGTGTGGCGATCCGTCGCGACATGCCGCTGGACCGCGCCGCATTGCTCGGTTGCGCGGTGACCACCGGCACCGGCGCGGTGTTCAACACTGCCAAGGTGCGACCGGGCGAAACCGTGGCCGTGATCGGTTGCGGTGGCATCGGTCTGGCGGCCATCAACGGTGCGGCACTGGCCGGGGCAGGGCGGATCATCGCCATCGACATGCTCGACTCGAAGCTGGAACTGGCCAAACAGTTCGGTGCCACTGACCTGATCAACGGCCGGGACGGCGATGCCGCCAAGCAAGTGATGGAACTGACCCGTGGCGGTGTGCACCACGCCTTCGAATGCATCGGCCTCAAGCAGACCGCCGAGCAAGCCTTTGCCATGTTGGCGCGCGGCGGTACTGCCACCGTGATCGGCATGCTCAAGCCCGGCCTGAAAATCGAGCTGGACCCTCTGCAACTGCTGCATGAACGCCGTATCCAGGGTTCGTTGATGGGTTCCAACCGCTTCCCGGTCGACATGCCGCGCCTGGTCGACTTCTACATGGCCGGCAAGCTCAAGCTCGATGAAATGATTTCCCAGCGCCTCCGTCTGGACCAGATCAACGAGGCGTTCGATGAGCTGCGCCGCGGTGAGCTGGCGCGTTCGGTGATTGTTTTCGAATAAGCGACTCAATGACCCTGTGGGAGCGGGCTTGCTCGCGAAGAGGCCGTCACATCCAACATCAACGTTGACTGTCACGCCGCCTTCGCGAGCAAGCCCGCTCCCACAGGGGTTGTGGGTAAGCCCCAATGCTTTTGGAGTGGATGGATGGACATTGATTTCACTGCGCACGAGCGCGCGTTTCGCGAGGACGTGCGCGCATTTCTTCGTGATCACCTACCCGTTGAATTCGCCGAGCGGATTGCCCTGGGCAAGCGCCTGAGCAAAGCGCATCAGGTGCAATGGATGCGCACACTCAACCGGCAAGGCTGGCTCGCGCCGGGCTGGCCTGTCGAGTTCGGTGGTACCGGTTGGAGCGATGTGCAAAAGCATATCTTTGACGAGGAATGCTTTGCGGCCGGGGCGCCGAAAGTATCTTCCTTCGGTTTGAAAATGGTTGCCCCGGTGATCATCAAGTTCGGCACCGCCGAGCAGAAAGCACACTTCCTGCCGCGGATTCTTTCCTGTGAAGACTGGTGGTGCCAGGGTTACTCCGAACCGGGTGCCGGTTCTGATCTGTCGTCATTGAAAACCCGTGCGGTGCGCGAGGGCGATGACTATGTGGTCAACGGCCAGAAAACCTGGACCACGCTGGCGCATTTCGCCGACTGGATGTTCTGCCTGGTGCGCACCGACCCCGAGGCGCGTCAGCAACGGGGCATTTCGTTCCTGCTGATCGACATGAAAACCCCCGGCATCACCGTGCGGCCGATCATCACCCTGGACGGCGAGCATGAAGTCAACGAAGTGTTCTTCGACAACGTGCGGGTGCCTGTGGCGAATCGGGTCGGGCAGGAGAACGAGGGCTGGACCTGCGCCAAGTACCTGCTGACCCACGAGCGCACCAGCATCGGCGGGATCGCGCAGAACAAGGCATTGCTCACCTGGCTCAAGCGCATTGCCAGCCAGGAAGTCCGCGATGGCCGGCCATTGATTGACGACCCGTTGTTCCGCATGCAGATCGCTGAAGTCGAGATGCAGTTGATGGCGGCCGAAATGAGCAATCTGCGAACCCTGGCGGCGACACAAAACGGCGAAGTACCCGGTGCCGAAAGCTCGTTCCTGAAGATCAAGGGCACCGAGATCCGGCAGGCCATCACCTACCTGATCAGCAAGGCCGTGGGGCCGTACGCGTTGCCGTTCATTGAGGATGAGCTGGGTTACGGCAGCGAACCCTTGCTGTACACCGACTACAGCAGCGCGGCCACCTACCAGTACCTGGATGCGCGCAAGGCCTCGATTTATGGCGGGGCCAACGAGATCCAGAAGAACATCATCGCGAAAATGATCCTCGAACTGTAAGGCGCCCCGATCATGGATTTCAAACTGACAGAAGAGCAACTGATGCTGCAGGAAACCGCCGCGCGCCTGGTGCGGGACGTGTATGGTTTTGAGCATCGCGAGCAATATCGCCAGAGCAGACACGGCTTCAGCGAACCGTTCATGCAGCAACTGGGCGACCTCGGCCTCTGCGCCGTGCCCTTTGCCGAAGCCTATGGCGGCTATGGTGGCAGCGGTGTGGAGAACATGCTGATCATGACCGAGCTGGGCCGGGGCCTGTGCCTGGAGCCATTCCTGCATTCGGTGATTTTCGCCGGTGGCCTGGTCGACCAGTTGGGCACCTCCGCCCAGAAAGACACGCTGTTGCCGCAGGTCGGCAGCGCCAGCTTGCAACTGGCCGTGGCCCTCGATGAGCCGCAGAGTCACTACCAGTTGCACGACGTTCAGACGACCGCCGAGGCGGTCAGCGGCGGCTGGAAGCTCAATGGCCGCAAGTCGGTGATCATCGGCGGCCAGAGCGCCGGGCTGATTCTTGTCTCGGCGCGCACCAGTCACGGGGTTCGGGACGAGCAGGGCATCACTGTGTTTTTGGTCGACCCGCAAGACCGCGGCGTCGGTCGACGCGACTTCGCCACCCAGGATGGGCGGATGGCCTGCGAGCTGTACCTGGACGACGTGTTCGTCAAAAGCAGTGCGGTACTCGGCGCAGTGGGGCGGGCCTTGCCGGCGCTGCGTTATCAGCAGGGCCGTTGCATCGCCGCGCAATGCGCCGAGGCCGTCGGCAGCATGGAGGCGGCGTGCGCGTTGACCCTCGACTACCTGAAAACCCGCCAGCAGTTCGGTCAGCCCATCGGCAAGTTCCAGGTGCTGCAACACCGTATGGTGGACATGCGCATCGAGCTGGACCAGGCCACGTCCATGACACTGCTCGCGGCCTGTGTGGCCGATCAGGCGGACAGTGACGAACGCAGCCGCATCCTGGCAGCCGCCAAGTTCATCGTCAGTCGTGCCAGCCGCTTTGTCGCCGACCAGGGTATCCAGTTGCACGGCGGCATCGGCCTGACCTGGGAGTACATGCTGTCGCACCACGCCAGGCATTTGCTGATGGTGGCGCGTCAGTTTGGCGATGACGATCACCATTTGCAGGCTTACGCGAAGTTGCTGCAGGTGGCGTGAGGCATACCCCAACCGCGAGGCTATCGCCGCCCGCCACGTTAGAACGTACCTGTGCGCACCTCGCCGCTGCGGGTATAGCGGGCGATCAGCACACCCCCGGGCGAACTGATCGAGTTCAGCAAGGTGAAGGCCGCCGCCTGTGCGTTGTCGTCGAACAGGCGCTTGCCGCGTCCCAGCAGGATGGGGTGAATCATCAGCCGCAACTCGTCCACCAGGCCGGCGGCAAGCAGTTGGCGCACCAGGTCGCCGCTGCCCTGGGTCAGTAGCCGAGGACCGTCCTGGCGCTTGAGCGCGCTGATCGCGTCGACCAGGTTGCCCGGCAGCGCGTGACTGTTGTGCCATTCCAGTGAATCGCCGCGATGGGTGGCCACGTGCTTGGGCACGCCGTTGAACAGGTCGGCAATGGTGTGGTGGGGGGAGTCGGCACAAGCGTGCGGCCAATAGGCGGCGAAGATGTCGTAGGTCCGACGCCCCAGCAGTAACTCGAACGGTTGTGAGAACAGGTCCTGTACGGCCTGGCCGGTTGTCTGGTCGGCGTAGGGCACGATCCAGCCACCGAAGCGGAATCCGCCACTGGTGTCCTCTTCAGGCCCGCCGGGCGCTTGCATGACGCCGTCCAGGCTGACGAACGCGGCAACGGTCAGTGTGCGCATGTTTTTCTCCTGATTCGTCCTGGTGAAGGAGGTTGGACAGGGGCGTCTGCGATCAGTCGAGACGTTCCCTGCCGGATGGTCGTACCTCTATTTGAATATGCCTGCGCCGTAACCAGCGGCGATGACAATGAGTGCGAGAAAACAGATCAATTGTAGGCAAAAGAAAGTAAATCGAACCGCCACGAAACTATCGGTCTGCACATGGGATACGTGCACCAGAGACTGACACACACGAGCGATCAGGACGATGATGGACAAGTAGCTCACCGCAGGGCCGTCGATACCAAGGGCTGAAATCACGAACACGATGACGCCAAAGACCGGCAGGTTTTCCACACAGTTGGCGTGTGCTCTTGTCCCGCGCCGATACCAATCCTCGCCTTCGAGCTGATCACTTCGGAAAGAAGCGATCGGAACCTTCGAGAACAGGATTCTGACCCAGCGATAGACCCCGACGGTTGCCATCAACAGCAGCAAGGTCCAGGTCGCAAAGCCAAGCAGCATCCACATCGGAGTCGTCATGGCTGCCATCCTCGATCAATCATTTTCAACACGTCATCCCACTGTCGCGCGACCGACGTGCGGTCGGTCGCCCCTTGTCGATCACTGGCCCATGATGGGTGCCAGTGCGGTCTGGACCCTGGACATCTGTGCCGGCGTTGTCATGCGCGCAAGCAGCCGGCCAAAGTGGGGATGCTGTACGCCCGAGACAATGTATTGCCAGCGGTAGGCGCTCAGCACGCAGGCCTTGATTTGCGCGGTCTGATCGACACTGAACGATCGTGAAGCATTTCCCATGAAGTAGTCGGCATCGGCTGCCGATTGTGCCTGCAGGATCGCGTCGACGGCCGCCACCAGGGCAATCAGATCGTTCACGGCCTGGTCGCGCTCGGCCGGGGAGAGTTTCGCGTGCTCCGCCTCCCACTCCAGTTCATCGAGTACGACGTGGCGGCTTTCATCCTTCCAGTGAAACTTGAAGACGTCCTTGAACAGTGGGCACAACTCCTCGCGCGGGGCGATGCTCTGCACATAGTGCGTCTGCACGAACAGCTCGATATGACAGGTCAGCGCCAGGACCGCCCAGGTGCTGGCCGCCAGCACCGCGCGCGCCACATCGTTCGGATCGGCAACCTGACGATATCCCGCCGGCAAACGAGTACCCATCATCGTCTCGATGCGCCGGAACAGCTCCTGATGCTTGATCTCGTCGTTGGAAAAGCGCACCAGCGCTTCGAGGGCGAGCTGATCGTCAAATACATGGGCCCGACCCTGATCGAGCATCTTGGCACTGATAAAACGCTCGACCAGGCCAAAAATATACGCATAGGTTCGGCCCTGAATCTGGCTGAGCAGGCGTGCCTCGTCTGCGCCGAGGAAGGTCAGGCGGTCGATATGCGATAAGCCGTCGGGCAAGAATTTGCGCGAGAAGTCGAAGCTGCGGTCCTGCAGCAAGTCGCGATCGATCTGCCATTCCGCTTTCTTCGAGGATTTGACAAGTTGCGCATAACGGACGGCATTGCCCGAATCCGGGCGGGGCAGGGTAGCGGCGGTGTTCATACTGATCTCCGGCTAGCGTGGTCGAGTTGGTATGGGCCAGTTACGGTTAACGCAGGAGTCAATGACAATCATGAAGCGTCTGGGGATGGTCTCGATCACTGAGTCCGCGTTGGTGCTAATCTAGGCCTCGCCGTTCAGGCGGCGAATGACCAGTGCGCCTGATTACATGCTCGGGACTCCGGAAAGGAGGGCTGGCAATTGCTGGATGCGCTATCTGATGTATTGCGGGTGATTCGGCTGTCTGGAGGGGTCTTCCTCGAGGCGGAGTTCACTGCGCCCTGGTGTCTGAGCGGAAGAATCTCCGCCGACGATTGCAAA
Source organism: Pseudomonas sp. B1(2018) (assembly GCF_003097365.1). Classification (NCBI taxonomy): domain Bacteria; kingdom Pseudomonadati; phylum Pseudomonadota; class Gammaproteobacteria; order Pseudomonadales; family Pseudomonadaceae; genus Pseudomonas; species Pseudomonas sp. B1(2018). Next base: position 53,920 of record NZ_PYUK01000015.1, read on the forward strand.
CCCTTCCTGGCCGCCCCCCGACACATCATTGCCTCGCATTTTGTCGCGGCGGGGCACATGCAATTGCGAGTCGACGATGGTGCCACCCTCGACGTGCGGGCAGGCGAACTCATTCTGCTGCCGCGCAATGACGTTCATACCTTTGGTAGTGATCTAGGTGTTGCGACCATGTCGGCGCGCGAAATCATTCAGCCGCCGGAAGTCGGCGGCATATCACGAATCAAGTGCGGCGGGGGCGGCGAGGCCACACAGTTACTGTGCGGATTCCTCGGCTCTGAAACACCGTTCAGTCCGTTGCTGTCGTCGCTGCCATCCTTGTTGAAGCTTGATGTCCGCGCGACGGCTTCAGGCGCCTGGATTGAAAGCTCATTCCGTTTCGCCGTCAGTGAGATCGCGGCGGGACGCGTCGGCTCGACAACGGTCATCGCCAAGCTCTCCGAACTGCTGTTCGTCGAAGCCGTCAGCCAGTATGTCGCGAACCTCCCCCCTGAACGGCGCGGGTGGCTGGCGGGCCTGCGAGATCCGCATATCGGGCGCGCCCTGGCGCTGCTCCATGCCCGTCCAACCGAGGGCTGGACGGCAGAAGCCCTGGCGCTTGAAGTGGGCATGTCGCGCTCGGTATTCGCGGAGCGATTCACGGCATTGGTCGGACAGCCACCGATGCAATACCTGACGCTCTGGCGTATGCACGTGGCGGCTCAACACCTGCGCGAAGGTCGCGGTAACGTGGCACAAATCGGCTTTGCAGTGGGCTACGAATCCGAAGCGGCGTTCAGTCGCGCATTCAAACGCCAGTTCGGCACATCACCCGGCACCTGGCGCAGACAATCGGCATGAGAAGGGCTGGTGTCTGAGGACTATCAGATCGAGCCAGGCGGAGAATGTCTCCTCCTGGCTGATTGTGGGCTGTCGCGAATGGCAATCTCCACCTTCGGTCAGCGAATCCGAGTGTCTACAGGTTTACGAATCCCGGTGGGAACGGACGGGTGCCGTGGTGCCTGGCGCATTGTCCGCCCCACGCTTCTCATGGGTCAGCGCGATCGCCAGTCAGCGGCCTGTTCGAACGCATGGGCCGCCCGGTAAATGTCGGCTTCGCCGAAGTACTTGCCGACCAGTTGCAGGCCAATGGGCAGGCCATCGCGCATGGCGCAAGGGATCGACATCGCTGGATGGCCCGACACATCGAAGCCACAGGTGTTGCCAAGCATCTCGAACGCACGACCCAGGAAATCCGGCAGCGCGGCATCCGCGCTCGGTAGCGGCGTCGACCTGATCGGCAACGTGGGCATCAGCAGCAGGTCAAAATGTTCGAGCAGGCCGTCGTAGGCCAGGCGCAGTTGACGGGCGAGATTCTGTGCTTTTCCGTAATAGCGGCCTTGGTACTGGCGACTGAGGTACTCACCGAGGATCATTGTTGTCTTGACGGTGTCCGGAAGGCTGTCTGCCTGCCCCCGCCATCGCGCATGGTGTTCCATCATGTCGGTCAGGTAGAGGCCGCGCCAATTGAAGCCGTGGCTATTGCCTTTCATCATTTGCTGGGTGGCGCCTTCGGCCGCAATTGCCAGCCAGATGACCGCACCCATGGCGTGCATGGGAAGGGATACCTCCTCAACCGAAGCCCCGAGTTCCCGGAAGATCCCACAGGCCTCCAGCACCGCCTGATCCACGACGGCTTCTGTGTTGGCCAGGCCGAAGCCTTCCTTGAGAATGCCGATCCGCATGCCGGCGACGCCACGTGACAGCGCCTCGACGTAGCCGCCCACCTTTGTCGGGTTCGACTGGCGAGGGTCAAGGCCGTCCGCACCCGCCAGCACCTCCAGCATTAGCGCGTTGTCCCGGACGCCAGCGGTGATCGGCCCCAGGTGGTCGAGTGTCGTTTCGATGGGCATGGCGCCGGTATAGGGTATCAACCCATAGGTGGGTTTCATGCCGTACACGCCGCAGAAGGAGGCCGGGATGCGAACCGAACCGCCTTGGTCGCTGCCGACGGCCAGGTCAACTTCGCCCGCCGCGACAAGCGCGGCGCAGCCCGACGAAGACCCGCCAGCGGAGTAACCGTGCCGGTGGGGATTGTGCACCGGGCCGCTGGCTGCGGTATGGGAGCCGCCCGAGAAGCACAGCGCCTCGCAGACTGCCTTGCCGGCGATAGTCGCGCCTGCATCCAGGAGACGGGTGACGACGGTGGCGTCGACTTCGGGCACATAGCCATCGAGCGTAAAGGAGCCATTGAGCATGGGGAGCCCGGCGACCGCGATGTTATCTTTGATCGCGACGCTTTTGCCCGCTAACGGGCCGCCGCTCCTGCCGCGGATTTGCGATTTGCATTGCCAGGCGCCATAGCGGTTCTCCTCGGCGTCCGGCACATGAATCCCTTGCCGTGGATAGCGGACTACTGGAAGAAAATCCGCAAGCGTTTCGAGTTGGTCGTACGCGTCGAAGTTACCCTGTAGCGCGACCTGATAATCCTCGATCTGCGAAGGGCTCAAGGTGATGCCGAGGGAGGTGGCGATTTCACCGATTTGTTCATTGCTGGGTCTGAGAATGGCCATGTAGTGTCCTCATGGAAATCCGTGCTGAAAAAGGGTGCGACGAGCGACACGCAGAAGCTGTGCGTCTGTTGGCTGCTTCGTCGCACCGAAAAATCGTTCGTCAGGCCGGGAGCAGATAGCCGCCGAACAGGTCCACGACCACGTTTGCCGCGTCCGCCTGGTCTCCCCAAAGCTCCCGGGTCGTGAACTGGACGTGGTAGGTGGGTTCGGATGGACTGGAACGGCCATGGCCGACCGTATCGGGGAATGGCCATTGCTGGGATGTGCGATGCACCACTACACCGCGCTTTCCGCGAACATAACCGGGCATGCGGATATGCCCGGAAACGAACTCATCACGCACAAGCACCTGATCGCCCACCTGAAACGGCTGTGCAGGAGGCCTGGGGTCACGCCCCTCGACCAGGGGCTGGGCCAGTGGATAGGCGCCTGCGGCCAGTTCTTCGAGGCGTTGCTGTTGGAGTGCACCCTTCTCGACAAACAAGGAAGCCACGCCGACGATGATCCTGTCGTAGTAGCTGGACGTCAGGTATTGGCGCGGCTCCATGCGTTCTATCGCATGGCGCAGTTCGTCAACATTGAACAGGCCGAGTTCGGCTGCGCCCAGGAAGAGCAGGCTGTAGCCAAGGTTTTCCCAGTCTTCGTGGAAGACCGGCTTGTAGCTCAGGGAGTTGGCGGTGTGCTGTACCCGGCCGAAACCCTGAAGGCCACCGAGATCATGTATGCCATCCATTTTTCATTCACTCGCTGCAGATGAAGGAAGTAGTCGCTACCGGATCATTCCCGGCCCATACGCTCAAGGCTTGCCGGGACTTCAGGTCGGGCGATTCCGATCAGTACGTCCTTGGTGACGAGCAAGGCCAACGCTTCTTCCGACCAGCCTTCGGTACCCGCCGGCCGAAATGGCAGGACCATGTAGCGGGTTTCGGCAGTGGTATCCCAGACCTGGATCTCAACGTCGAGTGGCAGGTCCAGGCCCATTTCACGCAGGACCGTGCGCGATTCCCGTACGACCCGCGCGCGGTACTCGAAGCTCTTGTACCAATCCGGTGGCAGGCCGAGGACAGGCCAGGCAGTGCAGGAGCAGAGCGTGCAGACGATGACGTTTTGCAGTGTCGGTGTGTTTTCCAGGGCGACGATGTATTCACCCTGCACGCCGGTGTAACCGAATTGGTCGCAGGCGGCGGTAGCGTCCCGCAGCAGCAGTTCGCGATAGGCGGGGTCTACCCAGGCCCTTGCCACGACTCGCGCTCCATTGGCCGGATCGAAATCGTTTTCCATGATTTCGGTGAATTTCTCGACATAGCCTTCGGGTAGCAGTTCGCGTTCCTGAAGCGCATTTTTCAGGGCATAGGCGCGAGCGGATGCCGGCGCCGCAGTCTTGTTCAGGGTGTTACTCATGATCATTCTCCTCTTGGCGAATCACCGAGCAGTTCAGGCTCCGCACATCAGCCCTGTACCGGCGTGACAGTTGATGTATTCATAGCGCTGGTCCTCGGCGCGCATGACGCTCACTTCGTGGTAGCCCTTCCACTTCAGATCGGCCTGGAGCGTTTGCACCATGCGCATGAAGGTCCCGAATATCTCGATATGGGTGGGATGGGATTCTGACCAGCGTTCAAGGTGCGCCAGGGAGCGCCAGTGGCTGACCGAAAAACTCTTCTCTTGAAGTTGCCCGCTGGCGTCGATGTGCTGCATGTAACGATTGCTGTAACAACCGACAGGCTGGCCTTCATCTCTCAGGAAGTTCATGCCTTCGCGCAGCACGGGCTCCATCTCGCCGAGGTACAGCTCCCGTTCCTTGCCAACTGTTTCGGTCCAGTCCTGACCCGAGCGAATGACCACCAGGTTTTCATGCCCCCTGACAATCACACGGGAAGGCCTTTCTTCTGCCACCAGGTCCCCCGTAGGCGCCATGGCATCGGTCTGTGAAAGCGCGATCCGGTCGCGCATGGCGCCCCAGTAGCCATGTTCCTGAATCTCGTCGCTGCGGGTCGCCATGACCACGCCCACACCTTCCATGCCCTCTGGCATGGCATAGAGTGTCTCGAAGCGCTCAACGCCCGGCATCAGGATTTCCCGGAAGTAACCCAAGCCATCGCTGCCACGGGATTCGGCGTTCCACCAGTTGGCAACCTGCATGTTCGCTTCCCAGCGGGCGAAAGCGGCGGGATCGTCCCAATAGGCGATGGCCAGCATGTTGTCGTAGCCGGCAGCATCGACGTAGTGAGACAGGTCATGGTGATGAGGGCCATCGTCCAGGGTAAAGCTGGTCATGATCTGCCGCAGGGCTGCACACGCTGCACTCAACTGGCTCTCTCCTTTTGACTGGACACCGAAGTAACCCATTACGAACTGGGTGACTGAAGCATCGGCGCGTCCTACCCAGGCCGGGAATGGAGGGGTGTAACTGTCGTCGATGCGCCGGGTGCGAGTACGAGGGCACATCAGGTGCTTGTCGATTGCTGATTCCATGGGTTCCTCACAGTTTTTGATTGCCATTGACCGCCGATGCGCGGCATGACCTATGGCTGGCTCTTGTTGTTGGTTAAAGCGAGGTCAGAACACCCGCGCGTAGCGAAGATTCATCCGGAAGTCTTCTCGCGGGCCATTTTCAACAGACAGGTCCCGGCCCAGCTGAAGTTGCAACTGGTCCTTGGGGGTAAAGAAACGGGTTGCGGTGAGGCGCAAGTTGGTGGTGCGCATGGCACCATCCAGGTCAGCGCCATCGATCTCGACTTCTCCTCCCCACGTCTGCCCGAAGCCGACGCCCAGTGAAGTTGCCGGGTCCGGCATGTAACGCCCCATCAGCTGCGCAGCGTAGGAAGTTTTCTGCTTTAGAACATCCGAACCGGGACCGTAGTCGTCGTTGTTCCCATACCAGATCGCATCACCCACCAGATCCATCGCCCACTTGTCGTTGAAGTGCTTGATATAGGCCGTCTGGAAATCGACCTTCCAGCGGTTTTCGCCGAGGTTGATCGGATCATCCTTGTCATAGCTGCCGGTAGGTACGTACAGGTAGGCGTTGAGGCTGAAAGTATCGCGGGCGCTGTTAAGCAAGAACTTGATCGGCGCGGTCAGGATCAGGTCGCCGGTGCCGCTGGAATTTCCCAGTGCGGAAGCATCGCCGCCGCTGGAGACGTGACCGAAAGGCAAGAGGAACTGTGGGTCGATGGTGACTGAATCGCTCAACTGATAGACGTGCAGCAGACGCAGGATGCCGATGTCAGAGGTCAGGTTGAAATCTGAACTGGCTTCACGCCCATGGACGCGCAGAGAGTCAGTGGTAGCGTGCTGGTAATAAACCACGCCGATGGTGGCACCCGCGGGGTATTGCTCGTAGTCACCCGGCGCCACCTCCACGGCCAAAGTGGAAAAGGAAACGCCGATAAGCGTCAGCGCTGCCCATACCGATTGTTTAACCTCAGGAAGCAACAGTCTTATTGTTTTCATTATGTCTGCCTTGCTCGGAAAACCCCTCACGGGGAACTTGGGTCTTTGACCTTCCTGGTCGTGCGCCGGGCATGCCTGGCGTACGGGTCGACATCCAACGGCCATTCACACCGCACGTGTTTGTCGCTGACTCAAGGATGAGGCCGCTGTGCATCACACTTCTTGGCTCAGACGGAACCAAAAATATGCTCAGACGGCCCTTCCGTCTCAGGTAGCTGGCGAGTAGCCGGAGGCTGTTGTAAAAGTTGTCCCAAGGCATTTGCAGGCAGTTGCGTACAGGGAACTTCGCTATCCAGTCAAAGAGCCCCGACTGACAGGAAAAGCGAAGCAAACTATGGATCTATCCTGAAAATAAATTCAAAAAACAGGGGTACATTGCAATTGGTCAAAGACGCTCGGCAGTACTCCACAGTGATTCCGCAAACCGGTCGAAAGGTGCTGACGGGCACAGACTGGTCTAGCGAAAGTGTTGACCTCGCGACTCAAAGCAACTCTTTCAATGACCGGGTGGACTACTGGCGGGAAATGATCTTGCGACTGTTCGCCGACGTGGAAATCGGTGCAATTCCGAACCCCGATTTCTTCGGAAAAGTTCGCTCGCAAAAGTGTGAGTTCCTGCGCGTGAGCGATGTCGGAGCCGCGGCACAGGCTGTCAATCGACGGCACTTACAACCTACGTGCCGGGAAGAAGACAGATATTTCGCGGTACTGATGCTTGAAGGCACGGAATGCCTGGAGCAGGGTGGCAACCGAGCGGTGATCCGGCCGGGCGATTTCTCCATCTACGATGCAACGCGGCCGCATTACTTGACGTTCGAGAATGACTGGAGGCAGATCATCGTCAGCGTCCCCCGAACTTGCATCAACCAGTTGGTGGTCAATATGGAGTGCCGCACCGCAACGCGGATATCCACTGACGGCCCTGTGGGAAGGGTCATGCGCTCCTTCCTGGAGAGCATTGCCTCACAGATCGGCCAGTTCACTCCAATTGAAATGGCACGGCTATCAGAGTCGATTACACATTTGATCGCGCTGACACTTGGCCATCTGCAGCCCATGGACTCTGAGCATTCGCGCTCACAGGCGCTGACACTGATGCGGGTCAAAATCTACATTAACGACAACCTGGGCAACCCCACACTGAGCGCGCAGCAAGTTTCCCTGGCAACGGGGGTCTCCGTTCGCTACATCAACAAGCTGTTCGAACAGGAAGGTGTTTCCCTGATGCGCTACGTGCTGCGTCGGCGACTAGAGCGCTGCAGCAGCGATCTTCTCAATCCGATCAATACAGCGCATCGAATATCCGACATTGCCTTTCGCTGGGGCTTCAATGACCTTTCCCATTTCAGCCGGGTCTTCCGGGAGTTCTATGGTGTGGCGGCCAGAGAGTGGCGGGAATCACAATCGAAGCGATGATTGGCGCATATCTGCTGGCCGCGCATACGCAATCTTATGCCTCGACCGGTTGAATCCACAGCCGATTGCGGCCTGTCACGAAGGGCGGCTTGCGCCCCGGATTGTTCCGGGGCTTCGCACTAGCGACGATAGTAACGGCGATCGTCCTCGTAACGGTGGCGCTCCCAATCACGATGGCGCTCGGCTTCTCGGCGGGCTTGCTCTCTACGCCACTGATCTCTGCGCCACTGATCCCTGCGCCAGTCGTCTCGGCGCCAATCGTCTCTACGATCGTGCCAACGGCCGTCATGCCAGTATCGGTCGTCATGGGCAAGCAACGGCCCTGGCTGCTTGCCGGCCATGCTGGCCAAGGTCGGCCAAGGGTTGCCGGTGGCCTGGACGGGCGTCTGGACGGCTGGGGCTTGAGTTGCAAAAGCAGGGGTTGAGTCCTTCATCTGTGTGGCGGATGCCGAGCCCACTGCCGCGAACGCGAACAGGCCGAAGAGCACCCTCCGTGGGACATGGAATTTCATGAGCGAAGACAACCTCTGATGGACAATCGGACGTGTGGCTATCGGGCGGCGGGAAGCTTGTAAGGGGGCGTGCTTACCGAGCGGATGTGCCTATCCACATAGACCGGTAAATAGGGAAAAGTTCTAGGGGGCCGTTGCTTAAATAGCCAACGGTCTCAGTCGTGGGGTGGTAAAAAAAGGTTCATCACATAATTCCGGGAAACTGTAGGAGCTCCCGAAGGCTGCGATCTTTTGATTTTGACCTTCAGCAATCTCCAGATTGCAAAAGCAAGATCAAAAGATCGTCCGAACGCGGCCCGAGCCTTCGGCAGCTCCTACAGATATTTCGTAATCTGTGTTCCCCCGGGATTCCGTGAAGTACTAAAAAAAGTACCGGTTGCGACGGCCCTTGCAGCAGGAACTTCAGGGTATTGGCCGGGTCTATAGCGGCCCTGTATCGGCAGTGCCGTCCGAGTCCAGTCGAGTCCGCCCCCTGATGCCAAACAAGAGTTCTCTGCCGGTCCTCATCCTGGTGTTCTGCGCTGTCGCCTCGTTCAGTGCTGTCGCTGCCGAGCGAAGAGCGCCTGCGCAAAGCAACAACGCATCAACCACCCTGATCGAAACAGCCTCGCGGCAGTATGAAAACGGCCAACTGGACCAGGCCGCCGCCACGCTTGAGCGTGCCCTGCATATCCAGCCGAACAATCCAGCGACGCTGCATTATCTTGGTGTGTTGCGTCTTCAGCAGGGGCAGTACCAGCAGGCTGAAACCCTGGCGGCGCGCTCGAACATGCGGGTCGGTAACAACGTCCAGTTGCGCAACCGCAACTTCCAATTGATCCAGGCGGCGCAGCAGGCCCAATCTTCGGGAACCCTACCCAATGCCAACGCGGACGTGGTCGCGGTACAGAAGGGGCTGGAAGAGGAGACCCAAAGGCGCCGCGAAGCGCAAGTGGCGGTTGCTGAGCAATCCACTGCGGACACCGGGCGTGAGGTTGGCAACTTCACTACTGCTGAGGCAAATCGGGTTTCGGATGTACCGACGGCGGGAAGAGTAGGGGCCGAAGGTCAACTGCAAATGGCTAGTATCGGGTCAGAGAGGGCGTACGCTGAGTTCGAGATTCCCCGCGGCCATATGCCGCCTCCCGGTAAATGCCGAATCTGGTTTCCTGATCGTCCGCCGGGGCATCAGCCTCCACCGGGTAAATGCAAGAAGCTGCGATATCGGGTTCCTTCAGGGGCCTATCTGGTGCGTGGGTGAGTTTCCCGGTGTCCTTTTTTGGCTGACTGCTGACTGCTGACTGCTGACTGTCATGAAGGGCTTCTTCCGACTGCCCGCGATTCCAGTGGCCTGGCACGGTCGAAAATGAAACCGCGCGGAGCGGTGCATGGCGCAGAGTCTGCTCGTCACTGCGAAGTGGGTTAACGGGACGCGGGTCAAGACGTTGGCTGAAAGGTCCATCAATCAGCCAGGTGGTCTGCGTGTGGCGATCAGGTGTCAGTACTGAATCTATCCACGACTTCAAGCATGGATGCCTTGCTGGACTCCTGTGCCGAGGGAGGTGTCATGCTATCCACGCTTGAGTTCGTGCTTCACCCACTATGAAACCGTAGGCTCCTCACCACGTATCGTGCCCGCCGTGCTGGCGACCACAAGCGCCACGGCACAAGCCAGCAATGCGAATGCCGTGAAAACCCCCATCACATGCAAGCATGGCATGACATGATTCCAGGCTCGAGCCACCCCCAGGAAAGCGGCGAACAGCCAGCCACTCATGGAGAACGCCCCCAAGAGTGCAAGGCGACCGCGGTCGGCACTTGGTAACAAGACGAAGGAGGCTTTTTGCAACAACGGGAAGCCGACGCGATGCAACAGACCGCCGTTCAGAGTCAGCAGCGCGACAACCGCCACCTTGGCCCAGAGCTTCTGGTTGAGCAAATACGCAGTGCCCTCGAGGAGATACCCCTGAAGTACCAACAGCAGACCACTGCCCCAAAGGGCCAGTAACGCGAGGGTGGCGATTTTCCTGGTTTCTTCCAGATACTCAAGCTTCGCCTGATCCAGCGCTTCCTTGCGCCAATTCCAAAGCTTGTGATCGGCTAGCAATACCCTGCCGAGGGCAATACAGCTGGCGAGCAGATGAACGTACACGAGGAGCATTTTAAGCATTATTTTTTTTGACCTTCTTATTGTATGGACAATGCACTCCCTGCGTCCTGAGTTTGAATATTAATGATACGTATTCTTGCTTGTAACAACAAGTTTCAAACCCCTCCAGTCAGCATTTTTTGCGCTTGCCTGTACGTGTTGATTGGATCCATTCGGGCATCTGCAGGTTCAGGTGTTCGGTTCTAACCGAGAAATGCCGCTCCTGGCCGTTAAATGTCTGTCACGACTGCTGGATGCGAAGCGCCGCCCGAACTTGTATTAATCAGAGATTGGTCATCAGCTATGCGTCCGCGAGAGGTCGACGGGCTCACTGGCATTGCCCCACAAGCCCTCAAGTTTGAAATGGCTCTTGAGTTTCTGTGCCCACCTCTCACCTCAAACTCATCGAGTTTTTGAAATCACACCACTCATGTATTGATTTATATCGCGCAGATCCTGAATCCTCCAGGAGTACGGCGATAGCTTTACACCATTCTCTTGCAAAGTTCTTGGAGTCAAGTCTCCATTTGGACGAAGTATTATCGATGGCACAATAACACCCGGATAATCATTTAACCGTTTTTTGAAAGCGGAGGTTGTAAGGTCAGGCGTAGGAGGGTTGCTTTTATTAGCCAGTGGTCCTGTTCCTTTGAGATCTGTTCCGTGGCACATGATACATCTCTGTGAGTAGATACTTTTCCCGTTAACATTGTCCGCGAAGGATAGTGAAGTTTGAATGAGCGATAACATTCCGAGCGTGACGATGAATAATGTTTTCATTTTGATGCGGCCTTGTTGTTTAAAACAGATCTGAATCGAGGGGCAAATCCCGGAGTTGCCACTGCAACACTCAGTTCATTAGCAATGTGCTCGCGCCCACGAGAGGTCGACTGGCGAAACACAGTGATCAGGTTGTCAGCGGGCAGTTGTTGTATTCAGGTGCCAGAGGGCCAACTTGAGCGGGCGGTCATTTTGCTTGTCTGGCAACGTCGAAGCCGGGAGGCCGATGGGGGTTTTCGCCAGCGAATGCCTGTAGTTTCAGGCAGATAAGGGGCAGGGCGCCGTGCACTGTTTTCATTGTTTTCATCTTCCTTGATGGGATCAGCGTCGATTGGACGCGATCAGGTGCGCGGGAAAGATATCAGCCATCGTGTCGGCATACACCGTCATTTCTGCTGCCCGTTGAATCTACTCGTTTTTCTGGCGCATCCCAGTGACGTTTTTTGAGCGATTCTGACTTTCACCAGGGGCGGCAACTGCCGCCTCACGGAGGGGGGCGATTTCACCGAAAAGTGGTCATTCAAGGCGGTGTAGCTTGTGCTGGTCTACTATTTCGAAAGCCACGCCTTACGAAGGCCACTAGCTTGATCGTTATTGTTCTTAGAGAAATAACTCATGAAAAATAGAACACGTGACTTCTACAAACTCTTGCACGAAATCGAATATGAGATAGGAAGTGAGTGTTACAATGGGAGCATTCAAAACTTTGGGCCAGGTGGTGCTTGGGAAGGAGAGGGCAGGGACTTCCGCTACCCAATTCGTTTCACGAACTCTGAAGGCGGGCGCGAAAAATACAAAGGAACGTTTCCGTACACGAAAAGCTCTAGCGGAGAAGCGGCATACTGTATACTTGGTGAAGAGCGTTTTAGTTCGGCTCATTATGCCTTTGGGGCGAATGAACTTTATATCTTGCGAGGGATAAAGCACGCGCTCGAAAGGCTGGAGTCACGATTCAATATAGACTTTGACGAGCTATTAAAAAAAGAGAAAGCTCGTGAGAGTGAGGCAAAATAATTAGCCTAATCTATTCGCTTCGTTCGCTCGAATGCCCGTAAGCAGAGCTTGCGGACATTCGAGCGAACGGTCCCTATTGATACTCTCAACCGATCAAGGTCTAGCACTCGCTTTGGGCTGTCGCGACTATTCGCCATCGACCTCTATGAGTCGAATGCTTCAGTCGGGAGACTGCTTTCGACCCCAAACTGCTAAATGAGCAGTAGGCCTGTCGCACCTAATGTGCACGTTAATGTACTCTCACCGCCTTAGGCTTGGATGTACTTTGCACAGTAGCCGCCTGCAGCGGCGGTAGGGATACTGCCCAGTTAATTACAGGAGTTCAAAATTGAATAGAAATTCGCAGAAGACGCCCGAAATGTGGGGAAGTGTCCGGAAGGTGTCGGTAGTGACGTTCACCCTGGTTGTTGTGATTGGGGTAATGGCCATCTCAGCACTTGTTCAAAATCGTGGGCTGCATGTTGAAGCAAAACCCGATCGGATAGGTGTGACGCTGCAACCAGCAGAGCAACCGAGCCCTTCTATCTCCACCCACGGCGACGCCTCCCCCATCATCACCGCACCTGATGCGCATGTCGTAACCGAAGTCAAAGGGCCAAACAGGTCGGCGTCTGCAGATACCCCACCGAAGAACGGAATATCCACCCACGGTGCGGCCTCGCCAATCGTGACCGGGCAAGGCGCTGTGGTTAAATCCACAGTCGACACCCGGCCGTGATGAAAGAAAAACTTCGCCGCGCGGTGATGATGCTTTCGGTGCTGGTGTTGCCAGAGATTGTTCTGGCGCAATCCCAGAATATGCAGACCACGGGCCCGTGCTCGTCGATCGTTACCGGTGCGGGTGCATCGGGAAATAGCACTTGCATCGGCGTCACTGAACAAGTACTGAAGCGTCTGACCGACATCACCGCCGCTAGCCAGGGCCGGAGACTCTATGTTGCAGAGGCTTGGCTCAGTCCAACTCCGATGTTCGGACGACCCGGCAGTGGTAAGCAAACCGTAAATGAGCAGGTCTTTGTTTCAGCCCGTGTGACCAATATCACGGCGGCGCCAATTCTCCTGACGTCAGCCAAGTGGGAAATAGTGCAAGCGAGAAATCTGTCGAAAGGTGGCGCCTCATTCTTCTCCAAGAACTTGTTGTGGCCCGTGATTTCGATGAACAAGCCGATCAAAATCGAGCCTGGGGAACAGGTCGATGTCGAGTTCGCTGAAGGATTGGAGCTGAATGGGATGGCCAGCCGCATCCGTAAGAATCGAGCCCTGGACACTGCTTTTACGGTCCCGGCCGATCCAACGCGGATTAACGGCGACCAATACGTCAATTGGTTCGCCGAACAGATGGGCCTGCTGTACGGTGCCAAGGCAAAGCTGCGGCTCACGCTTTATGAGGGTGACTACAAACCTGTCGCCAGCCTGTTAGTGCCACTTGCCCAGGGCGTGGACTTCTTCTATCACGGCGAGGCGGTGGACCAGAAAGGAAACGTTCAGTACGCGCCCCGCCTGGCTTACGACGCCTTCCTGGGCCAGTACCTCGAAATGCGTGAGAAAATGGAGCCGGGGTTTAGTATCAACACTCCTCCAACGAGGGTGATCGAGGTGATTCCCGATCCTACCGTGTGGGGTAAGCAAAAGTATCGAGATCTCGGAGTTCAAGAGCAGCCGGAGGAGTAACGTGCTGCGGTGGGGTTTAATGATCAGAGTGATAGAGATCTGCGGCAGCTGCACTTATGGCTGCTATCCAGGCTGGCTGTACAGACTTAAATCTGAACCTCATGATGATGGTCCGCTCGCTCCCATGAAATTTATACCGAAATACCCTGTAGCCTAACGTCTCGTGAAACCTCCGCAGTTATCGATGACCTCTCCGTTCAGCACCGCTACAGCAACAGAGCGCGTATGGAATAGTGCCTTGACGGCTTTTGGGGTAAAGCTCATTTCCACTATTGCCATCACCTGAGGTAGGTAAATCGCCGACAGCTGCCTTTCACGAAGGGCAGCAATGGGTCCAATTCGGCCGGTTGTGACTAGTATAAATCTACATAATCCGGCTTGCGTGCGACCAGCAGAAACGGCCAAAGTGCAGGTATACAAGTAACGGTCACAGGTATGCATGCCGATGGCGTCATTGTAGGTGTTTGCTTTTTAACCCAGGCTTTGAGCCTATTGCCGGTCTTCTAATTGTTTTCCTCCATACCCCCAGCTAACATCAACATAAGTAGGAAACCCCACGTGCACGTAAAGGGACTTACCGTTATGGATAACGACGACTTATCTTCCTACCGATTTTTCAAGCATCGGAGCTTTCGACTCAGTGCAACGGCTTCATGCCCATGCCAGAATTTTAGCCCGCTGGAGTTTCGATATCGATGAATAATCGCGCCCTTACGGCCGTGCTTCTAATATCTATAATCCTATGCTCCCCACTAGTTAGTGCGGCAAAAGGAGTAGTTGTTTATTACAAATCTGGATGTAGTTATTACATTGTGCAGACCAATCAAGGTTATACACTTCTTGAGTGGTTCGGAGGAAACGATCCGGGCGAGGGGGATACTTTGATAGGCGATTATGAGGCGTACGGAATGAAAGATATTTATAATGCGACAGCTGACGCAGAAACAAAAGTTTGGGTAGAAGACTATATGCTCACTAAAGACCGCGCCATAGAATCTTACTTCGAAGAGTGTAATTGATCTCTCTTAACTTTCAACTTCGCTATCTGGACGATCCGTTTTTGGTAGCTTTCATCGGTAGCGATCGGACTCGAATTTCACGTAGCGGCTTGCAAAACAGGCGTTTTCACCAGTCAATGATCAGGCAGTTTTGGGAAGCCGGACTTTTTTCAACAGAATCGGCCAGGAGCAGTCAGTCAGCGCGCTTACAAGAGGAGAGGCGATACAGCTTCCCATTCAACTGACCTTGCTGCGATACCAGACGACAGTACGTTCATTATCAGCTTGGGATTTTCGTCTTTCGAACTGCCGTGATTCGTGCAGGACATGTCGCCAGCTGCTGCAACCGTAGCGCTTGGGCATCTGCTCTGGATAGGTACCTCCAATCCAGCGGATGGCTGCTTCCAGTCGCGTCCAGCCACCTTCGGCAAGCTTGGTTTCCGCTTCACGTAAACAACTGCATATCCCACTGCCGGGCCAATCGACTGAGCCATCCACCCGGATACCAACGAACACATCTTCAAATGCTTGGCTCTGCATAAACGAAGCCAGTTTATCTCGTGCCACACTCATGTGTTTGGCCCAGGATTGCAGATTCAGACAGTGCCGATTGATGGTTTCGTAGCTGTCCTCCAGAAAACCATCCGCCGCCTGGCAGCCTGATTCAGTCCAGAGATCGAAACGCTCAATGAAGTGGTGGACCAGTTCATTGCGCAGGTCAACGAGCTCCTTGAGAGCGGCCTTCGTTGCCTCATAGCGCTCGCCTGACATTTCCAACTGGTGTCGATAGCTGAACCAGATCTGGTCACCGGCATCGGCTTGCGTCTGTGATTCTTCATTTTGGGGCGACTGGGTCAGAAAGCTTTCGGTCAACATCCCCATCAACGTGCCCATGGTCTTTTTCTGGGCACATGCGATATTTTGCTCACGGATGATAGGCAGCCGGTCCGCAGGACCGCTCAGCTCGCCATGCGCGACAAGGGCTTTCAACAGCAGTTCGTATTGTTGCAAGCGCAACAGGCAGCGCCCCAGCTTGCGCTGCACTGTAGGTTGAAGGTCAGGTACATCATCCGAGGGCATGTCAGTGACTTCATCCATGATTAACGACTCAGGCATAAGTGGTAGGGCTGGAGCGATTCACTTCAATACGCTTGACCTGCCAGGAGGGCTTGCAACGCGTAAATCGGATGCTTTTCAAGCTCAGTGTAGGTTGAGTCAATCCGCTCGCTCATATCGCCTCGCTCTGCTCCTCGTTACTGCTTCTGCAAATCGCCAGATTTCCACGTCTTGTAGAAGAAGTCCTTGGTCGGGCCATAGAGGTGCAGGATCGCCAAGAAACCCATGTTTCACCGACCTGGATTTTGGGAGGAACACCCATGTGCACGTCAAATCTGCTGCGTGATCTTATTGAGTAAGCTCATGCACTACGGAAGATGCGACTGGGCCGTCCCATCAGTACGACTCCGCCAAACCGGAACGATCCATCATGCGAACACTGGCAAAGGTCGATTCGTTTCGTGCCTGGTCGAGCGCTGTCGGCGGTTTGGTCAATGACGGCTGCGTCGTCGCAGGCGTTGCCAATTTGCGATTCATTTCCGAGCCGGAACGCTCCTCACTGGGTGGCACTCCAAAGTACTCGCGATAGCATTTGGAAAAATGGGGTGTGGACACGAAACCGCATACATACGCCAACTCAATGATCGACAATGATGTTTGCTTGAGCAGTTGTCGCGCTCGAACAAGACGTAACCTCATGTAGTAGCGTGACGGCGTACATTGAAGGTATTTCTGAAATAGCCGCTCCAGCTGTCGACGTGACAGGTCAACGTATTCTGCAAGGTTATCCAGGTCGATCGGCTCCTCGAGATTGGCCTCCATCAACGCGACGATGTCCTGCAGCTTGGGCTGATGAGTTCCGAGCACATGCCTGAGGGGAACGCGCTGATGATCCTGTTCGTTGCGTATGCGCTCGTAGACAAACATCTCGGAGATGGCGGCGGATAATTCTCGACCATGATCGCGACCGATCAGGTGCAGCATCATGTCCATGGGGGCCGTTCCGCCGGAGCTTGTAAAGCGGTTTCGGTCGAGGGTGAACAGGCTCGCGCTGATGCTGACTCGCGGGAAGGCTTCCTGCATGGCCGCCAGAAATTCCCAATGCACGCTGCACTCGTAGCCGTCGAGCAGCCCGGCTTTTGCGAGCGCCCAGCTACCGGTGCACACGCCTCCCAACCGCCTGGATTGACGCGCCAGGGCTTGCAGCCAGGTAATGTGCTCGCGGGTAATCACGCTCTGGATTCCAATACCGCCGCACACGATTACAGTGTCCGCCACCAATGGATTTTTCCATGAAGCATCCGGAGTGATCTGCACGCCGTCACTGGCCCAGACAGGCTCTCCACCGGGGCTGAACGTATGCCAGCGATAGAGCTCTCGCCCCGACAACTGACTGGCCATGCGCAGTGGCTCTACTGCGGACGCCAGGGAAATGAGTGTGAATTTGTCCAGCAGCAGAAAACCGACGGATTGAGTCTTACCGTCGGACACGGTGGAGTTCGATGACATCGTGGTCATGTCCTCACAAAAAGCGATGACGGCCTGAGACACAGGAGCGGGTAATACCCCCAGTCCTGGCGTAGGGGGTATCAGGTTCGGCGCAACTACCTTCCGGGTTTTATCCCACCGATGTCACTCTCGCAGCCTGCGCAGGGTGACGCGATGTCACCAGGCCGATAAAGGAGATCGCCAGCGCCAGGCCAATGGTCGTGCTCACTTCGGTACGGTGATCAGGGGAGGCCATCATCACGGCCAGCGCCGCGCAGATGAACAGGATCACCAACCAGGTGAGCCAGGGAAACAGCCACATGCGAAAGGTCAGCTCGACGTTCTGCCGACGCAACATCCGGCGCATGCGCAGCTGCGACACCGCAATGGCCAGGTACACCACCAGGGCAATCGCGCCGGAACTGGCCAGCAGGAACTCGAACAACCCGGCAGGCATGAAGTAGCTCCACACGGTGATCGCCGCGCCCAACACGGTGCTGGCGATGACGGCTGCCCGCGGCACGCCTTCGGAGGAGGTCGCTTTCAGTGCCTTCGGTGCATCGCCGCGACGGCCCAGCGAATAAAGCATGCGCGAGGCAATGTAGATCGAGGAGTTCATGCAACTGGCCACGGCGATCAGCACCACCACGTCCACCATGAACTTGGCGTGGGGAATGTTCATGATTTCCAGCGCCCGCTGGTAGGAGCCTACCGAAGCCAGCAGCGGGTCATTCCAGGGCACCACGGAGATGACCACGAAAATCGACAGCAGGTAAAACACCCCGATGCGCCAGATCACCGAACGGGTGGCCTTGGCAATGTTCTGCGAGGGATTGTCGGATTCGGCGGCGGCGATGGTGACCGCTTCGGTACCGATGAAACTGAACATGATGGTGATGAAGGCGCCGACTACCGCCGACAGCCCGTTTGGAGCAAACCCGCCGTGCTCGGCCATCAGGCCGCTCAATCCGCTGACTTCCCGATCGGGAACCCAGCCCATCAACACGGCAAAGCCCACGCCGATGAAACCGATGATCGCCAGCACCTTGGCCATGGCGAACCAGAACTCGAATTCGCCGTACTTGGACACGCTGAACAGGTTGGTCACCACCAGTGCAATGATCGACACCAGGGCGAACAGCCAGGCATCGATCTGGGGAAACCACTGGTTCAATACATGACCGGCGGCCAGCGCTTCGATAGGGATCACCAGCACCCAGAACCACCAGTAGAGCCAACCGACGGTGAAGCCGGCCCAACGGCCGATGGCCTGGTCGGCATAGGTGGAGAAAGAGCCGGTGTCCGGGTTGGCCACCGCCATTTCACCGAGCATGCGCATGACCAGAACGACGAGCAGGCCAGAGAACAGATAGGCCAGCAGCACCGCCGGGCCAGCCGCCGCAATGGCGTGTCCTGAACCAACGAACAAACCGGCGCCGATAATACCGGCGATTGACAGCATTGTTACGTGACGAGGCTTGAAGCCCTGCGCCAATTGGCCACTCGAATCCTTGGAGCTCGGGCTAATCATTGGTTTTTTATTCTCTGCCGATCGACATTTAAGCGGATGGATAGGGCAACAGGTCATCATTGCTGCCTGCCGGGCTTCCTGAAGGAAGCACCCTTCAAACGCTGCAGTTCTTATCAAGCCCATCATCGTGACGTGGTCGTTTCGATGAAAAGGTGCGCCACCTTACCCGGCTTGTCCGATGATTCAGTTACCTGATCACGCCACATCCGTGTCTGATATCGACACGGAAAGTCATTGTGTTCGCGATGAAAACCCAATGGTCACTAAGTGGCCAAAGGCAATCATCCGGGTTCATTGAGGGGGGTTATTGGCTCGATAGGGTCCAGAGCGCCCGCAAATTTTGCCGAGACGAGTTATTGATAACGTTGTATGGCAGCATCAATTTGGCCAGTGGGTGAAGGTCGGCTTCTGGCCGATACAAGCCCGGCTGTTCCGATTGGGCCTCACGTTAGCCTGATCACCATCCCTACCGTCCTGGTGTGCGATTATTCCCAAATTCACGGGCATGCACCCAGTCGATGTTGAGCTACTCTTTTCCTGCCGGTTCCCAATGAGGAACTCGCCATGTGCGGCTAGCCTTTAACAGCCTGTTGAAAATTTTCCTTTTTTTGGCTCGCTCGCCTTGAAGGACACCCCCCTTGAACCCTTGGGGTCGGGTGCGCTGTTCAATAACTACGCAAAAGATATGTGTAACGAAATCGATTGAGAGTCGGCCCGAGTAGTCAGGCTGTCGGCTCATGTAGGTTTCGCGTCACTTCAAGCTTGACTGTCCACTGGCGGATGCCTGGTTCAGGTGTCCAATTCTCCTGGGGCGACGGGAGGCATGCGATGCGGCAACCGAAGATCGTAATCGTCGGTGCAGGATTGGTTGGCGGATCAGCAGCCCTGTTTGCGGCCGTGGCTATTCCGAGCGCCGAGATCGTCATCATCGATGTCGCGCGAATACGAGCCGAAGGGCAGACGCTGGACCTCACCCACGCAGCAGCGTTCTGGGGGCACAATCGCTTCTATGCCGGTGATTACGAGAACGCACGCGACGCGGACATCATCGTGATCACCGCGGGTGTCGGTCTGAAGCAAGGGCAGACTCGTCTGGACTTGGCCAGAACCAATGCGGCCATTGCAGCGCAAGTTGTGGATCGCACTGCACCGTTGGCCCCGGATGCGATCTACGTAATCGCGACCAACCCCTGCGATGTGTTGACCAGTGTCGTTTTTGACCGCCTGCGTTGCGCGCGCGAGCGCGTTATCAGCACCGGCACCTCCCTCGATACCGGGCGACTGCGATCGCTGCTCTCCGAGCGGCTGGGTGTCGTGGCGCCTGCGATTCACGCCTACGTTCTCGGCGAACACGGCGAATCCGCGTTGATCGACTGGTCCGGTGCGACGGTCTGCGGAATGCCCCTCGATATGTTCCTGGTCAGGAGCGGTAAAGAGTTGGGGCCTGCCAGCCGCGATCTGATCCTGCGCTCCGTGCACGAGGCAGCCACGCTCATCAAGGAAGGCAAGGGCGCCACCCACTATGGAGTCGCCAGTGCGATTGGGCGAATTTGCCAGGCCATCGTACATAACACCGACCTCATTCTGCCGGTCGCTGTCGTGCATGCTGAAGTCGAAGGCGTACCGGAGGTGTGTTTGTCGCTGCCGATGGTGGTCAATGGCAGAGGAGCGCAGTTACTGGCTTATCCGGAACTCGGCCCCATCGAGCGCGAGGCCTTGCAGCGCAGTGCGTGCATCGTCAAAGAGGCAACCGACAGCGTGCTTCTCGCCCGTTAGGGAAATTGCGCACGCTCTGAATAAACCGAACAGTGCCGCCAAGAGGTTTATATCATGGCTGTATTACCCGCTAAGGATTCGCAACCTGCAAGCCCGGCCATGACGAAACCGACGCCATCGGAAGGGCATCTCAGTAATGTCTGGAAATTTCTCGTCCCGGTGGGCATAGGTATCGTCCTCTGGTTCCTCCCGGCACCGGCCGGCCTCGACGTGAAGGCGTGGCACATGTTCGCCGTGTTCGTCGCCACCATCGCCGGCATCATGACCGCCCCTCTTCCGATGTCGGCGGTAGCCATTATCAGCGCCACGGTAGGTGTGCTGGTTGGCGTCGTGTCCTTTGCCGACGTCACCAAATCCACGGGGACGGACCTCGTCTGGCTGGTGATGCTTGCCTTCTTTATCTCCCGAGGCGTGATCAAGACAGGACTGGGGCACCGCATCGCTCTCCTGTTCATGCGGCTGCTGGGCAAGCGAACCCTGGGGCTGGGTTATGGACTGGTCATGACTGAACTCCTTATCTCGCCCGCCATGCCCAGCATCACCGCTCGCGCCGGGGGGGTGATGCTGCCGATTACCCGAGCGATGTCGGAGGTCCTCGGCAGCCATGCCGATGACCCTGAGTCGCGCGGCAAGGTGGGGAACTATCTGATCCTCTGTGCCTTCCACGCCAACATCATCACCGCAGGCATGTTCATCACGGCGATGGCGGGAAATCCCCTGGCGGTCAAGATGGCCGCAGATCAAGGCGTCTCAATCAGTTGGCTCGAATGGGCGGTGGCAGCATCAGTTCCCGGTTTGCTGTGCCTTGCCCTCATTCCGGTGGCCTTGCTGTGGATTGTCCGGCCGCAGATTCGCCAGACACCCGATGCGAAGGCCCTGGCACAGAGAGAACTCGTAGCGATGGGGCCCATCTCGGCCAAGGAAATCATCATGGCGGTGATCTTCGTTGGCTTGCTGGTGCTTTGGATTTTCGGTGAGGATCTGAAAATCGGAGCGACGCTGGCGGCGGCTCTCGGTGTCTCGTTGCTGTTCATCACCGGCGTACTGACCTGGCAGGATGCCCTAAATGAGAAATCCGCCTGGGACACCATGATCTGGATCGGCCTGCTGATCATGCTGGCCTCCAAACTCAATGAGTACGGCATGGTTTCGTGGTTCGGAAAGGAGTTCGGGGCACACCTGGAGGGTTTCCCGAGGCTGGCTGTCTATATGCTGGTGGCGGCGATCTATTGCTACATCCATTATTTCTTCGCTAGCGCCACGGCACATATCAGTGCTCTGTTTCCCCTCTGCATGGCGCTCATGGTCGCTGCCGGCATCCCGCCATTCACCGCAGCGGTCGCTCTCGGCATCCTGAGCAGCGTCAACGGTTGCCTGACCCAATACGGCATCGGTTCCGGGCCGGTCATGTTCGGTGCCGGTTACGTCACCCAGGGGGAGTGGTGGAAGACCGGTTTCTTGATGAGCGTCATCTACATGGTGATCTGGCTGGTCGTCGGCCCGCTTTGGTGGCAGTTGCTTGGACATGTTTGAGACGGCACCGGAGGATAGAAGTAGCCAGCCACCTGATTGAGAAGAGCGGTACCGCGTTGCGAAGCTGGGTGCGCTGTCTTCCTGCACCCGCTGTATCGGCAGGAGGAGGGATCCCGTTTCATTTCACCTTCAAAACCAGGGTTGATCATGCGGATCCGGATGAGGGGTACAGAGCAGCTTGTCAGCCTGTTGATGATGGCTGCGGGTATCAGCCTTGTCGCAATCATCACTAATGTGCAGGTTCTCGCCGCACCTCAAGTCACTCAAGAGATAAAAGGCTTGCTGGACTTTGTCGAACACAGTGAGTGTCAGTTTGTGCGCAATGGGAACGAATACCCAGGTCCCCGCGCTCGGGCCCATCTGGAGCAGAAACTGAAATATCTCGAAGGCAAGAACTTGGTGAACAGCGCAGAAGACTTCATCGATCTTGCTGCCACTAAAAGCAGCATGAGTGGCCGCGCCTATGAGGTGCGATGTTCAGAAGGTGTAGAACCGGCAAACACTTGGTTGAAGAGAGAACTACAGAGGCAACGGCAACTTCATTGATTTTGTCTCAAGTCCGATAACAGTCTGAATGGCGCTCCGTGGCCAAGAAGGAAAGCGCTCGACTTTTTCCGAGTGTCATATCTTTCCCCTGATTCAAAGAGACCCCTGATCGTCTGCTTTTGGCCGCTTGAAGACATTCGGGTATAGGCAAAGCGTGGCACGGTTTCCGGCGATATTTCGACGTCGCAGCGTTGCCGCGGCAAGGAATTCAATTGAGTTGGCATGGCTGGCGAACAGCCGTTGCGAGAGAAATAAATCTCATTTGCCATTTATTTGGCGCTCATCTGACGCTCGTCTGAAAAACGTCGGATAAATGACGTTTTGCGTTGTTCTTTTACCCTCCTGACCTAGGCTCAAGCCATGTGGGGAGGAGGTGAAGTCCATGCGCAAATTATTGATTGGCTCGTCGATGCTGGCCTGTCTGGTGGTGCTGGGCGGCTGGTTGAGTCGACCACAGCCGTTGCCGGTCAGGCTGCTGGAGGTTGAGCGCGGGCCGGTGGAGACGCTGGTGGCCAACACCCGCGCGGGGACGCTGAAGTCCTGTCGACGCTCGCATCTGTCCTTCAATGTCGGCGGCCAGGTTGCCGAGTTGCTGATCGCCGAGGGCCAGCGGGTCCAGGCGGGTCAGGTGCTCATGCGCTTGCGGCAGGACGAGCAGCAGGCCCGGTTGCAGGAGGCCGAGGCGCGGCTGGAGGCCCAACGCAACGCCCGCGAACAGCGCTGCCAGCAGGCTCATCTGGACCGGCGCGACCTCGATCGCCTGGGCCAGTTGGCCGACCGCAAGCTGGTTGCCGCCGATCGCCTCGATCAGGCCGAGACCAAGGCTAACCTGGCGAAGCTGATGTGCAATGCCAGTAACGTGCTGATCCGCGAGGCCGACGCCAGCCTGCAGTTGCAGCGTTCACTGCTGGAGCAGGCGACCCTGCGTGCGCCATTCGCCGGCATAGTCGCAGAAATCAACGGCGAACTCGGCGAGTTCGTCACCCCTTCGCCGCCGGGTATTCCCACGCCGCCGGCAGTCGACCTGATCGACGACAGTTGCCTGTATGTCGAGGCACCGATCGATGAAGTGGACGCTGCCCGGGTTCGCCCCGGAACTGCGGTGCGGATCACCCTGGATGCCTTCCGTGGCCAGCAGTTCGCTGGCCGCGTCAGCCGCATCGCGCCCTATGTGCGTGAACTGGAGAAGCAGGCGCGCACCGTCGATGTCGAGGTGCGCTTCGACCAGCCGCCGGCGAATCTGGTTCTGCTCACCGGCTATAGCGCCGATGTCGAGATCCTCCTGGAGCAGCGCGAAAGTGTTTTGCGCATCCCCACCGAGACCCTGCTGGAGGGGCAGCGCGTGCTGCGCTATGACCCCAGCGCCCGGGTGTTGCGCGAGGTGGCGGTGCAAACCGGGTTGAGCAACTGGCGCTGGACCGAGGTGCTCGCAGGGCTGGACGAGAACGCGCGCATAGTCGCCAGCCTCGAGCAGGAAGGGCTCAAGGATACCGTGGCGGTGATCCCGGTGGATGCGGCGGAGACCAGGCAATGATCCGCCTGCGCGGCGGCAGCCGCACCTTCCAGTTGGGCGAGCAGCAGGTGATGGGGCTGGACGGCCTGGATCTGGACATCGCCGCCGGTGACTACATGGCGGTGATGGGCCCGTCGGGCTCGGGCAAGTCGACCCTGCTGAACATCCTCGGTTTGCTCGATGCGCCGAGCGCCGGTGAGTACTGGCTGCAGGGCGAGGCCACGGCGACGCTGAGCGAGGCACGGCGCGCCCAACTGCGCAGCCAACTGATAGGTTTCGTGTTCCAGTCCTACCACCTGATCGCACGGCTGACGGTGCTGGAAAACATCGAGCTGCCGATGGTCCTCGCCGGCATCGGCACGGCGCAACGGCACAAGCGCAGCAACCAATTGGTGGAGCGCCTGGGGCTGGGCGATCGCATTGCCCACCGCCCGGGCGAGCTGTCTGGCGGTCAGCGCCAGCGCGTCGCCATTGCACGGGCGATGGTCATGCAACCGGCGCTGTTGTTGGCCGACGAGCCCACCGGCAATCTCGATAGCCAGGCCGGCGCCGAAGTCTTCAGCCTGCTGGAGGAGCTCAATGAAGAGGGGCTGACCCTGATAGTGGTGACCCACGACGCCAGCCTGGGTGCCCGTGCGCAGCGCCAGTTGCACATGCGTGACGGGCGGATCCACAGTGCTGCGTCGCAGCAGGCGCTGGCCTGATGCGTGCCGCCGATGCCCTGGCCTTCTGGCTCGGCGCCTTGCGTGGGCATCGCTCGCGCAGCCTGATGCTGCTGCTGGCCATCGCTATCGGGGTGGTGGCGGTCAATCTGCTCACCGGTCTCGGCGCGGGCGCGCGGGCCTTCGTCCTGAACGAGTTCTCGCTGCTCGGGCGCGACATCCTGATCGTATTCCCGGGCCGCAAGGAAACCACGGGGCGCATGCCGCCGCTCACCGGCCTGACGCCGCACGAGTTGACCTTGCAGGACGTCCAGGCCATCACCCGGTTGCCGGGCATCCGCCGGGTCGCGCCGATGCAGGCCGGGCAGATGGAGGTGATAGTCGGCAACCGCAATCGTGAGGTGCTGACCCTGGGCACCACCCGGGACTTCTTCGCCATTCGCCAACTGACGGTCGTCCAGGGCCAGCCCCTGCCGGCGCTGGACCCTGAGCAGGCCGAGGCCGTCTGCGTGATCGGCGGCAAACTCCGGCGCGAGCTATTCGGTGCGCGCCCGGCCCTGGGTGAATGGCTGCGCGCCGGCGACC
Organism: Pseudomonas sp. B1(2018); assembly: GCF_003097365.1. Classification (NCBI taxonomy): domain Bacteria; kingdom Pseudomonadati; phylum Pseudomonadota; class Gammaproteobacteria; order Pseudomonadales; family Pseudomonadaceae; genus Pseudomonas; species Pseudomonas sp. B1(2018). The sequence continues at coordinate 79,134 of NZ_PYUK01000015.1, forward strand.
GGCGCTTCCGGGTGGTCGGTATCCTCAGTGAGCGGGGCGAATCCCTGGGAATGGATTTCGCCGAAATGTTGATCATCCCGGTGGCCAGTGCCCAGGCCTTGTTCAATCGCGAGGGGTTGTTGCGGGTGTTTGTCGAGGTGCATGGGCCGAGCTTTCTCGAGCGCAGCAAGCGGCAGATACTCGCCGCGCTCAAGGAGCGCCACGAGGGTGAAGAAGACATCACCCTGATCAGCCAGGACAGCCTGCTCAGCGCCTTCGACGAGATACTCACGGTGCTGACCCTGGCGGTGGCCGGGATTGCCGCGATCAGCCTGCTGGTGGCAGGCATCCTGATCATGAACGTGACCTGGATTGCAGTGAGCCAGCGCAGCGCCGAGATCGGCCTGCTCAAAGCCATAGGTGTCACGGCGGCGCAGCTGCGCCTGCTGTTCCTCGGTGAGGCGGCGCTGCTCGCCCTGGCGGGGGCGCTGGCGGGGCTGCTGCTGGCCGAAACCTTGCTCTGGCTGGGGCGCCTGGCGTTTGATCTGCCGCTCTATGCACCCTGGTGGGCGCGCGCTAGCGCGGTGCTGCTGGCACTCGTCACGGCGCTGCTGTTCGCCTGGCTGCCGGCCGCTCGGGCCTCGGCGCTGGAGCCGGTGGCGGCGCTACGCCCGCCGGGAGCGCACTGATGCGCTGGCGAGATGGTTTCCGGCTGACCAGCTCGGCGCTGACCTGTCGCCCCTTGCGCAGCCTGCTGACCCTGCTCGGGATAGCGATCGGGATAGCCGCCGTGGCGTTGCTCACGGCCATAGGCGAAGGCGTGCGCGGTTATGTGCTGGAGAACTTCTCGCAGTTTGGTACGCGGATCATCACCGTGCGCCCGGGCAAGACCCAGACCAGCGGCCTCGGCGGTCTGCTCGGCAGCGTACGGCCACTGACCATCAGTGATACCGACGCCCTGCGGCGCTTGCCGCATGTCGAGGCGGCGGTGCCGATCATTCCGGGCAGCGGGGATGTCCAGTTCGGTGAACTGAGCCGGCGCAGCGACATTCTCGGTGGCGGCCATCAGCTGGCGCAGGCCTGGCGCATGCAACTGAGCCTGGGCGAGTTCCTGCCCGTGGCCCGTGACGGTCGTTCGCCGCCCTATGTGGTGCTCGGCCATCAGCTGCGTGTCGAGCTGTTCGGTGCACGCAATCCGCTGGGCGAGCTGGTCCGCGTCGGCGGCGTGCGTTTCCGGGTGATCGGCGTGATGGCGCAGAAGGGCCAGTTGCTCGGCTTCAACCTCGACGATATCGCCTACATCCCGGTGGATTGGGCCGAAAGCCTGTTCAACCGCACCGGGGTGGTCAAAGTGCATGTGGTGTTCGGCGCAGGCACCACTTCGCGGGTGTTGAGTCAGCAGATTCGCCAGGTGCTCAGCGAACGGCACGGCGAGGAGGACTTCAGCCTGAGCACCCAGGACGACATGCTGCGCAGCTTCAACCGCGTTCTCGGCACCCTGAGCCTGGCCATCGGTGCCTTGGGGGGCATTTCCCTGTTGGTCGGCGCCGTCGGCATTCTCACCATCATGACCACCACTGTGGGCGAGCGCACGGCGGAAATCGGCCTGTTGCGGGCGATTGGTGCCAGTCCGCGGCAGGTGCTCGGGCTGTTTCTCGCCGAAGCGACGCTGCTGTCCCTGGCCGGTGGTCTGCTGGGTCTGCTGTTGATGGGCCTGCTGCTCGGGCTACTGCACCTGGCCATGCCAAGCCTGCCCTTGGCGCTGCAGCCGTTGTTTCTGCTGCTGGCACTGCTGCTGGCGGCGGTGCTCGGCATTCTCGCCGGCCTGGCGCCGGCACTGCGGGCGGCCCGCCTGCATCCGGTGGCGGCTCTGCGCAGTGAATAGCGGCCAGGCCAATGAGCCTGACGGGGTGGCTGTAGGCTGGGTGACAATAACGAAAACGCCGGCGCTGGGCCTAATGCCGATCAGTTAAGCCCCGGACATTGTGGGAGCGAGCTTGCTCGCGATGGCAGACGGTCAGGCACCCCTTGTTTGACTGTCCAGCCGTCATCGCGAGCAAGCTCGCTCCCACAAGGTTTGCGGTGATCAAACGCTTAACTGACTGGCATTAGGCGCTGGGCCGGTGATTTTAATGGGTTGGCGGCGGCAAAAACCGAGTGCAAAACTCCGGCAGCAAGCCCTCGGAATTCAGAGTGTCCGTAGAGGATACATTCCTGCGGGCTTACGTTGATCAATGTTTCGAGTGACCGCTTAGGGGCGGTTGAGGCCTGTAATGAAGGGCAGCAACCGACCCAAAGCTGCCGGTGGCGACAAGTAGTAATCGAATACCGTGACTATTCTTTCGGTTATACAGCCAACAGGAATTGGTCAATGACCCCTCTCACAAAACGTAGAGTTTTACTCACAACAATGGCGTTGCTTGTAATGGTTCCGCCGACAGCATTTGCTGCATTATTCGGTGTTATGGGGCTGATGGCTTCAATCGCGATTATGTCAGAAGGCGACTTCTCGGGTTGGCTGACACTCCCAACGGTAGTGTTCGGTTGGCTAGGGGTTTATTCGGGGTGGCGCATCTACTTTGGACTACTGTGGTCGCGACCCAGATTCAGAAGCAAGGCCAGGTTGATGGTCGGCTTGTTGTGCGGAATGCTTGCAGCAGCGGTCATGATTTACGGTGTTCAACCGCTTAGTGTCAGTATCCCTTTATTTGCGCCCAGCATCATCGCTGCAGCTATTCTGGCCGTGCTGATGTGGAACAGTCCTGCTGAAAACCAATGATTAAAAGCGTCAAACTCACGTGCCATACACTGAGTGTTGAGCCGCCCATTGTGACATGCCAAATGTCCGCTACTGGCCGCTTTCAGCCTGTCACCAGGGGAAATCCATCAATCCAGAGCAGCCCTTCGCGAAAGGGCTGCTAGCGGTCAGAATCGGTCTCCTCTGCGCCTCGTAAACTCGACTTTCAGGCGCGCTTGGGGAGCTTCCAGTTCGGGCGGATGAAGTGGCATGTGTAGCCATTCGGTATGCGTTCGAGGTAATCCTGGTGCTCTGGTTCCGCTTCCCAAAAAGGCCCGGCCGGTTCTATTTCGGTGACTACTCGGCCCGGCCAAAGGTGTGAAGCATCGACATCGGCAGCGGTGTCCTCGGCAATGTCGCGTTGCTGTTCATTGAGGTAGTAGATCGCCGAACGATAGCTGGGGCCCTGGTCATTACCCTGACGGTTGGGCGTGCTGGGGTCATGTATCTGGAAGAAGAATTCAAGGATCTGCCGGTAGCTGATCACGGCAGGGTCGAAGACGATCTCGATGGCTTCGGCGTGGTTGCCATGGTTGCGATAGGTGGCATTCGGCACATCGCCGCCGGTATAACCGACCCGCGTGTGCAGCACACCGGGATAGCGCCGCAGCAGATCCTGCATGCCCCAGAAGCAGCCGCCGGCGAGAATGGCAGTTTCGGTTTGTCTGGTCATGGTCTGTCCTTCCTCTCGGGGACGTTGTGTATAGCCACTGTTATGAGGGCGTGTTGGCCAATTCCAAGGTTTCGCGCAAACAGGACTGGAATGACCGCTCCTGGCCGATTTCTGCCTGTCGCCACCATCAGCTTTGGGTCGGTTTCTGCCCTCCATGAGCGACTGAAACCGACCCAAAACGTACATGAGTGGCAGGCAACGCCCCGGCGATGTTCAAGGAGGAGCAGGGCGCCTGATGCAGAACGGACGATATTGATAAACCGGCGTGGCTCAGCCCGTTCCGAACCCCACTCAGGCAGGGAACCGGGCTATCCAGTGCCTGGCAATCTCTTCGCGCCGGCAGATCCACACCGCGTCGTAGCCTTGTACGTAATCGAGAAAGCGCGCCAGCGCCATCGCACGACCGGGATGGCCGCTGATCCGCCCATGCAGGCCGACGCTCATCATCTTCGGGTGTTGCGCGCCTTCCTGCCACAGCAGGTCGAACGCATCCTTGAGCAGCTGGAAGAAGTCTTCTCCGCAGGCGAAACCGTTCGGCAGCAGATAGCGGGCGTCGTTGTTGACCAGTGTGTAGGGGATCACCAGGTGGGCGGGCGAGCCCGGGAGCCAGTAGGGCAGGTCATCGTTGTAGGCGTCCGAGCTGTAGAGAAACCCGCCTTCCTCACGCAACAGGCGACGGGTGTTCTGGCTGACCCTTCCTGTGTACCAACCGACGGGGCGTTTACCGCAGGCCTGCTCGATCACGTCGAGGGTGAGGCGGATATGGCGCCGCTCCTGGTCTTCCGGCATGTCGCGATAGTCCAGCCAACGGTAGCCATGCCCGGCAATCTCATGCCCGGCCACGCAGAGCGCCTGGCCGATCGCCGGGGTGAGTTCCAGTGCCCGGCCGACGGCGAAGGCGGTCAGCGGCAGGCCTCGGGCGCGGAACAGTTCCAGAATGCGCCACACACCTGCGCGCGATCCGTATTCGTACATGCCCTCGACGCTCAAGTCCGGTTCCCCCACACGCGGCGGGCGGCCCGGTAGCTCGTGAAGCCAGGCCTCCGACTGGGCGTCGCCATTGAGCAGGCAGGATTCCGCGCCTTCTTCGATGTTGAGGACGAACTGGACCGCGACGCGCGCCTCACCGGGCCATCGCGGGTGGGGTGGACGGCCGCCATAACCGATGAGGTCGCGGGCGGACATCAGCCCAGCTCGAAGGTGGTGACGCCGAACACACGCTCGTGCGCGATCGCCGGAGGAGGGCCGAGGTACATGCGTGCGCAGCCGAACACCTCGGTCATGCCCTGTTGGCGCACGAGCGCCATGGCGTCGGGGTTGTTCTCCGGGGCATCGAGAAACAGCGGGCCACCCTGCGCAAAGTCCGCCAGGCGTGCGTAGAGGGCATTGGCCGCCAGGGCGTCATCGGCGAACAAGGGCCCGATCTTGCAGCCTTCCCGGCAGCGCCTTATCACGCCATAGCCGCTCAGCCTGCCCTCGCGCCGGCAACCCACGGCGAGAGCATCGGCCTGGGCTATCCACCCGCTCAGGAAAGTGACGCGCGGGGCGGGGAAGCAGGTGCGGTCGTAATCGACCACCTGATCGAACGGAAAGGCGGCCAACGGGACGATGTCCTGGTCGTCTGCCTGGGAGGTCGTCGGGCGCTCGGTGATCTCGGCACGAAAACGCAGGTTGCGATGGGAGAAGATGAAACCACCCTTGGCGTAGTAGTCCTGCATCGCGAAGACGCCGTCCATGCCGATGCTCGCGCCCGGGCGCAGGCGGGCGAGGAGTCGCTCGCGGCGTGCGTGCCAGAGGGTATTGCCCAGGCCCTGGTTGCGATACTCAGGCCGGACGATGAAAAAACCCATGAAACCGAATTCGCCATGGTAGGAGGTGATGGCACCGCCGCCGATCAATTCCTCGCCCCGGGACGCCGCGATGAAGGCGGCAGGGTCCGTGGCCCAGAACAGCTCGGCATCGTGAAGGCCGGGATTCCAGCCCTCACGGGCAGCCCACTCGACGAGTTCGTCCAGTTCGGGACGGGTCATGTTGCGTATGACCAACTGATTCGACACCGTGAAATTCTCCTCAGACGCTAATCGAGCGTGTGGTCCATCCCCGCCCGGAACCCTTTCGGTATAGCTTCAAGCCGTGTATTGATCCAGCGCGTGATGTCGCCTCAAGGCGTTCACCGGGGCGCTTTCAAAAAGCGTTGTTCATGATCCGGATCCGGCAACAGGCAGGTGTCGTATTTGCCGAAGAGCCGATAACGGTTGAGCGCAATGCGGTCGTAGGCCCAATCCCGAAGTGGGCGAGGGATGATGCGCAACAGGTTTACGGGGCGCCAGATTGCGGGCAACTGGGCAAAGATTTCGAAAAATGCTTGGGAACGCTCCCAGTAGAATCGGTCACGGATCACCGCCATGCTGTGGAATTGATCCAAGGGCAGACCTGCCCAGGCGAGCAGCGCCTGTCCTTCGGGTGACTGAACCGCCGCCAACCGCACGCGCCGCTGATGGTCATGGCGAATCACGAACCTCACCCAGCCATTGCACAGCTTGCAGACACCGTCGAACAACACCACCGTCTCACCGGGTTTGAGCAGCGGCGCGGGGGAGGGGAGGATTTTCGAGGCTGGCATGAGTGTGGGTCCAAGGGCGCCTGGGTATCCCGGATCATAACCGCGTGCCGGCGGTGAAGTCTGTGCGCGACGATCCAGTAACGGTGGGTTCCGTAATTGGTGCAGCACGTTCAGTCGACAGGGGCGCTTTGGTCGACAGCATCGGTGCGCTCCACTACTCGAATGCCTTTTTCCGCGAGCGCTTGCCGCACTGTCACTTGGTAGGCATCTATTGCACCGCGTAGCCAGGTCTCAAATTTTTGGCTGGCCGGTGAGTTCGGTCTTGCCTTGGGTTTGAACAGACTGTAGTTCTGCGCGCTGACCAGGCCCAGCGGGTAGGGAACGATCAGCTCGCCTGTTTGGATGGCGGGCAATGCAAGGAAGCTGTCGCCGATGGTCAGACCGCCACCTGATGCGGCGACCGATAGGCACAGGGTGGTTTCGTTGAACACTGTCTGCTGGCGACGCGGACCGCCAGGATCCAGCCCGGTCAGGGTACACCACTCGTCCCAGACATCGTAATTGGCATCGATCAGGTAAGGCGCTTCGCAAGGCTTGTGGCCCTCACCTAAATAGGTTTCTGCAAAGCTGCGGGTGCAGACCAGAACGTCGATCCAGCGGCACAGCTCAGTCTCTTCCAGCCCTCCGCCCGCCCTGGCTCCATGCATACCATAGAAAATTCGGAAGTCGAAATCCTCATCGAGGCGGAAGCTAAAGTTGTTTTCGGCGGTGATTTCTACGGATATCCCGGGATTGGCAACCAGAAACTTCCCAACCTGGCCGGCCAGCCAGCTTGACGCGAAGTCACGGCAGACCAACACCCGTAGATGCTCTCCCCGCCGTGCCCGGCGGCTGATGGTATCGGTGGTCAGCTGAATCAACTCGAAGGCTTGTTGCAGGGCCGCAAACAGCTCGCGGCCCGCCGAAGTCAGGCGGATCACATTGCCCGTGCGCTGGAGCAGGGCGCAGCCCATGTCGCTCTCCAACTGCGTAACCTGTTTTGACACTGCTGGACGCGTTACATGCAGCTCTTCCGCAGCGGACGAAATGCTATTGAGTCGGGCAACGGCCTCGAAGGCGCGAAGCGCGGTTAGCGACTGATGTTTTCTCAAAGGGGGCGCTCCGTAACCTGAAGTGACTCAGGCTGAAATCTTGTCACTTGCCCGTATAGGAGCCTGACTTTAGCTTTGACGTCAATCCCAACACGCAATTCCGAGGTTTCATAATGCTCCTACCCATCCGTTTTTCTTCGACTGGCCCAAGTGACTGGCAGCAATTGCCGAACGAGGCTCTGGAACATGCCGAGCTGATCGAAGGCCGGCCGATGGGCCTGGATCATGCCTACTTCTGCCGTAGCGAGCCACCGGTGAAGTCGGGTATCTGGCGTTGCGAACCTTACACCGAGCGTTACGAGAACTATCCGGCTGATGAGTTCATGGTGGTACTGGAGGGGGAGGTCACTCTCGAAGCAGACGGTTTCTGCGAAACCTATACCCAAGGTGATTCCTTTCTGGTGCCCAAGGGGTTTCGTGGTGTGTGGCGTCAGCCAGTTCCGATGCTGAAGTTTTATGTGATTGTCGGTTAGCCAGCTGAAGAGTTGGGTGTGAGTCATAACAACCAATCGCAAAGCGCAAACTGAGCAATCGCTCCTTTAAACCAACCCGGACCCTGAACCTGGCGCGGACATTGCCGAGCGGGGTGAATGGGTCTGCCTCCAGCATTACGTCTGTGGGAATCATTACCATGTCGACTCTAAAGCAAACATCGTTATCCAGCCCGCAAGACGAAGGGCGCTATGACTACATCATCGTCGGTGCCGGCGCAGCCGGTTGCGTTATGGCCAATCGCCTTGGTGAAGACCCGGACTTGCGGATATTGGTGATCGAGGCGGGTGGCAGCGATGCCTCGCTCTTCGTGTCGATGCCGGCCGCACTGTCGATCCCGATGAACACCAAGCGCTTCAACTGGGGCATGAAGACCGAGCCGGAGCCTGGCCTGGACGGGCGGCAAGTGAACCTGCCCCGTGGCAAAGGGCTGGGCGGCTCATCGTCGATCAACGGCATGTGTTGGGTTCGCGGAAACCCCATGGATTATGAGCTATGGGAGGCGCTGGGTGCCGATGGCTGGCGCTGGTCCAACGTGCTCCCTTACTTCCAGCGTCTGGAAAACGTCGAGGGCGGAGGCTCACTGCGCGGGGTCAATGGGCCGATGCACATCAAGCGGGGGCCGGAAACCAATCCACTCTATCGGGCCTTCGTCAAAGCCGGGAACGAGGCCGGCTACGCTTTAAGTGACAACATGAACAATCGGCAGCACGAAGGCTTTGGGCCGATGGAAATGAACGTTTGCGACGGGCGCCGCATGAGCGCTGCCCGGGCCTATCTGCGACCTGCCATCGCCCGGGGGAACGTACGTGTAATCAAGGGCGGCCTGGTTGACCGAGTGATGTTCGATGGCCGACGAGCAACCGGTGTTTTGTTTTCGGTAGCGGGCAAGCCAGCCCGAGCCATGGCCACGCGGGAAGTCATCCTGTCAGCTGGGGCCATCATGTCTCCGGTGATCCTCAAGCGCTCGGGCGTGGGACCTGCGAGGGAGCTCGCGCAGCAGGGTATTGCAGTGATCCATGACTCACCCGAAGTGGGCGAAAACCTGATGGATCATATGGAGCTCTACCTTCAGATGGAGTGCACCCAGCCGGTTAGCCTGTTTCCCACCCAGAGCCTTCTGGGCAAGGCCAGGATCGGTATCGAGTGGCTCGCTACCCGGCGCGGGCCTGGTGCGACCAACCACTTCGAGAGCGGCGGTCATATTCGCAGCCGGGCGGGCATCGTTTATCCCGACATCCAGTTTCACTTCCTGCCGCTGGCCATCTCCTATGACGGACAGACACTCGCCGCCGGGCACGGCTTCCAGGTGCATGTCGGCACAAAGCGTTCGAAGAGCCGCGGTTGGGTCAGGCTGCGTGACGCCCGTCCGGAAAGTTTGCCGCGAGTACGCTTCAACTACATGACCCATAGCGATGATTGGACGGAGTTCAGGGCCTGCGTTCGCCTGACGCGGGAAATCTTCGCTCAGCCGGCCTTCGCCCCTTATCGGGGTCGAGAACTGGCCCCGGGCGCGGCAGTGCAGGACGATGCCGCCATAGATGCCTTTCTCAAGCAGAAGTTGGAAAGCGCCTACCATCCCTGCGGCACTTGTCGTATGGGCAGCGACGAAGCTGCGGTGACATTCCCCGACGGTCGGGTGCGCGGCGTGGAAGCGCTGCGGGTGGTAGATGCCTCGCTGATGCCCGCTGCCACAGCTGGCGACTTGCAGGCACCAACACTGATGCTGGCCGAGCGGCTGTCAGATTTGATCCGTGGCCGTCACCTGCCGGAGGCGCAGGGCGCCGAGTTACTGGCAGATCCGCAATGGGCCACCCGGCAACGCGGCCCCAATATCACCCGAGACTATTCCGGCGAGCGAAATCGGCTAGCGGCCGCGTTATTGGAAAATGCCAAGGGACAACAGCTGCCGATGGTGGCGGGTTGAGTCACAGCGTTACCGGGCAACGAAGCTACGCATAATCGAGCTTTCGTTCTGCTTTCAGCTGTACAGGTAATAAACGTTACTGCGATTGACCAGCAATTGGAGGGTGCCCCGGAAAGTTTGATGAATGAAGCCTCAGTGATTCAGCCCCGATCAATCTCAATTAGGAAAACAAGAAAATGGGAACGACATCAAACGGGAAAACAGCCACGGTGACGCCTGTCATTCAGCAGGGCCGACTCGATGGTGCGGAACGGCGCTCTGTAGATTTCGTACCGGTGGCGGAGCGCCATGGCACGGTGCGACATCTAGGTGCGGTCTGGTTAGTTGCCAACATCAATCTGACCGCAATGGCTACCGGCGTTACCACACTGGCGCTTGGCGGTTCACTGTTCTGGACTCTGGTTGCCACCGTGTTCGGTTCACTGTTCGGAACCCTTTTCATGGCTCTGCATTCTTCGCAGGGGCCTCACCTGGGTCTACCGCAGTTAGTTCAGTCCAGAGCACAGTTCGGATTTTTAGGGGCCGCGATCACGGTGTGGGTCTTCGCCTTTGTGAACTACTTCAACTACAACGTCGCCGACGCGATCCTCGCAGGATCGAGTCTGCATTTCCTCCTCGGGATTCCAACTTCCTGGGGGTTCCCAATCGCGGTATTGATCGCCGGCACCTTGGCGCTGTATGGCTACCGGTGGATCCATCGGGTTAACCGATTCCTGGTCGCACCGCTGGCCTTGACGGTCGTGATACTCACCTTTGCTGCGGTGGCGCGGGGCGGGATTCCTTCGGGTGCTTTCACTCCGGGGCCCATTCAATGGCATTCGTTCGCGACCACCTTCGTAATCGTCGCAGGTTTCCAGCTTGGTTGGGCGCCATACGTATCGGACTACTCCCGCTACCTCCCACCCACCGTTTCCACTCGATCGTCGTTCCTGTGGACCTATCTGCCTTCAGCGATATCAGCGCTATGGGTGATCGGCCTTGGCTCCTTGCTCGCGGCAGCGACCCCCGGCGTCTCCGTCATCATGGCGATCGCGCAAGGTGGCGACGCCCTGATGGCAGGAGGTGGTCGAATAGCCGTCGCATTGTTGTTCATCGGTCTTCTGGTGGTGATGGCGCTCAACGCTTACGGAGGCAGCTTGACCCTGATCTCGATCGTCGACTGTTTCCGTCGGGTCCGGCCATCGTTGTTTTTGAGGGGCATCACAATCGTCGCGATGACCCTGTCCGTAGGCGTTGTCGCGGCAATGGTCGGGGAGGAACAATTCAATGTTTTCTACGGCAACGTATTGGTATTTCTGGCCTATCTGTTCACACCATGGACTGCAATAAACCTGGTGGACTTTTATATCGTTCGCAAGGGGTGTTATTCGATCCGCGAACTCTTCAATCCGGCCGGTATTTACGGCCGATGGGGATGGCAAGGAAACGTCGCCTATATCGGAGCACTGGTGATGATGGTGCCGTTTTTTGTCACCGAGCCTTTCACTGGATGGATAGCTCACCGGATGGGTGATATCGACATCTCGATGTTTGTAGGTCTTGTAGTCGCAAGCCTCCTCTATTTGCTCACATCTCGGACTCTTGATTTGAGCTACGAGCGAAGCCTGGTGGAAAAAGAAGGAATAGCTGGCGAGCTATGAAGGCAGTCCGATGTTTCGGGCAAAGAATTTATCCCTATCGACACGAAAAAGTAGAGTTAGAACCATGACGACAACCGGCTGGATTTGGGACGAAAGATTTATGACTCATGACACGCGGGCTTGGAGCCTACCGTGGCAGGAACCCATCGACCATCCTGAGAAGGGCGATACCAAGCGACGCTTCGCAAGCCTCGTCAAGCGAAGCGGCCTCGATCAATACCTTGTTCCGTTAGCATTCAGCCCGGCCTCGGAGTCCGATCTGTTGCGGGTACACACTCCGGAGTATGTCGATCGAATCCTGAACCCGACCGGTCCTGTCTGGAGCGATGCAGGCGACGGTGAAACGCCCGTCGGACCAGGGTCGGCAGACATTGCCAGACTTGCAGCAGGCGCTGTCATCTCGGCGTTCAATGCAGTCGTATCGGGTACTGTGACGAACGCCTACGCGCTCATTCGACCGCCAGGACATCATGCAATTGCCAGTCAGGGGATGGGCTATTGCATATTCCACAACACCGCGGTCGGAATCCGCCATCTGCAGCAAACAGGAGCGGTGAAACGAGTCGCGGTCATCGACTGGGATGTTCATCATGGTAACGGGACCGAGACCCTTTTTTATGACGATCCGTCAGTGCTGACGATCTCTCTTCACCAGGACGACCTTTACCCCATCGGACGCGGAAAGGTACAAGACATCGGAACGGGTCCCGGACTGGGTGCCAACTTGAATATTCCACTACCCGCAGGGTCGGGCCGAGGGGCCTACCTGGGCGCATTCGAGCGTGTCGTAATGCCTGCGGTCCGCCGTTTTCAACCGGATCTCATCGTGATTGCGAGCGGATTTGACTCCGCTGCGATGGACCCCTTTGGCCGCCAACTCCTGTACTCCGGGGCATATCGCGAGCTGACGACTCAGGTAATGAATCTGGCTGAAGAAGTGTGCAAATCGCGGGTCGTCGCTGTGCATGAGGGGGGCTACGATCCGTTGATGGGACCATTCTGCGGTCTCGCCGTGGTTGAAACACTTGCAGGGCGGCGAACCGCAGTCGAGGACCCATGGATGAACACAGTCGCGAATCTTCCGGAACAAGCTTTGTTACCGCACCATGACGCAGCGATACGAGCGTGTGAACAACTTCTCACGGGAGTACCTGATGGGTCCAAGAGCGCGCAATAACGGGGAATTTCAATAGCCTTCCACTGAAGGGGCAAGCCATTTGGCGATGAGGCGCCAGTGCTGACAAGCGCTGCGCCTCGACAAGACTCAGCCCACTGCCTGCAACCAGTTAAGTAAATCCATTTCCAGGCTGCCTGGCTGAGGGGGTTTGGGAGATAACAGGCAATAGCGTGTGCCGTCTTCAATAAATCCTAATGGCGCGGCTAAAACGCCGCTCTGGATATCGTCGCGCACCAAGTGCCATGGGCCAATGGCCACCCCGAGGCCTGCGACAGCCGCCTGGATGCTGAAATAAAAGTGCTCAAAAGATTGCATCTCCATGGCAGGAGCGGGCAGTCCTTTTGCAGTAGCCCACTCCTGCCAAGCTGTAGGTCGGCTATTAGTCTGAAGCAGCGGGGCCGAGGAACGCAGGCATTTCCTGCTTTTGCCAAACCATTGATCTACCTTTTCCGGCCGGCATACAGGGCCGATCTTCTCAGGGAATAGGGTTTCGGCATGATAGTCGGAGGGGCGAGGAAAATCGTCCCGCCGAATGGCCAAGTCGATGCCATGGTCGAATGAAAAGATGCCGCCGCCGGCCACTAAATGAATGTCCAGCCCTCGATGTTGTGTTTGGAAGTCGCTCCAACGAGGGATCAACCATCGCATTAACAGTGTTGGCTCGCAGGACAGGACAAGCTGACGAGTACGACGGGCGTCGGTGCGTATCTCGCGAACGGCCTGGTTCATCAATCCAAGCCCTTCACTAACTGCTTTCACCAGGCGTTTGCCGGCGTCAGTTAAAAAAACCCTTCGGTTACGCCTCTCGAACAGGTCAACGCCCAGATCCTCTTCAAGCAAGCGCACTGCTCGACTTATGGCACCTGGTGTCAGGTGCAGTTCGTCAGCCGCGCGTGCGAAGTTTTCGAACCGTCCGGCGGATTCGAAGCAACGCAACGCGAGCAGAGAGGGCAGGCGAGCCTCGGTGATTAGTGATTTGAAGTCACTATGTTCATCAGAAATCATCGTTATTACCAAAGAGCAGGATCTGTAAACATCGCTTTCTACTACCAGTAATTGAAGGGTGTCGCATGAGCGAATGGATAGCAGTAATCACCATTACAATACTCGCATGCATCAGTCCTGGGCCAGATTTCGCCATGGTTTCTCGCAACGGATTGCTGCTGTCTCGACGGGCGGGCGTCCTCACAGCTGCAGGAATTGGTATGGGGGTGCTTGTCCACGTCTGCTATACGCTGCTCGGACTAGGGTTAGTGCTTCAACAAACGCCTTGGTTGTTCAATGCGCTGAAGCTGGCTGGAGCTGCGTATCTCGTCTATCTAGGCATCCAGATGCTTCGATCCAAGCCGGCTATCGAACAGCTGGACGCACCGCCACCCGCCATGTCCGATCTGGCAGCTCTGCGGACGGGATTTCTCACGAACGCGTTGAATCCGAAAACATCGATCTTCATCGTCAGTCTGTTCATGGGTGTTATACAACCGGACACCGCCCTGACAATGCAAATTGCATATGGGCTGTTTATCGCTGGGGCGCACGCAGTGTGGTTCAGCCTCGTCGCGCTTTGCTTCTCAGCGGGAATGGTGCGCGAAAAATTGGTGGCTGCACGACTATGGATTGACCGAGTTTTTGGCGGCCTGCTCGTGAGCTTCGGGATAGTACTGACAATTGCTCAGCGTTCAGCCTGAGTTGAATTAGCCTTTGCGCAGGGCCTTTCAAGCACACCGCCTGTTCGAGTTGTTTCTCGACCTGGCCGATTGCTGCCTGTCTCGAGGGACATCAACAAACGCGGACGTAGAATCCAGCAAAGCGACTGAGTCAATCACAAACGGGGGCGAGCCCCGTCCGGATAAGCGGGCGCTCACTGATTGCCGACCCCCATCCTGCAATGTCGTTTTCACGTCACTACTCATTTGTAGTTACCCCGGGGGGGTAATTACGCGTCGCTTTACCGCGCTCCATACTCTGGCCAACCCTGGCGGATCGGGCCCTTACTTAACTGTGCAAGGAACAGAGATGAAGATTGAGTTGGTGCAACTGGCTGGCCGTGACGGCGATGTCGTTCACAACCTCGGGCGTACCTTGGAGGCCATCGCTACCTGCGCGGCTGACACGGATCTGTTGATCTTCCCGGAAACCCACCTGACGGGATTTGTCGATGCCGAGCAATTGGCGAGTGTGGCCGAACCCTTGGATGGCCCCACCTTGCAGGCCGTCCAGCAGTTGGTGCGCAAGCGTAATGTCTCGGTCGTCGTCGGCATTGCGGAGAATGATGGCGGCATCTTTTACAACACCTCGGTGCTGGTGACGCCCGAAGGTATCGCCTTGCACTACCGCAAGACCCATCTGTGGCCATCGGAGCGTGGTCTGTTCCAGCCGGGTGACCGCTATGTCACGGCACTGTGGAAGGGCGTGCGTGTCGGCATTCTGATTTGCTACGACATCGAACTCCCGGAAAGCGCCCGCGCCCTCGGACAGCTCGGCGCCGAGCTGATACTGGTCACTAACGGCAACATGGATCCTTACGGTCCGGTCCATCGCACGGCAATCATGGCTCGCGCCCAGGAAAACCAGGCGTTTGCTGTCATGGTGAATCGGGTGGGAGAAGGGGACGACGGCCTGGTGTTCGCGGGGGGCAGTGCAGTGGTCAATCCGTTCGGACAAATAATGTTTGAGGCCGGCCGCGAGGAGTGTCAACAGGTGGTCACGCTTGACCTTGGCCAGCTCAAGGAGTCCCGTCGGGATTACGACTATCTCAACGACCGTCGCCTGCATCTGACAGGTGTACAACTTGAGCATACGGACGGTCGTCGCGAGCTGCTGATTCCTTGAATCGCTCGAATTCTATCCCCCAGTAATACGTTGTTGATCTTGCCGATGTCGGCCCTGCCATATAAATCTAACAATCAGCAGGCGCAGCGCTGATATTTTAAACAGCGCTACCGCTCCGGAGTCTCCAGATGAACCCGAAAGTCGGTTTACAGCTAGTCCTTGCATCACTGTTGAGTACAAGCATTCTCTGCACTGAGGCTGCTGAGCCCCAGATGAATATCTACAGCTGGTACGACTTTATCGCACCGGATGCGACGAAAGATTTTCACAAGGAAACCGGCATCAAAGCGACGTATGACTCGTTCGATAACGCCGATGTCATGCAAAGCAAAGTCATGGCCGGTCGTAGCGGCTATGACGTGGTGATTGCTACCGATGGGCTGTTGCCTAACCTGATAAAGGCCGGTGTCCTCAAGGAAATAGACCGCGCGCAATTGTCCAATTATCACCATCTCAACCCGGATATCCTTGCCAAGTTACAAGCTAACGATCCCGGTAATCGATACGCAATTCCGTATATGTGGGCCACCACCGGGATTGGTTATGATGCGGACAAGGTCAAGTCGATCCTTGGTCCGGATGCTCCGGTCAATTCATGGGACCTGATTTTAAAGGAGGAGAACCTCGCCAAGTTGAGCCAATGCGGCGTGGCCATGCTGGACGCACCGGGCGAGATTTTTCCGATAGTAATGCATTACCTTGGGCTGCCCTATAACAGTCAGAATCCTGAGGACTTCCGCAAAGCTGAGGCGCTGTTGCTGAAGCTGCGCCCCTACATCCGTTACTTCGACTCATCCAAATTCAGCGCTGACTTGGCCAATGGCGACATCTGTGTGGTGCTCGGCTGGGCTGGCGGAGTTTTCGGGGCACAAGAGAGCTCCAGACTTGCTGGTAACGGCCGCAAGATCATCTATAGCATTCCTCGCGAAGGTGCTCCGGTTTGGGTGGAAAACCTTGTGCTGCTTAACGATTCCCCGAATCCAGCGCAAGGAATGGCCTTCATCAATTACATGCTTCGCCCTGAGGTCATCGCCAAGTCCTCCAACTACTTGGCATATCCGAATGCCAACAAGGACGCCACCGCGTTGGTCGAGGAGAATATTCGCAATAATCCTGACGTTTATCCGTCTAAGCAGGTTCTGGATACTCTGTTCCCGCTGGAGCCGATCTCGCTGAAAATGGAGCGCGTACGCACCCGTCTCTGGAGCAAGATCAGGACTGGGAGTTGAGCGTATCTGCGCAAGGATGATCAGGGCCTTTTGTTTGCACGGCCCTGGAGATCTATCGTGACGGCTGATGGCCGATTGTTGTCGGTCAAGAAGAATCTTTTTTTGCTCTTCTGTAGGAGCAGCCGACGCTCGATTGCTCGCGATGGACTTTAACGATGACGCGCAAACTGGATAAGCGTGGCGCACTTGAGCCCATCGCCAGCAATCGAGCGTCGACTGCTCCTACAGTTTCCCGGGATTGCGTGAAGAACCTTTTTTATTGGTTGCCCGGAGCAAGCTCGCTCCTGCAAAGCCCGCCGTGATCGGCCTCTCGAGAGGGCGTGCACCGCAAAAGCACCGCGAGGCGAGCTAACGCTCGGCCTCGTTTTGGTGGTGCATATGTTCCCCTGTAGGAGCTGCCGGAGGCTGCGATCTTTTGATCTTGATCTTCAGTAATCTCCAGATCGCAAAAGCAAAATCAAAAGATCGCAGCCTTCGGCAGCTCCTACAGATATTTGGTTATCTGTGTTCCCCCCCCGGGATTGCTTGGTGTAGCTTTTTTTTTTGGCCGCCTCCACAAATGAGTACAGGCCTATGCTTCTCGAAAAACCGAACGTGATATGACGTGTGTTTTCGCCAATCCGCGATACACCAACCCAGGCCATCCCTCGCCATTTTCAGATCACAGTTGAGTGACTGCACGGGCTTGCCCTCCATTGCATTCGACCTGACCAGTCACTGCCATTGGCAGTGCTTGTTGACAGAGGTGGCAGTGCCGCAACAGGATGGATGGACTCCCAGGAGCCATCATGAAGACCATCCTGCCCACCACAACCAACTCACTCCCACACCCGGATCAATTGCAGTCACTTGTTTCGTTTCTTGAGCACGAACCACATCCGATGATCGTGCTCGATCCGGACTACAACATCCTGGCTGCCAACATCGCCTATCAGCGGCAGTTTGGCAGCGCTGACAAACCCTTTATCGGCCACAAGTGTTATCAGGTTTCACACCATTACGATGTGCCTTGTGATCAGGCGGGGGAGAACTGTCCGATGAAAAAGGCGCGGGAAATGCGCGGACCGGATCGTGTTTTGCACATTCACCATACGCCTCGTGGTCCGGAGCATGTCGACGTCGAATTGCGCCCGATTCTAGACGAGCACGGTGTTATTACCGCCTACGTGGAGCGTCTCACACTGGTTCGCAGCGCATCGGCGCGACCCAGCAACGAAGGATTGGTTGGCCATTCACCAGCCTTTAACCTAGCCCTGTCGGAGCTGCAGCGAGTGGCACCATCAACGCTTCCGGTACTACTGCTAGGCGAGTCCGGTACGGGCAAAGAACTGTTCGCCCGCGCTGTACATGAAACCAGCGAGCGGGCCACTGGACCCTTTGTAGTCGTTGATTGTTCTGGTTTGACCGAAACGTTATTTGAGAGCGAACTATTCGGCCATGAAAAAGGAGCATTCACCGGTGCCACCGCACGAAAGCCTGGCTTGGTTGAAACGGCCCAAGGCGGCACGTTGTTTCTCGATGAGATTGGTGATGTTCCGCTGGCAATGCAGGTAAAACTCTTGCGCCTGATTGAGTCGGGCACTTATCGCCGCGTCGGCAGTGTTGAGACCCTTCACGCTAACTTCAGGTTAATTGCTGCGACCCACAAACCACTGGAAAAAATGATGGAGAAAGGTGAGTTCAGGCAGGACCTGTACTACCGCATCAGCGCTTTTCCAATTCAGTTACCACCCTTGCGCAACCGAGTTGAAGACATTGGTTTGCTGGTGAACTCATTTCTACAACGTGCCAGTACCGGCAAACGCCGGCTGACGATAGAAGCTGATGCCCTGATGCAATTGCAGTGTTTTGCCTGGCCGGGCAACATCCGTGAACTACGCAATGTTCTAGAAAGAGCGAGCCTGTTTGCTGACGATGGTGTGATCCGCTCCATACATTTACCTCAGGCATCCGTCGTGATGGCGGCTCAGGCCTCTACTTCCAATCTTTTCGATGGCAGTACGCTGGAACAGGCACTTGCTACTTTTATAGGTACCCGCAGTGAGCTTGCCAGGCACATGGGTATCAGCGAGCGTACTTTGTACAGACGACTGAAAGTACAAGGTTTGGTGTAGTAGCTAGCGCTCACGCTGCACGACTGCCAATGACTGCCAATGACTGCCATCCTGGCAGCGTATTAACCTGCCAAGGCATCCCGCGTCTTGGCGGTCTGCTATTTAAGTAATTGTTATCAAAAGATAAAAACAAAATATCACCTCCTGGTATGGCGTGTGCTTACCGCATAACCATGACCACTCCTGACAAGCGACTGCGCCGCCACCAATCTCAGTTTCTCGGAATGGTCCAGTGTGTTTGGTAACGCCAGGATCACCGCTGCGTATTTACCCGAACCTAAAAAAATAAAAACAGGTGTCTCTATGCTTCTCGACCATGCGTTGTTAATCGATGCCAGTGGTATGCCGATACGTCAGCACCATAAAAGTTATTCAACCGAATGGGATGAAATCAGCGACTGGTCGAGCCGCGTTTATATGCCCTATCGTGTGTCCCCTAAAGGGCATGCAATCAAGCCCCACGCAACCATGCATTCATCCAGGATTGGCGAGTTGACGCTGAGTCGTTTTGCCTATGGCGTGGCGGTGAGCGTCGATGATTTTTCGCCAGAAGCCGGGAATGCACTTTTGCTCACGACCATTCGCGGCAATGCCCGGCACTGGGCGCAGCGTTCTGTCACTGAAGATACGGCTGCGGGAGGATCCTTCATTGCCGATTGCAGTCGTGTCGATTACCGGATCGACCTTGACCCGGATCACTTGCAGCTGAATCTGACTATTCCTCATGGGATTTTGGAGCAGATGGCACAGCAGTGGTTTGGATTCGTGCCCGATGATCAGTTCTGGAGACACAAGTGCGTCATTGGCGGCGTTGGTTCGAGCTGGCTAAGTCTGCTGGAGTACACGGTTCGTTGTGTGGCGGAGGCACCCGAACACATGGCTAAAGGGCGTATGGGGGCTCACCTGGAGCAAAGTCTTTGCGTTCATCTGCTGCAAGAGTGGGCTGGCCGCGCCGCGCAAGCCGGGTTTGATTTCAGTAGTCCCATGAATCGGATTGCACCCCGTTACGTCAGGGCTGCCGAAGAGTTCATGAGTGCCAATGCCGCGAGCCTGCCGACGATGGCAGAGGTTGCCAGTGCGGTCGGGACCAGTGTGCGGGCATTGAGTGGTGCCTTCTCACGATTTCGCGGTATGACGCCTGGCGCATTCTTGCGCGAGCAGCGATTGCAGGGGGCGCGGCGCGATTTATTGGCGACGGATCCGGAGTCGGGCACGACCGTTTCGGCTATCGCCTTTCGCTGGGGATATCTGAATCTGGGTGAGTTTGCGGGGGGCTATCGCAAGCGTTTCAGCGAGTTACCCTCCCAAACCTTGCGACGCCGGCTGCGTTAGCGATTTGACGCAGGACAAGGGCACCGAGAGCTGTGTCGAAGCTGCTCTCGGTGCCCAGGAATCCAGTCATTTGCTGCGGATCAGAACACCCACAACAGCCGTAGGTTAACCCGCTGCTTTTCCTTGAAACCGTTGTCGACCGAGACGTCCTGGCCGTAATTGACCAAGGCCTGGAAGGCAGGGGTCAACCAGTATGATCCCCCGACACGGAACTTACTGGTGTTGGGTTCATCGTTCTGATCCTGTCCGTCAAGGCGTGTCTCACCACCCCAGAGTTGAGACGCACCGACATGCACCGACAGCTTGGGAGTCACGGCGTACCTCAGGTAGGTCTGGGCTTGCCATTGGGGCTTTTGGCGCAATGTCAGACCTTGACTCGAGAAGTCGTCATTTTTGCCAAACAAGGTCACATCAGCGGTGAGGTCCAGGGAAAAATTTTCAGTGAGACCGGTCACATACCCCGTCTGCAATATCATCTTCCAACGGTTTTCACCAAGGTTGAGTGCATCGTTTCGGTCATAGTTACCGGTCGGCACGTAAAGGTAGGGCGCAATGCCCCAGTAACGGTTCTTTGCCGGGTCATTCACCAGCCACAGGGTGGACGCCAGGATCAGATCACCCACGCCACTGGTTTGTCCCAACGAGTCGTTATCGCGTGTTCCTTCCAGGCGACCGAAGGGCAACAGGAATTGCGAATTGACGGTGTAGTCACCCAGTTGTTGGTAATTTGCGACTCGCAGTATGCCGATATCCGAGTCGAGCCCGGCTTTGACCGCAACCTTGTGACCATCACTGTAAAGCGAGCGCCGCTGCGCATGTTGCAGGTAGAGCAAGCCGATATTGCTGCCGGCTGGCAGCGCAGCAGCGTATTCGCCGGCATCCACATCGACGGCCTGGGCGGTGCCCGCCAGCGTGGCCATCACGAGACCGGCACCAATCGTTGAAGTGTCAAACGCGCATACCAAGGATCGAACGCGCGCAGGAGTACGTATGGAGAGCTCCATGAGTCACCTTTTTTGTTTTTGTTGGTTTTCAGAGAGGGAACAGTTTTTTGCACCATCGCCTGGAGCCCCTGGCGGGCTCTCATAGGACTTAAGGCGAATCAGCTACTGGCTTGGTTGATCAGATGGCGGTAGGCCGCTGTTTCGAAATCCAGATAAGCGTTGACCGAAACAGGGTCTGCGAAGGGCAATACCTGGGTGGCCCAAAAACCACCGATGCCGTTCTTGCGGTCGATCCAATAGTAAAGATTGGCCAATCCGGCCCAAGCCAAAGAGCCCGCAGGTCGGCCGGTGGGGGCGTCTTGTTCGTTGATCATGAAACTCAACGCCCATGACTTGGGCATGCCCGGGAAAAACTCCGCGGTGTTGGAGATGCTTGGAATAACGCCAGGAAGGGCTTTGACTTTCAGATTTTCAAGGCCGTTTTTTTCAGCGAAGCGAATCGTTTCCGGTTTCAGAATCCGTCCATGATCACCCTGCCCATCGTTAAGCCAGGCACGGATAAACAGGCAATAATCCTTCACAGTCGAAAACAGGCCATGACCGCCCATGTGCACTTCGGGCTCCTGCGAAACAATGGAGTCCTCGATTGCCGTCAGCGATCCATCCTCTTCCCGCTGATGCATGCCAGCCCGTCGCTGGAGCATCGACGGGGTCATGGTAAACCCGGTATCGGTCATGCCCAGTGGCTCGAAAATACGCTGTCGCATAACGTCACCCAGACGTTTGCCAGTAATGGCCTCCACCACCAGGCCGGCCCAATCCATACTGGAGCCGTATTCCCACTGTTCGCCGGGCTCAAACAGCAAGGGTGTTTTCAGTGCTGCCAGCGACCCGCCGATGACGCTGGGTTGTCCTTGTTCCTGAACCAGTCTGTTGTAGTTTTCGTTGAAGAACTCATAACCAAAGCCTGCCGTGTGAAGCAGAAGCATTCGAGTGGTGATGTGTTTTTTGGGGGCGCGAAGCCGTGGGGTGCCGTCGCTATCAAACCCTTCGAGCACCTTCAGTTCGCCGATCATCGGTACATAGGTCTTGGCAGGCGCATCGAGATCGAGTCGACCTTCTTCGACCAACTGCAGTACTGCTGTGGCGGTTATCGCTTTCGTCGTGGAATACATGGCGAAAACACTGTCGGTCGTCATTGCACCTGCTTGACCGGACATTCGTTGTCCCGATGCACCCTCGTAGAGCAAACCGTCGCGCCCGGTTATTGCTGCGACCACGCCTGGGACGCGTTGCTGTCCAGCCGTGACAGTATCGAGCAAGTGGTTGAGTGATGATGTAAAACCTGGATTCATTTTTTTATTCTCCTTAAACCCAACCTATAGTCCGCTCGGCTAGAGCCTATGGCGGGGCAGTGGTAGGACTGACTGGGCCGACGTCAAGTGATGAACGTCGGGCCAGTGGAGAGTACGAAAATGGAATCAGAGCGTTTGTCGGCTGCCGGCAGAGGATGTCGGAATCAGGCACTTATTCAAGTACCGCGCAGGTGGGTGCTGTTCGTTTGTATGAGCAGATGGCCCTGCTGAGCCTGCAGCGCCCTGGCAGTTATCGGTTGTACACGGCCCATCGCCTGACCCTGGTGCAGATGATCCGCACGGCCCAGGCGGTGGGGTTCACGCTGGGACGGCGGAACCTGAGATGGACAAGACAGGGTAGGGGTTGCCCCAAGGGACAGAGTCAAGCGCTGGCATCAGGCCCCGGCACTTCAAGATCATCGTTTTTGTGCAATCACACCACCCATGTATTGATTCAAATCGCGCAGGTCCTTAACGCTCCATGCGTGCGGCGATAGCTTTACGCCATTCTCACGCAAGGTTCCTGGAATCAAGTCGCCATTTGGGCGAAGTATTATCGAAGAGACAATCACGCCCGGATAATCATTCAATCGCTTTTTGAAAGCGGACGTTGTCAGATCAGGCGTAGGTGGATTGCTTTTATTGGCCAGTGGTCCTGTTGCCTTGAGATCTGTTCCGTGGCACATGCTGCATCGCTGTAGATAGAGATTTTTTCCATTGGCATTCTCCGCGAAGGCCAGTGAAGTTTGAGTCAGCGATAAAATTCCCAGCGAAGCGATGAACAGTATTTTCATTGTTTTTTATCTTCCTTGATGGGCTCAGCGTCGATCGGACGCGATCTGGTGCGCGGGAAAGATATCAGCCGTCGCGTCGGCCCCCAAGCGGTCTGATCGACCCTTGGCTTGGGTCGATCGGCGATGAGTACGGCATCGAAACCCAAATCGCGGGCAGCACGGCAAGTACTGTCTACGCAGTATCCCCGGGATGAAAGTCGTGTCATGCCTGTTCTCAGGCCCGATTGTGTGTCCCGGGCCGAGCGGCCAATTGCGAGCGGGGCGTCAAGATGGCCAAGGCAACCGTCACCATGAAGAGCGCCGGCACGTCACCTGCCAAGTGCCCCATTTGCCCCGGCTGGGTGACCGTCTGGACGGCCATGATTGCTGCGTGTACGGCGCTGGACCACACGGTGAACCAGATCAGGCTCAGATGGGCTAATGGATCACGTGCGGCCAGGATCAAGAACACGCCAAGTGTGGCGTAGATGCCAACGATCATCATCGGGTAGTCCGAGTGACCGACGTGCCAGGCCCAGCCGGACGGCCAGAACAACATGAGTGGGTAGAGAGCAAGGCAGGCGAGGCCAGCCAAAACCAGGGCGACACGCAAATACCTGAGGCGATCGACTAAGGTCATGGCTGACTTCCTCATTGGGCCTGACTCTAATTTGACCCCAAGTGGGGTAACAACGCCTTTACGGGCTTGATGGATAACAATCTGCTCAATCAGTTCCGGCAGTAGACAAGCATAGGCCTCGTTGCTTGGTGGTGCACGTGTGCCCCTGTAGGAGCTGCCGGAGGCTGCGATCTTTTGATCTTGCTTTTGCGATCTGGAGATTGCTGAGGATCAAAAGATCGCAGCCTTCGGCAGCTCCTACAGATATTTCGTTATCTGTGTTCCCCCGGGATTCCGTGAAGAACCTTAGTTAACCAACACCTCGTCCAGTGCCTGCTCGAGGGTGCTGACCGTGCGCTCGATGTTGTGCAGCTTTTCGAGTCCGAACAGGCCGATGCGGAAGGTCTGGAAGTCGGCCGGTTCGTCGCATTGCAACGGCACTCCGGCGGCGATCTGCAGGCCGTGGTCGGCAAATTTCCTGCCGCTCTTGATGTCGGCATCGTCGGTGTAGCTCACCACTACGCCAGGGGCCTGAAAGCCGGCTGCGGCCACGCTTTTGATGCCTTTGCCGGTCAACATTGCGCGCACCCGGTCGCCCAGCGCCTGTTGTTCGCTGCGGACCTTGTCGAACCCGTAGGCTTGCGTCTCTTTCATCACTTCGTTGAATCGCGCGAGGGAATCGCTGGGCATGGTCGCATGGTAGGCATGTCCACCCTGTTCGTAGGCCTGCATGATCTGCAGCCACTTTTTCAGGTCGCAGGCGAAGCTGCTGCTTTGCGTCTGTTCGATGCGCCCGAGGGCCAGGGAACTGAACATCACCAGGGCGCAGCAAGGGGAGGCGCTCCAGCCTTTCTGCGGTGCGCTGATCAGCAGGTCGACTGCGCATTTGTGCATATCAACCCAAATGGTGCCTGAGGCGATGCAGTCCAGCACGAACAGGCCACCCACCGCATGCACGGCGTCGCCGACGGCCCGCAGGTACTCGTCGGGCAGGATAATCCCCGATGAGGTTTCAACGTGGGGGGCGAAGACTATCTGCGGCTTGTGCGCCGCAATGGCTGCCAGCACTTCGTCCAGAGGAGGTGGGGCGTAGGCCGCCTGGCGACCCGTGTCGACCGGTCGGGCTTTCAGCACCGTGGTGGCCGCCGGGATGTTGCCCATCTCAAGGATCTGGCTCCAGCGATAACTGAACCAGCCGTTGCGTATCACCAGGCATGGCTGGTCGGTGGCAAACTGTCGCGCCACCGCTTCCATGCCGAATGTGCCGCTGCCCGGGACCACCGCAACAGCCTGGGCGTTGTAGACCTGTTTCAGGGTCGTGGAAATGTTCTTCATCACGCCTTGAAATGACTGCGACATGTGGTTGAGCGAGCGGTCGGTGTAGACCACTGAGTACTCGACCAGCCCCTCGGGATCGATATCGGGATATAGCTTTGACATGGGGTGACTCCTTTGGCAGGGATCTCAGTGGTATCGACCCTGCCCTAAGCCTTGGCAAATGACAAGATTGCCCGGGATTGAATGGCGACTTCTGTCGAGCGGTTGGCATCATCAGGTCGATTGCCGGGCGTAGTAATGCTCGCAGGTGGCGGTTGAGTTATGGGGGAGTGGGCCTTGAAGTGTGCCTCAGAGATCAGGACCAGCATTGGTCTCGCTGCGGGCGCGCCCCTGCATCGCTCGCCTGCAGTCCTTAAAATAGCCTGGTGATTTCATTCAGGATCCGATCCTGGGTTTGAGTACTTGGCCTGTGGCGATAAGCTACTGCGAGAAAGGCAACGCCTTCGTAGTCGCAGCGAATCGAAAAAGTCATGCCTTCACGCAACCCATAGACTGATCTTTCTCCTGCTTCAACAAAATATCTCGCTTTCGTAAGAGCCGCTCTGGCGTGCTGCAGGCAACCCGTTTGGCTAAGTGAGTGTTGTAGCCAACTGGTTGTGATTCGCACAGACGACGTCTCGCTGTCATCGACAGGTGGTCGAACAATTTCTTTATTCGCTGCAGTCATGTTCTCGTCGCTGGTGCAAGCGGTCAGCCCCATTGAGATAACACCCAGTAGAAAACCAAGGCGAACGCTTGAATGCTTGAGTGGATTTCGCATGGTGGGGCGTACCTGTGATGATCTGCAATGAATGAAGTGTCAGGCCGCACTTGCCGGTTTCCGTGCTGCCCTCAGGACTGCGGGTCGAACCCGAAGACGCGCAGTTCCTGGTCGCAGCGACAGGCCTTGGCGATGCGCGCTGCCCACGCTATGGCTTCATCGCGCGAAGGCAGTTCCAGCACGGTGAAGCCGCCGTCGAGCGTGGGCGCCCAAGGATAGCCGCCCATTGCAACCGCGCCGTCGGCAGAGACCAGTACGGGCGGTACGTCGTTGTCGATTCCGCCGCCGAAGACGTAGACACCGGCGGTTTTCGCCTCATCAATCACAGCGTGTGAGTCGCGGCGCACCGCTTCCCATTCGCCATCGGGCACAACCATTGCCGCGCTTGGAAAAGAGATCAGGTATTTGGCCACGGTGCTTCTTCCAGGAATTGATGGCAGTCGTGATGCCTGCGGGCGGCCTGCACCGTCCAATGGACTCGCTGGCTGCTCGGGTAAGCGTTTAAAGGCTAGCGCATTGGGCCACCGCAAGGCTGCCGCTCGTCGGCGACAGTGTCTGGCCGAAAGCTGCCCGTAGCGAAGGGAGGGGCGGCATGCCTGGCGATATGGTCTGGCAGCGGTTCGAAACTAAAAATGACAAAAACGTCAATATTGAAATATTCATCAATATTGCATACCTTGACCCTGCCTGACGCTGAGACCTGTGCGCCTCACGACTTCAATCACAACAAGGGCTCGAGATGAACAACAACAAGAAAGTTTGCGAATTGCCTTCCTCCACCGTCGATGTACTGATCGTCGGTAACGGTCCGGTAGGGGCGACAGTCGCGGCGCTGCTCGGCCGCTACGGGGTTACGACCCTGGTGCTGGACAAGCTCCATGAAATCGTACTGATGCCCCGTGCCATTGCTCTGGACAACGAGGCCCTGCGCATCCTGCAACTCGCCGGATTGTCGGAGGACGCTTTCGAAAAGATCGCTATCCCAGAAGTGAGGATGCACTCTCCGGTCCTCGGGCAATTCGGTCGAGCCGATACTCAAGGGTGCATCGATGGCCACCCCAAGCTTGTGACGTTCTATCAACCCGACCTCGAACGAGCGATGCGTGGCCAGGTTTCCCGACTCAAATCAGTGACCAGCCTGGGTGGTTTCGAGCTGGAGAGTCTGGTCGAGGAAGCGGACGGCGTGGTCGCCACCGTACGGGATGAAAATGGGCAGTCGCATGCCGTTCGCGCCCAGTACCTGATCGGTGCGGATGGCGCCAGCTCCAGGGTCAGGGCACTGATCGGCCAGGAGTTCGAAGGACAAACCTATGCAGAGGATTGGTTGATTGTCGATGCCAGGAACCGGCATCAGTCAGCCATTGATCACATCGAGTTTATCTGTGACCCGCGGCGGCCCACGCCGCACATGCCCGCCCCCGGTGGCAGGGAGCGTTGGGAATTCATGCTGCAGCCCGGTGAATGCCGGGAGGAACTGGAAAGCCCGGAAAGCATCGCGCGGCTCATTGCGCCATGGGTCAATCCGCAGGAACTGGAAATCGAGCGCAAGGCGGTCTATCGATTCCACGCGCGTTGCTGCAATAGATTCAGCAAGGGACGTACTTTCCTCGTCGGCGACGCCGCACACATCACCCCTCCTTTTGTGGGGCAAGGTCTCGTAGCGGGCCTGCGTGATGGTGCCAACCTGGCCTGGAAGCTGGCTTGGGTTCTTCGTGGTCACGCCGCGCCTGCGATACTCGATACCTATGATGCAGAGCGCCGCCCGCATGCCCAGGCGATGATCAACCTGGCAAAACTCATGGGCCGCCTGGTGATGCCCAAGAACAGGATCGCCGCATTCTTCATCCACGGCCTGATGCGCACGCTGGCGTTGACCCCCGCGACCAGAAGGTACTTCGAGCAGTTGGACATCAAGCCGAAAAACACCTTCAAGCACGGCCTGTTCGTGCAGCACCGCAGGGGTGACAAGCTGGTACGTGGCAGCCTGTTTCCCCAAGCCTGGGTGCGCACCCTGCAAAAGCAGATCAAGCTGAGCGACGACGCACTGGGAGACAACCTGACCCTGGTTGGATTCGGTGTTGACCCGCTGTCGCTGCTCTCCACTGATCAGATCGTGGCCTGGGAAAAGATGGGGGGCCACTTCCTGGAGGTCAGACCCCGCGGCCAACGTTCCGACGGCCGTTGTGACTTCATCGAAGACATGAACCATGACATCCTGCCGCTGGCTGCAAAAGGAACACTGGTCGCCGTTCGTCCTGACCGTATCATCATGCACCACGCCCCTGGCACAGAGGCCAGCAGACTCCTTCGAGACTGCCGGAGCCTGCTGATGAGTGATGACGCCACGCCTGACCGCGTTTCCATTACTATCAACGAGCCCACCCGATTGCGAGCTTGATCATGCCTTCCCCCACACTTTCGTTAGACGATGCCGCGCCCCAACCGCTTACCAGGGGCTACAAGAAGCGTGAGCGCACCCGTCGCGGCCTGGTGGACGCGGCATTGCGTCTGGTTGCACGCAAAGAGGTGGGGGAGATCGCACTGTTGGAGGTGGCCGCGGAAGCGGAGGTATCCAACGGGACCATCTACAACTATTTCCGCACGCGCGACGAAGTGCTGGAGGCGGTGGGCATCGCCATGGCCGCCGAGTTCTCTGACGTCATTTCCGAGTTGACCTCGGACGTGCAGTGCGGTGCGCAGCGGCTTTCGATTGGCGTTCGCATGTTTATCTGTCGGGCCGCTACCGATCATCAATGGGCAAATGCGCTGCTGCGCATCATCCATTTCGATCAGGCAATGCGCTCGCGCCTGGCTACCCATGTCCTTGACGATTTGCGCGAGGGGCTGCGTGCGGGCACTTTCGCCTACGTGGACGAAGGCGTTGCCCTGGACATGGTCTTGTCATGCACCACTGGAGCCATGCGCGCGGTTGTCGAGGGCCGTGCAGCGGTGGAGCACGATCTGCGGGTCAGCGAAATGATTCTCCAGGCGCTGGGCGCAACACCTGGCAGAGCCAGGAAAATTACCAGCAAGCCGCTTCCCGCCTGATCGGATGTCATCCCGACGTTGCCAGTGACTATCGGGCCGAGAGCTGCCCGAAAAAATACTGAACATGCATGTTCATTTGCGTGCTGTGCGAAGAGCTCATTTTTAGCCTTCTGTGGCTTCTCACGCTCTTTTTTCAAGAGATATAACGCTTTTTATCGGGATTAACGGATTTAATTCAAAAACCACTGTTGACGTCAATTGAGCACGCGTGTTCAATTGACGTCATAGAGGTAATCCTGGAGAGAGAACCGTGGAATCCCTGAATCCAACGCAACGCCGCCTTCATCAAGCCGCTTTTCGCCTGTTCGCTGAACGAGGTACCTCGCAAGTGAACATCCTGGACCTTGCACAAGCGGCCGGCGTGGCGCGCGGAACGGTCTATAGCAACATCGACAACATGGAAAGCCTGTTCGAGGCAGTTGCCGGGCAGCTTGCGGCGGAGATGCATGAGCGCGTCAGCAAGAGCTTCAACTCCCTGTCCGATCCCGCTCAGCGCCTTGCCAATGGCATCCGGTTCTTCATCCGTCGAGCGCATGAGGACTCCCAATGGGGGGCCTTTATCCATAAGTTCGCCATGAGCAACCCGGCATTGCGCGAAATGTTCAGCGGCCAGGCGACGACCGATCTTCTGAACGGACTTTCCAGTGGGCGCTACACCTTTCGCCAGGAGCAACTGCTCTCGATACTCACGCTGATATCGAGTAGCGTCCTCGGCTCTATTTTCCTGGTGCTGGAAGGGCATAGAACCTGGCGCGAAGCCGGCTCTGACACGGCTGAGCTGGTGCTGCGGGCACTGGGCATTCCACCGCAAGAGGCTCGTGCACTGTCAACCTCGGAGTTGCCGGTACTGCCGTCTCCAGACTGATCACCTAACCCACTCGACCCGATAACACCCCCTGATTTTTCAGGGGACGGGACAGCTTTGCCCTAAAAAACCGGGAAACAAGAACAATGACCCACAAAAAAGCACCGCACCGGCTGGCGACTCCGCAACCGGCCCGGCATCCGCAGCCGACAGTGAAGGCGCAGGATCTGACGCACCTGATCTTTCAACGGCCGGACTTGAACCAGGCGGCGCGCTTCCTGACGGACTTCGGCCTGACGGTAGCTCAGCAGGATGCCGATACGCTCTATCTACGCGCTGCTGAAGCAAGCTCCTACTGCTATCGCGTCCAGCGTGCCGAGCAGGCACGGTTTGTCGGGTTCGGATTGGCTGTCGAGTCTCTCGACGATCTGGAAAAACTGACCCGGATCCCGGGTGCGTCATCGATCGAGAAGTCGGAACATCCTGGAGGCGGGTATTGCGTCCATCTGAAGGATCCTTCCGGTTTCATCGTGGAAGCTGTTTTCGACCGGACGCCAGCCAGACCTCTGGTACACAGGGCGCCTCTATCCTGGAACCTGGCGCAGCAGCAACCGCGAATCAACGCCACACAACGCCCGCCGATGGCTCCGCCTGAGGTACTCAAACTCGGTCATATCGTGATTGAAGTGGCCGACTACCAGTCGACCTGTGCCTGGTACACCCGGCATTTCGGATTTATTCCCAGCGATGTGCAGGTACTGCCCGACGGCTCGCCTATCGTCGCCTTCATGCGCCTTGACCTCGGCGAAACGCCCGCCGCACACCATACGCTCGCGATAGCGCAGGGGTTCATGGCTGCCTATAGCCATAGTGCCTATGAAGTCGTCGATGCAGATGCGGTGGGCATGGGGCAGCGCGTCCTGCGGGAGCAGGGGTGGGAACACGCCTGGGGGATCGGCCGGCACATCCTGGGCAGTCAGATCTTCGATTACTGGCAAGACCCATGGGGCGACAAGCACGAGCATTACTGCGACGGGGATGTGTTCACGGCCACTCGGCCTACGGGCATCCATCCCGTGAGCCCGGAAGCAATGGCGCAGTGGGGGCAGCGCATGCCCAAGCGTTTCACAAAACCCAAGATGAGCTTGAGCAATGTGCGAGCGCTGGTCCGCAACCTGCGACGCAGCCCGGACTTGACGATTCGCAAGTTGATCACGCTGATGCGGATGTTCGGGTAGAGCGGCCGCCATGTCGGGCATCGCTACACGGTATGGCCGGCGAGACCTACTCAAAGCCGGAGCCTTGATCGCCAGCGGCTCGTTGATCTACCGCGTCGCCAGCCCACTCTCAGAACAACACCACAGTTCTCGCGCCATCGAGCGCGGGACAAACGCTGCCCCAGGAGTACCTTCAATGTCCGCTGTACACGTCGTCCGCTTTGAGTTTGAGAACGGTATCCACTGGGGCGTGCTGCGCCAAGACCGTATCACGATTGTCCCGGGCACTTTTGAGACCACGGGTGACTTCATCTGCCAGAACAGTATCGACGACCTCGCAAAACTCGAAGGTACGCAGTTGGAGGCGCACGAAGTGAAGCTGCTGTCGCCGGTCACCCGCAACCAACAGTTCGTCTGCCAGGGGGCCAACTACCGGCAGCACATGATCGAGTCGGGCATGGACCCGGATGCGAAGAAATACAACATGATGTTCACCAAGGCGAGCAGCTGCCTGGTGGCCGCAGACAGTGTCCTGATCAAGCCGCGCACCGTGCGCTTCCTTGACTATGAGATCGAGCTCGGGCTGGTGATGAAACGCGCAATCAGCGGCGCAGTGACCGTCAATGACGCCAACCTGCATGAGTTCGTTGCAGGTGTGGTCATTGTCAACGACTACTCGGCTCGCGACATCCAGATCCCGCAGATGCAGTTCTACAAGGGCAAGAGCTTCCGTACTTTTGGTCCGGTCGGCCCGTATCTCAGCCTGCTGGATGCCCAGGGCATGCATTACCTGAAAGCCCTGCAGTTGCGCCTGACGGTCAACGGCGAAGTCCGACAAAGCGACAGCACGGCCAACCTGGTGTATGGCCCCGCTGAAACTCTGACCGAACTCTCCACCGTCCAGGATCTCGCCCCCGGCGACCTGATCGCCACCGGTACGCCTGCGGGATGCGCACTGACCATCCCTTCGCCGGCCAAACAGCGCATTGCCGCCCTGATGCCGGAAGCCACCAAATGGAAATTTTTCCTCAAGGCGCAGGAAGGGCGGACGCAGTATCTCAAGGCAGGCGACGTGGTCGAGGCGCGTATTCGCAGTGCCGATGGCGTGATCGACCTGGGTGTGCAACGCAACCGAGTCGTAGAGGAGGCCTGAAAATGATGGTGCGATCTCTGAGCGACATTGAACGTATCGAGCAGGTCCCGCTGGCAGAGCGTGGCCTGGCTTCAAGCACTTATGAAGCACTGACCCGGGCAGCCGAGCTTGGCCCCAATGCGCCGGCACTGAGTTTCTTCGCCGACGCTACCCGTTTCAGGAACACCCATCACTGGAGCTATGCCGAACTCGTCGCCGACATCACTCGCGCGGGCAATGCCTTCCATGACCTGGGCATTACCCCGGGGGAAGTGCTGGCCTTCATCCTGCCCAACCTGCCGGAAACCCACTTCACCATCTGGGGTGGTGAAGCGGCCGGTATCGTCATGGCGATCAATCCACTGCAAGAGGCCAAGCAGATAGCGGCCTTGTTGCGGGCCGCGAACGCCAGCGTGGTGGTCACGCTCGCGCCGACTCCGGGCAGCGACCTGTGGCCCAAGCTGGCTTCACAGCTGGATCAACTTCCCCGGATCAAGCACGTCGTTTGGGTTGGCATGGGGCCTTACGTTGATGCAGCTCAGCGTGAATCCCTTGAATCCCTGGCAGAAACAGAACGTGAGTTGCACAAGGGCACCTCGATTCACGAGTTACGCACGCTGATGGACGCTCAGCCAGGCACGCACTTGAAGAGTGCCCGGCTGTTTCGCCCGGAGGATCGTTCCTCTTACTTCTGCACCGGCGGTACCACCGGCCTGCCCAAGATTGCGATGCGTACCCATGGGGCGGAGGTTTTCAATGCGTGGGCCATGGCCATGCACATGCAACCACGCGGCAGTGGTCAGGTCATCTTTTGCGGGTTGCCGCTGTTCCATGTCAATGCACAGCTGGTGACCGGCCTGATGCCTTGGACCCAGGGTGATCATGTCATTCTCGGCACGCCGCAGGGTTATCGCGGTGAGGGTGTGATCCCACGCTTCTGGGAGATGGTTGAGTACTTCGGCATCAACTTCTTTTCCGGCGTTCCAACCGTCTATTCAGCACTGTTGCAAAACGAGCTGGAAGGCCGCGACCTGTCCAGCCTTCGTTATGCCATGTGTGGTGCCGCGCCGATGCCGGTCGAACTTTTCCGGGCGTTCGAAGGCCGGACCGGGGTGAAGATCCTCGAAGGTTATGGACTCACTGAGGGCGCGTGCGTCTCTTCGGTCAACCCGCCCCATGGTGAACGCTACATCGGCTCCATAGGTATACGGATTGCCTATCAGGACATGCGCGCAGTCATGCTCGATGACGCTGGAGAGTATCTGCGCGACGCTGACTCCAACGAAATTGGCGTGATCACCATCACAGGCCCGAACCTGTTCGAGGGCTACGTTGAGGACAGCCATAACCGGGGTCTGTGGATCGAGATCAATGGTCAGCGCTGGCTGAACACGGGCGATCTGGGGCGTCAGGATGAAAATGGCTACTTCTGGCTGACCGGGCGTAAAAAGGAACTGATTATCCGCGGCGGCCACAATATCGATCCCAAGCAAATCGAAGAGGCTCTGCAAGCCCACCCGGCGGTGGCGTTGGCGGCGGCCATCGGCAGCCCGGACGCCTATTCGGGCGAAGTGCCGGTCGCCTACGTGCAACTGCGACCAGGCCACGTCTGCAATATTGAAGAGCTTGAGCAATTTGCTCAGCACCACATCAGTGAGCGGGCGGCCATTCCCAAGCGGATCGAAATCCTCGAAGCACTGCCATTGACGGCCGTTGGCAAAATCTTCAAGCCCGCCTTGCAGCAGCGCGAAGTGACCCGAGTCGTTCGGCAGGAAGTGGAACGCATGTGTCTGAAGGACATTGCGGTCGAGGTCATCCAGCATGAACAACGTGGGTTAGTCGCGTGCATCCGCGCCGGAACAGATCAAGCGTCTTTGGCCCTCCTTCTTGGTCGCTATAGCTTTCAAGTGGAGTGGCTCAAATGATTCCGGCTTCATAAGTTCGGCACCTCGGCCCTGGTAGTTGTCAGACAGGGCCTTTCACAACTTCGCACAACGCCTGCCGGCACTGCCAAGTGCACCGGAAGGCGAAGCTTTGCCTGCGCACCAATCAATAAAAACAATACGAGGTGGGAAATGAAACTG
Source organism: Pseudomonas sp. B1(2018) (assembly GCF_003097365.1). Taxonomy (NCBI): domain Bacteria; kingdom Pseudomonadati; phylum Pseudomonadota; class Gammaproteobacteria; order Pseudomonadales; family Pseudomonadaceae; genus Pseudomonas; species Pseudomonas sp. B1(2018). The sequence goes on from NZ_PYUK01000015.1 coordinate 113,115, forward strand.
AGCAACCGTGCAACCCCGTGTCTCTCAGCTGTGCGAGAAGTGTCTTCCTGGATCAGGTTCACAGGTGCCGCGGTAATACTCAGCGTTTCAACAAGCGCAAGCGCCAATGGCATTGCCCTTAACGAACAAAGTGCAAGCAGTGCGGGAACTGCGTATGCGGGACGGTCATCTTCCGCGCTGGACGCCAGCACCATCTTTGGCAACCCTGCGGGCTTGACCAAACTGAAGCGTACCGAGATTTCCGGCGGAGCCGCGGTCGTCTCGGTGAGTGACGACATCAGTGATGCGCAAAGCAGTGCCCCGGGAACGAATAAAGGGGATTCGGTACCATTGGGTGTTGTGCCCTTCGCTTACATGTCGACCCCGCTGGACGATCGTTTTTCGATTGGCCTGGGTCTCTATGCTCCGAGCGGTCTGATCAATGATTACGAGAGCAGCTTTCAGGGTCGTTACCATGGTTCCTACAGCACGACCAAGGAAATAACGCTGCAGCCCACCGTTGCCTGGCGGATCAACGATTCCCTATCCATTGGTGGTGGACCGACCATCAACCGTTTCAATGCAAAACTTCAGAACGACCTGGCCACCGGCGCCCTGAACAACGGCGAGGACACACGGGTCACCATCAAAGGCGATGACACCGCACTTGGGTACAACGTCGGCCTCCTGGTTGACTTTACCGAGGCTACCCGTTGGGGGATTAACTATCACTCGAAGGTGGACTATGAACTAAAAGGGCATACCGAGATTTCCGGCTCCCCGAGCGTTGTCCCGCTGGATGGAAATTATGACAACAAGATAGACCTCACGATGCCCGAATCCGTGGACACGTCCATCACCCATCATTTCAACAGTCGCTGGACCGGCTACCTGGGGACCACCTGGAAGCGTTGGAGCCGGATCAAGAAGGTCGAGGCCGTCAACAGCGGCCTTACTCCCCTGGGCCAGGCGGCGGGGCTGGGAAGTGTGACCGAAGAAATGAACTGGCGGGACACCTGGAGCACCGCCGTTGGCGCCTCCTGGCAATGGAACCAACAATGGCTGCTGCGTGCGGGCTACGCCTATGATCCTTCGCCCATCAGAAATGCCGATCGCAGCGTGCGCGTTCCGGTTGGCAATCGCCAGGCCGTGACCCTGGGGGGGGCTTATTCACCGAGTCCGGATCTGACGATAGACTTTGCTTATGGTTATCTCTGGGATTCCAAAGTCTCGGTGAAGCAGTCGAACGACTCCGGTCTTCAACCGCAATACAGTGCCAACTACCGCAATAGTGCCAATGGCATTTCCGTGCAGGCCACCTATCGGTACTAAGCGACATCCGGTTCCTTGCTGTCGGTGCACTCTGGTCATTCGGGGGGCAGGGCGGAGCGTTCGATTTCGCCTTGCAGCAACGCCAGGGCCCGATCGAAGTCGAAGCGCTCGAGCTGCTGCGCTACCCGGCTCAGACGCCTGGCCAATGCATCATCGAGGGACAGGCGCCGTAACTCATCAAGCGCCTCGATGGCGGCGGTGTCACTCTCGGCCAATAATTGCCCGAGCCGGGTGAGCCGGTCACTGAGTTGCGCCTCGTGTTGCGGCGGCTGCGCCCCTGAAGCCGTTTTTTCCTCGGGCAAAAGCGCCAGCGCGCTCAAAACGGGTATCAAACACTGCCTGACCTCGGTCAAGTGAGCTTGCACGCCATCGCTCGGCTCGCCAGCCCGGCACGCTTGTTCCAGCTGGGCTGCAGCCTGTGCCAGCGCCCTGGCGCCGATGTTCCCCGCGTTACCACGCAACGTGTGAGCCATTCGAACAGCCGCCGTCGGATCGGCATCGGTGATTGCCGTTTTGAACTGTGCGACGAAGTTCTTCTGGGTCTCATGGAATGTGCGCAGCAGTCGCAAGTAAAGGGCCGTCTTGCCCGAGCAGGCAGCCAGCCCGGCGACCTGATCGATACCTGCAAGCTCGGCGGGCAACTGTCCGGATGTCTCGGCAACGGTCACCTCCCGCGCCCGGCCGTCACGCCCGGGCCGTGGCTGGATCCACCTGGCCAGCGTGGCGAACATGCTGTCTACATCCAATGGCTTGGACAGGTGGTCATTCATGCCGCAGGCCAGGGCGCGTTCGCGGTCCCCGGCCATGGCGTCGGCGGTCATGGCGATGATCGGCAATGCCGCGAAGTTCGATTGCTGGCGAATCCTGCGGGTCGCGGTATAACCGTCCATCACCGGCATCTGGCAGTCCATCAGCACACCGTCGAAATCGCTGTCCCGGGCCAACCTGTCGAGTGCCTGTTGGCCATCATCTGCCAGTTCGAGCTCGATGCCTGCCTCTTGCAACAAGTCGCACGCCAGCTCCCTGTTCAGTTCGTTGTCCTCCACCAGCAGCAGGCGCGCCCCCTTCAGGCGTGCCACGTTGTCAGCGCTCTGCTCGTTGCGTTCATGGGCGCGGGTAACGGTTTGGGGCGCTTTGCCGAACACTGTGCCTATGGCTTCGAGCAAGGTGGACGGCGTGACCGGCTTGGTCAGCACCACCGGCAGATGTACGTCCTGGTGCCTGGCCTGTTCAAGTAACTCCTCGCGATCAAGGGCGGTGACCATGATGACCGACGGTGTGCGTGCCAGGTTGGCGCAGCGCATCTGGCGGACTGTCTCCACCCCATCCATGCCCGGCATCCGCCAGTCCATCAGGACCAGGTCGAAAGGCAGCGAATCCTTCTCGGCCTGCGCCAGCATGCGCAGGGCCATGCGACCACTTTCGGCGACGTCCACTTCGACGCCGAAGCTGTGCGCCATGCCCGAAAGAATTTCCCGGGCACTGGCGTTGTCATCGACCACCAGCACGCGGATACCCATCAGCTCATCGGCGGTGAACATGCGCCGCGCAGTCGCCGCTGCCTGCAGGCCCAGACTTACGCAAAAGTGAAAGGTCGAACCGCTGCCCAGTGTACTTTCGACCCAGATGCGGCCTCCCATCATCTCCACCAGACGCTTGGAAATCGCCAGGCCCAGGCCGGTCCCTCCGTACTTGCGAGTGGTGGAACTGTCGGCCTGGATGAAAGACTGAAAAATTCTCCGGCATTGCTCTTCGCTCATGCCGATGCCCGTGTCGCGCACCCAGAAATGCAGCTCGACCGTGCCCTCGTCACTCCCGACGCGCTCGATGCCCAGCACGATTTCACCCTGTTCGGTGAACTTCGTCGCGTTGTTGCCCAGGTTGGCCAGGACCTGGCCCAGCCGCAGCGGGTCGCCAATCAGTGCGGTCGGCAGATCGGCTACCGTGCTGTAGAGCAGTTCCAGACCTTTATCCTCGGCCCTCAGGCCCACCACGTTGGTGAAGTTCTCCAGCACGTCTTCCAGGCGGAACGGAATAAGCTCCAGGTCCATCCTGCCGGCTTCGATCTTGGAGAAATCAAGGATGTCGTTGATGATCCCCAGCAGGTTCTCCGCCGAACGATGCACCTTCACAATGTAGTTGCGCTGCCGGTTATCGAGGTCGGTGCGCAGCGCCAGGTGACTCATGCCGATAATGGCATTCATCGGCGTGCGGATTTCATGGCTCATGTTGGCGAGGAATTCGCTCTTGGCCCGTGTCGCCTCTTCGGCGATCTCACGGGCGTGCTGCACTTGCGCCTCGGCGGCCTTGCGGTCGGTGATGTCGTAATACCAACTGGCGCTGATGTTGCGCTCACCGAGTGTCAAGGGTACGGCCGAGAGCAAGACCTCGAAACGTTCTCCTCCATCGCGCTGCAGGCTGGCCTCGAAGTTTAAAACCGCGCCCTTGGCGGCTGCGGCCAGGAAGCGGTCGTGTGCTTGTGCATCGCACCAGAAGCGACTTTCATCCATCTCGCCCAGTTGCTCGCGGCTGACGCCGAACAGGCCCTCCAGCTCCGGGTTGCAGTAACTCAGGCGGCCATCATCGCCACGGATCAGCATGGCCACCGGACTGCTGTCCAATACCGCACGCAACTGCGTTTCGCTGGATTTGAGCGCCGCTTGCATCTGCCGTCGCTCGCTGACATCGCGAACAGAAGCGCAGATGCACGTGCCACGCCCCTCCAGAAGCGGCAAGTGCGACAGGCCGATCTCCACGGAAAACAGACTGCCATCCTTGCGAAGGCCCTTGAGGTCATCGAGTTTCGCGCCCATTTGCCGGGTGCTGCCATGGGCGATGAAGCCATTGCGCAACGCCACATGCCGACCGCGCGCCGCGTCAGGCACCAGCCGCTCGATGGTCTCGCCCACCAGTTCACCCGTGGCATAACCGAACAGCGTGTCCAGCTGCGGGTTGGTCATCAGGATCTCGCCCTCGGCATTGATGACGATCATGCCGTCCGGTGCCGCCTCGAGGATCGCGCGGTACCAGGCCTTGGTGGCACGCAAGGCAGTCTGTTGTGCCTCCAGCTCCTTGGATTGCAGCTCCAGCCGCAAGGCCTGCTGACCCATTTCATCGGCCTGGCGCCGGGTCTCGCTCAGCAAGGATTGCACCGCCAGATGACGCTCCATCACCGCCATGGCACCGGCCAGGCGTGGCATGGCCTCCTGCAACAGCGACTGTTCACGGGCCCCCAGCGCTTGATAACCCGCCAGCTCGAGCATGCCGAGCAGACGCTCACCACGCAAAACCGGCTGTACCAGCAGATAGCTGGCCGGCACTTCACCCAACTGCGAATGCAAGCGTCCGAGCGGCTGCGTCAGCCCCTGCAATTCACGGGGCGCACGATCCAGCGCGCACTGCCCTAGAAGGCCGGCTCCCAGAGCCACCATCGGCGCTGGCGGGTAATCGGGATCGGTCGCGTAACCGCCAATCAATTGCAGGCTTTGATCCTGCTCTTGCAGGCTATAGAGCACGCCCCGGTAGATGCCGAGCATGCTCGCCATATGCCGCAAAAAGACCTGGGCCAGCTCCCGTGGCGTTTCCGCTTGTGGCAAGTCAGCCTGGAGTTGCTCGGTTTGCGCCTTGACCCAGCGTTGGCGTTCCAATTGTTGCGACTCGGTCTGCAGCGTCGCGATGGCACGCGCTAGATCACCGGTTTCATTTTGCAGATCGGTATGGGGAATCGTCCCGTCCAGTCGGCCGGCGGTCAGCTCGTCAACGGCGGCGCGAACCCGGTAAAGGGGCAGGCGAATCGAGCGGCTGATCAACCATCCCATCAACCACGCCAGTGCCAGGCCGCCCAGCAGCAATTGATAAGTGAGCCGGGTGCTGCGCCCGGCAAAGTCTGCGATCTGTTTGGCCGTGTCATGAATGGAGGCCTGTTTGATTCGCGCCATCTCCTTGAGCAAGTTGTCCCCGCGCTCATCCAGCCCCTGGAACCCGATGCTATTGATCATCCGCAAGGCTTGCGCCTGATCCCCAGCGGCCAGTTCCAGTGCTGCCTCACTGTCGTGCAGCAAACGCTTCAACAAAACCTCGAACGTGGCGAATCGCTCCTGGTTTTCCTCGCGCCAGAGGGTCGGTTGTGTCTGTAGCAGCGCCTCTTGAAGATGTTGTCGAGCCTCACGAAATTGCTCGATGCCCTTGCTACGATCATCTGCGTTGTTGCCGCCGACGGCATGCTGCAATCCCTGCATGAGATGCGACATCTGCACCCGTGCTTCCTGCAAGGGTTCAATACCCGCCAACTCATGCTGGTACAGCCTCTGCATATCCGTTTTCAACAAATCCTGGGTACGCAGGCTCTGCACGCCGAGCACCAGAACCAGCGCCCCCAGCGTCGCGAAGCCGAGGATCAGCTTGATACGAAGAGGCAGGCGTTCAAGCTGAGCGAGTACTCGGGTCATGGCAATTCCCGTTAATGAAAAACCGGCGCGTTGACCGTTCAGGGTTTCTGGAGAGTGCGATGCAGGTCGACCAGCCTGGCCATGTCCTGGTCGCTGTCCGTAAAACGCTCGGCGATGACATGGAATTGCTCGGCGTTGGCAAGGAAGGCATCACAGACGTCTGGGTCGAAGTGGCTCGCGCGCCCTTGCCGAATGATCTCCACGGCCTGTTCATGCGGCATTCCAGCTTTGTACACACGACGGCTGATCAGCGCGTCATAGACATCCGCCACCGCCATCAATCGGGCACTCATCGGGATTTCTTCGCCAACCAGTCCCTGCGGGTAGCCGCTGCCATCCCACTTTTCCTGGTGGCTGTAGGCGATTTCCTTGGCCATGCGCAGAAAGTCCACCGAAAGGCCCAACTGATCCTCTGCACGCTGGATGGCATCGCGCCCCAGGGTGGTGTGGGTCTTCATGATCTCGAATTCTTCCGGGGTGAATCGCCCCGGCTTGAGCAGGATGTGATCAGGAATGCCGATCTTGCCGATATCGTGCAGGGGTGCCGACCGGAACAGCTGGCGGATGCTGTCATCGTTCAGGAACGGATTGAAACGCGGGTGATCGCGCAGCAGCTCGGCCAGCAGCCTGACGTAGTGTTGGGTACGACGGATGTGGTTGCCCGTCTCGTTGTCGCGGGTTTCGGCCAGTGAAGCCATGGCCTGGATAGTGACGTCCTGAATGGCTATGACCTCACGGGTGCGGCGCTGGACTTCCTGTTCAAGGAAGTCGTTCTGATCGCGAAGGAAGTCAGCCGCGGCCTTGATCTTCAGTTGGGTCTGCACCCGGGCCAGGACCAGTGGTGGACTGATCGGCTTGGTGATGTAGTCGACCGCGCCCAGCTCCAGGCCCTGGATTTCGTTTTCCATTGACGCCAGGGCCGTGAGGAAAATGATTGGAATCTGGCGGGTGCGCAGATCTTGCTGCAGCTGACGGGCCACCTCATGACCCGACAGCCCCGGCATCATGATGTCGAGCAGGATCAGGTCCGGCAGTGGGTTGTTTTGCAGCACGCGCAACGCCGTTTCGCCGCTGTTGGCGGCCTTGACCCGATACCTGTCCTTGAGCAGGTCGGTCATCAGCATCAAGTTGTCTGGCGTGTCATCGACCACCAGAATGGTGGCCGCAGGATAAACATCCTGTTCAATATCCATGTTTTTTGGCTCCGCTGCCCTATGAAGGACTGCGCAAAGTCCCTCCATAGCAGACAAGCGTAGCTCTATTCATCGCAATTGCCGATGGAGAGCCAAGGCCGCTCAATAGCCGCCCTCGGAAAACACGGAATTGCGAAACGCCCGCTGAACGATTCAGCCAATCTGTTGCAACGACCGGTTGAATCCACAGCCGATAGCGACCGGTGAGCGTGGAAGATCGCTTGAGTCATTTCCCGCCCGGCGTATTACTTGTTTCGGGTCGTGCGTCCTGCGGCACTAGCGATGGTTGCGATAGCGTTCGGTCAAGGACTGCACGAGGGTGACGTAGGATTGCGTCTCGGCGTAGGGAGGCACCCCGTTGTACTCGACCACGGACGCTTCGCCGGCGTTGTAGCCTGCCAACGCCAGCACCTGGTTGCCGTTGAAACGCTTGAGCAGCCAGGCCAGGTAGCGCACACCGCCACGAATGTTCTGTCGTGCGTCGAACGGATCGTCCACGGCGAAGCGCTCGGCGGTGGCGGGCATCAACTGCATCAGCCCCTGGGCGCCGGCTTCGGAAATGGCGTAGGGGCGAAACGCCGATTCGGCATGTATCACTGCCCGGACCAGCGCCCGATCGACACCATAAAGACCCGAAGCGGCTTCGATCTCCCGGCGATAGGATTGGGTGTCCAGGCGCAGTGAGGCGACCTTGAAATCCTTCGGCGCCCTGCACAGGTAGCAGCCCTTGATGAAAAAGAGATCAATGACATCGACCCGTGCGGAAATCCCGACGGGGCGCCGGCTCACATATTGACGAACACCCCTGTGGATGAAGGTGAACACCCGAACCCGCACCGCGCCTGAGTTCTCGTCCTGCACAAACCGTGGCAGGGCCATTGCCTTGGTGCCGACACCGGCGCCGGCCACGCCATTGAGGCGAGTGCAGCGGGCGCTGGCGATGGCTTGGCTGGTGTAGCTGATGGCTCCGTCCCTGGCTTGGCACTTGTACATGGCGCTGGCGCACAGTGGAGCGACCAGCAAGGTCAGCCCGATACAGCCAAGAAGGCTCTTGCGAGCCCATCGCCATGCTCTGCAACTCATCACATCGCTCCGCGCCGCAGGCGCCGATCAGGCCTGGGGCGGATGGCCCGGGCGCTGCCTTTGGAGGGCCTGTTCCGGGTGACCCGCCTTTTGATCTGATAGTTATACGCCTTGTAATCGGCCTTGGGACTTGCGTTGACGTACGGGCTGCCGGCGACTCATGGCTACCGGTCAGCATCGGCAGAAATTGGCCGATCGATGCCTGTCGCGAAGGACTGAAACCAGCCAAAAGCAGCCCCCCAAAGCATCTATCAAACCGGGGACAATTCACTGTATCGTCGAATGGCTGCAGGCGAAGCGTTGATGACGTATCTGGCTTCGCCTATTCGAGAGATCTTTGACCAAACATGCGCGAGCTTTTAACAACGGGTCGGCTGTTGACCGCACAGTACAGCCCCCCGGCCAACACCAACCCCATCGCCCAACTAATGTCGGCGCCTAGCCAGTTCGCTACAAAGCCTGTGTAGAACGAGAGTTTCATGAAGGGAATCGTGCCGATTATCGAAACGGCATAGACCATGAGGGTTCGCCCGTTGAAGCGGGCGTAGCGGCCTTTAGGGTCGTACAGGTCACCTACTTCATAGTGGCCGCGACACACCCAGTAGTAATCAACCAGGTTGATCGCACTCCAGGGAATCAGCAAATACAACTGACCGATCAGAATGTCCGCAAAAAACGTGTCAAAACGGTACTGGGTGGCTATGGCGATCAGGGTCGCAGCAACGGTCAAAATGGCCATCACCAATGCTTTTGCTGGAGCCGTGACGTATTTGAGCCCTCCAAAGGCTCCGAATATCGTGACCGAAGACATATAGGCGCTGTACAAGCAGAGTACGTTGTACTGGATGACGCCAAGCGCGATCACGCCCAGTACCAAAGGTGCCCACGGGCCAAACAACATGGCAATGGCGGTTGCAGGGTCGCGCTCAAGCGCTGCAGGTATCGCTACTGCCAGTAAAGCGCCTAATGCCATCATGGCAAAAGAGCCCAGCGCGCAACCACAATAGGTTGTCCAGAACGTGGCACGGGTGCTCACGTTCGCGGGGAGGTAACGCGAGTAGTCTGCCACGTAGGGGCCGTAACCCAAGGTCCAGGAGGCAGCCTGCGCTATGACCAGGTTAAAGGCCGCCAACGTAAAGCCCGTACCTGAGACGGTTGTTGATGCCGCGTCGCTGGGGTGCAGCAGGATCAAGGCCAAGGCGCTTGCAAACACCAAGGTAGATAACAGGCTCATCCACGCCCCCATACGGTGGATCAGCTCGTAGCCTATAAAACCAATGATGAAAGTCAGAATGCCGACCACCACAATGGCCTGGTCGTCGCTCATTGGCACCAGCGCCTTTAAGGCATCGCGCATCAAGACGCCACTGGCGGCAAGAAATAGCACCGCCGCCGTGACCATTACCAGCAGGGGGATCGCGGCGCCGTAAACACCGAACTGTGCCCGGCTCTGGATCATTTGTGGAACCCCCAAGTGAGGTCCCTGGGCGGAGTGCGCGGCCATGAACACGGTGCCGACCAGATTGCCAATCAGCAGGCCCAGCAATGTCCAGCCGAAGCTCAACCCCGAGGCGATACCCAGCGTACCGACCATCAAAGCGGTCACTTGGAAATTGGAACTGAACCAGATGGTGAACAACCGCCGTGGCGTTCCGTAACGTTCACTGTGAGGGACAAACTCGATACTACGCTTTTCCAGCTTCACGACCGCCTCCTGATTTATTTTTATGATTATCAGATAGGTATCGATAGCTTTTCGGCCCAGCTGCGAACGCCTCATAGCTAGTAGCGCCATACCCTCGCGTAAATTGCAGGCGTTTTCACACAGGCTGGACCCAGAGCTGCCTGTCGCAGTCACCCCTGAATAATCCAGCGATGCCAATAACGGCGTGTGTAGTAAGCCCAGCAGCAATTAATGAATTGAATTTAATAATGTAGTGATTTTGAGTTAACCAACGCCTGTTGCTCACTTCGTATATTCCAGCCACACGCCGGCTGATCTCCCTTCGAAGGCGCACGAAAATAAAAGGTGGAGTTGACGATGAACACTTACAAAATTGCAGCGGTTCCTGGTGACGGTATCGGCGTGGAGGTGATCGACGCGGGTGTTGAAGTGCTCAAGGCACTGGCCGAATGCCTGGGCACCTTTGCCCTGGACTTCAAGCACTTTGACTGGAACTCTGACAACTTCCTCAAAAACGGCCACTACATTCCCGAAGGTGGCCTGGAAGAACTCAAGACCTTCGATTCCATTTTCTTTGGCGCCGTGGGTGCGCTCAATGTGCCGGACCACGTCTCCCTCTGGGGCCTGCGCCTGCCGATCTGCCAAGGCTTCGACCAGTACGCCAACGTGCGTCCGGCTCGCGTGTTGCCGGGTGTAAAAAGCCCACTGAACAACGGCCACGAGATCGATTGGGTGGTGATCCGCGAAAACTCCGAAGGCGAGTACTCCGGCAACGGTGGCCGGGTGCATCGGGGCTTGCCGGAAGAGGTGGCCACCGAGGTGTCGGTGTTTACCCGTGCCGGTGTCGAGCGAATCCATCGTTTTGCCTTCGAGCTGGCGCGTACCCGGCCACGCAAGCACCTGACCATGGTCACCAAGTCCAATGCCCAGCGCCATGGCATGGTGCTGTGGGATGAGATTTTCTACGAAGTGGCGAAGGACTTCCCTGACGTGAAAATCGACAAGGAGCTGGTAGACGCCGTGACCACCCGCATGGTGCTCAAGCCATCCACCCTGGATGTGATCGTGGCCACCAACCTGCACGCCGACATTCTCTCGGACCTGGCTGCTGCGCTGTCGGGCAGCCTGGGCATCGCGCCCACCGCCAACCTGAACCCGGGCAAGAAATTCCCGTCGATGTTCGAGCCCATCCACGGCTCCGCCTTTGACATCACCGGCAAAGGCGTGGCCAACCCGATCGCGACCTTCTGGACCGCCGCCATGATGCTCGAGCATCTGGGCGAGGTGCAGGCATCGCGTCAGTTGATGTCGGCCATCGAAGCCGTGACCGAGGCGGGCGTGCATACCCCTGACCTGGGCGGCACGGCCACCACTCGCCAGGTGACTGACGCAGTCATTGCGCTGCTGCGGCGTTAAACACTTCCTTATCGTGCTATTGCGCCACGGGGGCCGGTCACTCGGACCGGACTCCCGGGCATTTCCTGACAACAATAAAAATTCAGGGTCCGCCATGAAACGCATACTCGGCAAACTCTATGTACAAGTACTCATCGCCGTCGTACTCGGTGCAATCGTCGGGGTGCTGTTTCCCGAAACAGGGACAGCGCTCAAACCCATCGGCGACGGCTTCATCAAACTGATCAAGATGCTCCTCGCCCCGGTGATTTTCCTGACAGTGGTCAGCGGCATCGCACGCATGGAAAACATGAAGGAACTGGGGCGTGTGGGCGTGCGCGCATTGCTCTACTTCGAAGTGGTGTCCACCTTGGCCCTGGCCATCGGCCTGATCGTGGTGGATGTGTTCAAGCCTGGTGCCGGCATGAACATCGACCCCAAGGCACTGGACACCTCCAGCATTGCCACCTACACCACCCAGGCACCGCACAACTCGTTCATGGATTTCATCCTGAGCATCATTCCGGACACCATCGTCGATGCTTTCGCCAAGGGGAATGTGCTGCAGATCCTGCTGTTCTCTATCCTGCTCGGCGTAGCCCTGGCCAATGCCGGCCCCCGCGCCAGGATCTTCATCGACGTCATCGACAGCCTCATGCGCGGCATGTTCAACATCGTCAATATGGTGATGCGTCTGGCGCCCCTCGGCGCGTTCGGGGCCATTGCTTTCACCATCGGTAAATACGGTTTCGGCTCGATGTTCTCGTTGGGCAAGTTGATGGCCTGTGTGTACCTGACCTGCGTGGTGTTCGTGATCTTCGTGCTGGGGCCGATCTGCCGCTACAGCGGGTTCAGCTTGTGGAAGTTCCTGCGCTACATCAAGGAAGAGCTGTTCACCGTACTGGGCACCAGTTCCTCGGAGTCGGTGCTGCCGCAGATGATCACCAAAATGGAACAGGCAGGGTGCTCCAAGCCGGTGGCCGGCATGATGATTCCCGCCGGGCTGAGCTTCAACCCGGACGGCCAGGCCATCTACTACACCATCGCCGCCATCTTCATCGCTCAGGCGACCAACACGCCATTGACCTTGACCGACCAGTTGATTGTCCTGGCGGTGTTGATGTTTACCTCCAAGGGTTCGGCGGGGGTGAGTGGCTCGGGCTTCATCATCCTCGCCGCGACGCTGGCCTCCCTGGGCAACATTCCGGTGTCAGGCATGGTGCTGCTGCTGGGCGTCGATCGATTCATGTCCGAGGCCCGCGCCATCACCAATACCATCGGCAACGGGGTAGGGTGCCTGGCCATTGCGAAGTGGGTGGGGGCGCTGGATACAGCCCGGCTGAAACGGGTGCTCGATGGTGAAGAGCAGGTGGTGGAGGAGGTGGCAGCCGCCAAGGCCCCGAGCTTCACCTTGCAGCCTGAAAATGCCCATCCATTGGGTGGTGTGAAAACAGCCTCCCACATCTGATCGAAAGGTCGTCATTGAGCTGTCGATTTCCCCGTGGAGTCGACAGCATTTTTTTATCCGCGGTCTTCGATGTTATCGATCTGCTTGAAGCGTTCGATCAGAAAGTCGATCAGGCTGCGTACCCGGGCTGACAGGTGCAGTTGCTGCGGGTAGACCGCATACACGTCTGCGCGGGTGGGGGTATGGTCCTCCATCACCAGGCGCAGCCGCCCGCTGCGTACGTAGCGGGCGATGTCCCACTCGGCGCGCAGCAGCACACCGTAACCCTCCAGCGCCCAGTTCAGGGCGACCTCACCGTCGTTGCAACCCAGGGCCCCGCGAACCTTGATGCTCTCGGTCCGCCCGCCGTTGTTGAAGTTCCATACACCGTAGGGGGATTCGTTCTGGCGAATGAAAATGCAGTTGTGGTTTTGCAGGTCGGAGAGTTTTTCCGGGGTCCCATGCTTATCCAGATAAATCGGCGAAGCGCACAGCAACCGCCGGTTCGAGGCAATCTTGCGGGCATGTAGCGCAGCGTCCGGCAGCGTGCCGAAGCGAATGCCCAAGTCGAAGCCGTGGGTGGCGAGATCCAGCGGGTGGTCACTGATTTCCAGCTGGATTTCCACCTCCGGATAACGGGCGTAGAAAGCCGCCAGCGCAGGGCCGATATGCCGACGGCCGAAACCCAGTGATGCGTTCACCCGGATCAGCCCCTTGGGCGTGGCGCGGCTGCTGCTGACCAACTGCTCCATTTCGTCGACCTGGGTAAGAATGCGCGCGGTATGCGCGTAATACAGTTCACCCTCGGGGGTAAGGCTCATGGAGCGGGTCGTGCGGTTGACAAGCTGAACCCCCAGCCGTGCTTCCAGCGAAGCCAGGCGTTTACTGACGGCCGGTGGCGTTACGCCAAGCTCCCTGGCGGTGGCGACCAGGCTGCCCTGTTTAGCCAGCAGGAAGAAAAAACCCAAGTCCTGGGTGTTCGTCATTCATGACTCCAGATTAATTATCGCGTTGTTTTACGCTAAACCATCGCTTGCGTTTCAATTCATATACTCCAACCGATCCTGCGCGAAAAGCCTTTGTGTCTATGCCGTTTTCGCAGACGTGAGCGATTGGCCGGGCACGAGCCGTGAGGATCGTGGGCCTGGTTTTTACTGAGAGGAGGGTGATGCAAGGACCTGCGGTCCAGGCGTGGCAGAAAGGCTCAGGGCATTGGCAGGAAAGGGTGTTGCTGAGGGCATTACATGGGATCGGGAAGCACAACCTGTGGCGAGGGAGCTTGCTCCCGTTGGGGCGCGCAGCGGCCCTGCTCTTTGTTTAAAAAAAACAGGGGTCTGCTGCGCAGCCCAACGGGAGCAAGCTCCCTCGCCACAGGTGATCTGTTCGTACTTGAGTGAACAGAATCACCCACCCGCGGATCATTTAATGAAGCGTACCTGGGCGTTGATCTTCTCGATGATCGACCCTTTGCGCTCGTTGAAGCGCACCTTGTTCTGTTCGAAGAGGTTGTTGCCCTTGGTGTCGATGGAAATGATCAGTGGGCCGAACTCGCGTACCCGGTTCACCCAAAGGGTTTCCGGCATGCCCAGGTCCTGCCACTCGGCGCGCTCGATTTCCTCCACCTTGGTGGCGGCCAATACCGCGCAACCACCCGGGAACACCGCATGCACCGCCTTGTTTTCCAGGCAGCCAGCGGTTGTTTCAGGCCCCATGCCGCCTTTGCCGATGATCAGTTTGACCCCGGTTTGTTCGATGAACTGCTTCTCGAATTTTTCCATGCGCATGCTGGTGGTCGGCCCGATGGACACCATCTCGAAGTTGCCATCATCTTTCTTGCGCACAATGGGGCCGGCATGGAAAATCGCGCCACCGCGCAGGTCTACCGGTAGCTCGCGCTTGAGCTCGATCAGGCGACGGTGCGCCACGTCACGGCAGGTCACCAGTTGGCCTGTGAGGTACACCACGTCACCGACGTTCAGACCGGCCAGGTCCTCGTCCTTGATAGGGGTATTAAGGACTTTGATCACAGTACTACTCCTTCATGGGAGAGGATGTCGTAGGACAGGTCGGCGTTGATGCGGATCTTTCCGCGCCGATGCGCCCAGCAACCGGTGGACACGGCCACGCCAATGGTGGAAGGGTGACGCGCCGATGACTCGATGTTCACCCCCATCACACTGCTGTTACCGGTCAGGCCCTGCGGGCCGATGCCCACCTCGTTCAACCCTTCCTCCAGTAATTGCTCCATGAGTGCCGCGCTTTCGTTCGGGTGGCTGGAGTCCACCGGGCGCAGAATCGCCCGCTTGGACAAACGGGCAGCCGTCTCCACCGACGTCGAGACGCCCACGCCGACCAACAGTGGCGGGCAGGCATTGACGCCGCGCGACGTAATGACGTCAAAGACAAACTCGGTGATGCCTTCATAACCCTGACCAGGCATCAACACCTTCGCCGAGCCAGGCAACGTGCAACCGCCACCGGCCATGTACACATCGATCAATGCATAGTCGACATCCGGAATGATCTCCCAGTCCAGCCACGGAATCTTCGAGCCAGTGTTGGTGCCGGTGTTCTTCTCAATAAAGGTCTCCACCGCGTTATGGCGCAGGGGGCCCTTGATGGTGGCCTCGCGCGTGGCGTTTTCGAGGATGCTCTCCAGCTCGCCCAACAGCGGGAACCGGGCGCCGGCGCTGATGAAGTACTGAATCACCCCGGTGTCCTGACAGCTGGGCCGATCCAGCTTGTCGGCGTAGTCCTGGTTCTCGGCCATGGAGTCATAGACAGCAATGGCCAATGGATTGGTTTCCGCTGCGCGCAACTGGGCAGTCTTTTTCTTCACGTCGGTGGGCAGGCGCTTGCCGATATAGGCCGTGAACTTGGCCATCACATCAGTCAGCGAATCAACGGCTGAGTCTTTATCCACTTTGATTTCCTCACTGCATCTCAAGGCTTGTTTTTTTGTTTGGAGCTTTTGGTTGTGCAAAAGGACGCCGGCATGCCCAAGGGGCAATTCCATATGAAAGATGTGGTTAAGGCGCTGAATTAAAATTATCAGCTGAGCTAAAAGGATTGAATGGGGTCGTGGTTATTACACTGTTTACTTAAAGTTAATTATCGGGAGTGAAGTCGAGAGACGGATTGCTGGGTTGGAAAGACGCGTGAAATGGCTTTGGACGAGGGATGTGAATCGGGCATGGGGGAGTAGGTGAGAACCGGGCATCTCAACAGTGGGTATCGATTTTGATGGATTGCATTTGATCGGAAACGGACGACGGCTCAGGGGTGTGAGGTGTTGCGAGTAGGTCAGGAGGGGATGGCTTCTTCGGTTTTATTCCATGAAGCATTGCGGGTGGCCTGAATGGCTGCCACTGGCTGCTTTCTGCCTGTGGCGGCCGGCTGAAAACGACCGGTCATTCGTGACGGGCAGAAAACGGCCAAAATCTTCCCGTCACAACAGACCGGAAATGGCCCAAAGCTCTCATCGTAAGTCCACAAAAGGAGGGCATGGTTTTCGCTGATTTCAGCGTCGCGCAGACAGCTGTTGCGGCGCCAGAAATGCATCGTGGAAATAGTTACGAAACGCCTGCATCGCCGGGCTGAATTCGCGCTCGCGATGCCACGCCAGTCCGACACTCATCGGCGTCACCTTGTCGGTGACTGTCAGGGTTTCGATGCGTTTTCCTTCCAGTGACCAGGGGCGGTGCACCAGGTCCGAGAGGATTGCCACGCCGCTGCCATTGGCGACCATGCTGCGCACCGCTTCGACTGAACTGGTACGCACCCGCACGTTTGGCTGCTGATGCGCATGTTCCCAGTAGCGCATGGCGCTTTGTTCGGCTTCGTCGACGGTCAGCAGGATGTAGGGCTCTTTCGCGACGTCGGCGAGGCTGACGGCCGAGCGTTCGCATAGCGGATGATGGCTGGGCAACCAGAGCCGACGCTCGGAGTTGAAGAGGATTTCCGAGACGATGTCCGGGTGCGTCAGGTTCGCGGTCAGCACCACTGCCATGTCGAACCGACCCTCCAGCAGGCCTTCCTCGATGGCCGTGCGCTCCTGTTCGTGGACCTCGATGGCCACGTCCGGGTGCCAGTGTTCAAGGCGTTGCAGGTGGTGCGGCAGGAAGTACCCGATCACCGTGTAACTCGCTGCCAATCGCAACAGGCCACTGGCGCGAATGTCCGGCAGCGGGCTGTTCAACGCGTCATCGACGCTGCGCAGAATCACATAGGCACGATTGAGAAAGTGCCGACCGGCATCGGTCAGGCTCATGCCCTGGGCCGAGCGCTGGAACAACAGTGTGCCGAGAATCCCCTCCAGTTCCTTGATCGCGGTGGTCACCGCCGACTGGGAAATATTCAAATGAATCGCGGCTTGCGAGATTTGCCCGATTTCGGCCGTAGCGACGAAATAGCGGACCTGGCGCAGGGTCAGTGACATGAAAACTCCGGACGACGAGGTATCTGTTTTTCAGAAGATGGCCCATCTGATAATAGATCTTCCCAAGGGGGTGGCTGGAATTTAACGTGGCCTGCATGAAGTCACAAGCGTCAGGAGCAAGCGTCATGCAGGCAGTAGATTTCAACTCGGACATGGGCGAAGGCTTCGGTCCATGGACCATCGGCGACGGCGTCGACAATGAACTGATGGCCTTCATCAGCTCGGCCAACATCGCCACCGGTTTTCATGCCGGCGATCCCGGCACCATGCGTCGCACGGTCGAACGGGCGAAAAGCCTGGGCGTGGCCATCGGCGCGCATCCAGGGTTTCGCGACCTGGTCGGTTTTGGCCGCCGACATATCAATGCCCCGGCGCAGGAACTGGTCGACGACATGCTTTACCAGTTGGGTGCCTTGCGTGAACTCGCCCGGGTTCAAGGCGTGGCGCTGCAACACATCAAACCCCATGGCGCGTTGTACATGCACCTGGCCCGGGACGAGGAAGCCGCCCGTTTGCTGGTGGAGAACCTGCAGCGCCTGGAGCCTGAGTTGCTGCTGTATTGCATGCCCGACTCGGTGATCTGGCGCGTCGCCAAAGAGCTGGGGCAACCGGTGATTCGCGAGTTCTATGCCGACCGCGAATACGACTTGAGCGGCTCCATCGTCTTCACCCGCAACGTGCGCGCCTACGACCCGGCCCAGGTGGCCGCACGTGTGCTGCGGGCCTGCCAGGAAGGTGTGGTGCGCACGGTCGAAGGTGAAGACCTGGCGATTGAATTCGACTCCATTTGTTTGCACAGCGACACCCCTGGTGCTCTGTCGTTGGTTGAGGCCACACGCAGAGCGCTGGATAACGCCGGGATCAAGGTTCGCGCTCCGCGCTGAAGCTGGACGAATGCCCCGGCACACAGACGCCAGGGATTGAATACCGACTCATTTTTGCCTGCCTTTCTACAACTATTCCAAAAGGAACAGACATGGCCGAACACACTGTCATCACCCCATTGCCAGGAACTTTCTATCGCAAAGCCACACCCGAATCGGCGAACTACGTCGAGGTCGGCGCGCAAGTCAGCGCCGACACGGTGATTGGCCTGATCGAGGTCATGAAGCAGTTTTCCGAACTGACCGCCGGGACGGCCGGTCGCCTCAGCGCCTTCCTGGTAGAAGACGGTGATCCGGTGGAGCCGGGTCAGGTCCTCGCAACACTCGACGACGAGTGAGGGCACGATCATGACTCAAGGCATTCGTAAATTACTGATCGCCAACCGCGGCGAGATTGCCGTGCGGATTATCCGTGCCGCCAAGGAGCTGGGGATTCCCACCGTTGCCGCATGCAGCGAAGCGGACATCGATTCCCAGGCGGCGCGCATGGCCGACGAGGTGCACATTCTCGGCCCGGCCCGTGCCGATAAAAGTTACCTGAACGTCGAGGCATTGCTCGGCGCCCTGAAAGCTAGGGGCGCCAACGCGGTCCATCCGGGATATGGTTTTCTCTCGGAGAACGCCGATTTCGCCGAAGCGGTGCTCGCGGCCGGTGCGATTTTCGTTGGGCCAAGCCCCGATACCATCCGCCGCATGGGCGACAAGGCCGAGGCGCGGCGTACTGCGCAGGAGGCCGGCGTACCGGTGGTGCCGGGTTCGCCCGGTGAACTGTTCGACGTCACGTCGGCGCTCGAGGCTGCCGAATCGGTCGGCTATCCACTGTTGATCAAGGCTTCGGCCGGTGGCGGCGGGCGCGGTATTCGGCTGGCGGAAAACGCCGAGCAACTGAGCGAAGAATTTCCCCGTTCCCAGCGCGAGGCACAGGCAGCATTCGGCAACGGCGCGGTGTATCTGGAGCGGTTTATCAGCCGCGCCCGGCACATCGAAGTACAGGTGTTGGGCGATGGACAGCACGCCGTGCATTTGTTCGAGCGCGAATGTTCGCTGCAACGACGTCGGCAGAAAATCTTTGAAGAAGCACCGTCGCCGGCCCTCGATCCGCAGCAGCGCGAGACGCTTTGCGCCAGCGCCGTACGCCTGGCCGAGTCGCTGGGCTACAAGGGCGCCGGCACCCTGGAATACCTGTACGACGATGCCACCGGCGAGTTTTTCTTTATCGAGATGAACACGCGGATTCAGGTTGAGCACCCGGTCAGCGAGCTGATCACCGGTATTGACCTGGTTCAAGCCATGTTGCGCATTGCCGGTGGTGAGCCGCTGGGCTTCAAGCAAAGCGACATCCAGCTCCAAGGTGCCGCGTTGCAAATGCGCCTGAATGCCGAGGACCCGGCACGGGATTTCTTCCCCAGCCCCGGTCTGGTCGAATCGTTGATCTGGCCGCAAGGCAAGGGCGTTCGCGTTGACACCCATCTCTATCAAGGTTACCGCGTGCCGCCGTACTATGACTCGCTGCTGGCCAAGCTGATTGTCCATGGCTGTGATCGTGCCGAGGCCCTGGCTCGCGCACGGGTGGCAGTAGAGCAAACCACGCTCACCGGCATGGCCAACACCTTGGCGCTGCACGGAGAATTGCTGGAACAACCGTGGCTGCACAGCGCCGACTTTCACACCGGCACCCTGGAAACCTGGCTGGCCGAGCGCCGCAGCGGAGGTGAAGCATGAGTACTCTCATCCGCTACAGCTTTGGCGCCGATGAGCATTTGTTTGCCGAAGTCAGCGACAGCATGTCCCTGGACGCGTTCTTCAAAGGACTGGCCGTCACCCGCGCCGTGGAACGGCTGACGCTGGATGGCGTGCTCGATATCTGCCTGGCCAACGCCTCATTCCAGATTCGTTTCGACCCGGATCGCATCGCCCCTCACACCTTGCTCGAAGCGGTAAAAATCGCCGAGGCCGGAGCCGTTGCCGAGCGCACTTTGCAGACGCGGATTATCGAGATTCCGGTGCTCTACAACGATCCCTGGACCCACGAAACCCTGATGCGTTTTCGCGACCGCCATCAAGACCCGAGCGCCACGGACCTGGAATACGCCGCACGAATCAACGGTCTGGCCGACGTCGATGCATTCATCGCGGCCCACAGTGGCGCGCCGTGGTTTGTCTCGATGGTCGGCTTCGTTGCCGGGCTGCCGTTCATGTTCCAGATGGTCGAGCGCGAGCGTCAGTTGCAGGTGCCCAAGTACCTGCGTCCGCGCACCGACACACCGAAATTGACCCTTGGTCACGGCGGTTGCTTTGGTTGCATTTACTCGGTGCGCGGCGCCGGCGGTTATCAGATGTTTGGCGTCACGCCCGCGCCGATCTACGACCCGCAACAGAACCTCGCGTACCTGAAAGAACACATGGTGTTTTTCCGTCCAGGCGACATCGTGCAGTTCAAACCGATGGACCGTGAAGCCTACGACCACGCGGTGGCCGAAGTGGAAGCCGGTTGTTTTGATCTGCGGATTCGGCCAGTGGAGTTTTCGCTGGACGCGTTCCTCGCCGATCCCGTTGGCTATCCCAAGTCGTTGCAGGAGGTGTTGGCATGATCAAGGTCCTCAAACCCGGCCTCGCCACTTCGGTACAAGACCTGGGCCGCGAAGGGTATTACCACTTGGGCATTCCGCCATCCGGCGCGCTGGATCAATACGCCTTGAGCGCGGCCAATCAACTGGTCGGCAACCCGGCAGGTTTGGCGGCGCTGGAATGCACGCTGCTCGGGCCTGAGTTGGAGTTTCAGCAGGATGCATTGGTGGCGGTCAGCGGCGCGCACATGACGCCACGGGTCGATGGCGTGGAAATGCACCACGACACCGCGTTCATGGTGAAAGCCGGGCAAGTACTGCGCTTTGACTTTCCCAAGGCCGGTGCTCGTGCCTACGTGGCGGTGGCTGGCGGCATTGATGTGCCGGTGGTGCTCGGCAGTCGCTCCACCTATGCGCTGGGCGCTCGGCGGTTTTCAGGGGCGACGCCTGATTGCAGGCGACGAATTGCCGGTGGGCATCGCCAGTGGCAGGAGCCGCGCCGGGGCCAGTTTGCCCATGGCGTTACGGCAATCATTGGGTGGCGAAATCACCCTGCGGGTGGTGCCCGGCTTGTACTACCACCGCTTGACCGAATCGGCGGCGAAGAGCTTTTTCGCCGAGCCGTGGACGGTCGGTTCGGAAGCTGACCGCATCGGCTATCGCTTCAAGGGCGGTAGTGCGCTGAGCTTTCAGCCCCGGGAGCAGCCGTTCGGTGCCGGTTCTGATCCGTCGAACATCGTCGACAGTTGCTACCCGATCGGTTCGATCCAGGTGCCCGCCGGGCTCGAACCCATCGTGCTGCACCGTGATGCGGTGTCCGGTGGCGGCTACGCGATGATTGGCACGGTGATCAGCGCCGACCTCGATTTGATCGGCCAGATGCAACCCAACCAGAAGGCCCGCTTTGTCGCGGTAACCCTCGAAGAGGCGCTGGAAGCGCGACGTTCCTATAAGAAAAAACTCAGCTGCCTGAGCAAGCTGTTCCCTTCCTGATTCTGCCCGCCGTCTAGCGCGGGCCATGCCAAACGGTACGCCAACGCCGCACTTCGGTGCGGTGACGGCTGCCCGCGCTTCAACCTTTGACTGGTTTTGGAGTTCACGCATATGGCTGCTTTATCGCAATCGAGTCAAACCGGGCAAGACCCGGCGCATCATCCTGTTCCCACCGAAGCGCGCATGGGGCGACTGTCCCTGACCATGGCCTGGTGGGCGGTGTGCAGTGCGATGTTTTACATCGTGGTGGGTGCTTCATTGGCGTTGTCGTTCGGTGCGCGCAATGCGCTGATCGGCATGGTCCTGTCGGTGATCAGCTATGGACTGGTCAACAGCGTGCTCAGCCGCTTTGCGATTCGCAGCGGTTTGTCGGTGGCGTTGTTTTCACGGCTGTTGTTCGGCAGCACCGGAGCGTGCCTGGCGACATTGATTTTCTTCTCGACCGCGATCTATTACGCGGTGTTCGAAGGTTCGGTGATCGCCGTCGCGCTCAATCACCTGTACCCGGAACTGGTCTATCCGCTGGCGGCATTGGTGGTGGTGCTCTACAGCGTGCCGATGATCCTGGGCAGCGTGCAGCACTGGCTGGACAAGCTCAACGGTGTGTTGCTGCCGGTGTATCTCGGTGGTTTGCTGGTGGCGGTGGGGCTATCGATCAGCCGTTATGGCTACCAGCCGCAATGGCTGGATTTCGGCCCGGCAACGCCTGGTGCATTCGGCTGGTGGGATTGTTTTGTCGCCTACATGGGCGTCTGGGTGTTGATGCTGTTCACCTTCGACTATGCGCGTTTCGGCAAGCCTGAAGACGCCGAGTACCACGGTCGCTGGAACTTCGGCATGCCGTTCTACGCGGTGACGTTTCTGCTCAACGGCGCGGCGGGCATTTACCTGGTCAGCAGCATTCCCCACGAAGGCGCGCTGAACGAAGTCTCGGTGGTGATGGCGATTTTGCAGTTGATGGGCCTGTGGGGATTGCTGTTTGTCTGGGCCACACAAACCCGGATCAACACCGCCAACTATTACTTGGCAACCCTGAACATGCAGGCGTTCTTTGGTCGAATTGGCCTTCGCGGTTCGTACCTGATGTGGGCAGTGGCGGTGGGGGTGATCGTCTACGGCTTGATGCTCGCGGACGTGTTTGCCTACCTCCTCAAGGCGTTGGCCTATCAGGGGATTTTCGTGGTGGCCTGGGTGGGTGTGGCGTTGGCGCAGATTGTCTACGGACGCAGTGACGTGGCAGCGCTCGAACGGGTGGTCGCGTTTAACCCGGTGGGCTTGACGGCCTGGTTTGGCGCCACCGCATTGGGTCTTGGGTTGATGTTTTCCGGCAGCGGCCTGAGCAGCTTTTCCGCGCCATCTACCGTGATAGTTGCATTTGCCTTGCAAGCCGGCTTATCCCATCGAAGCCGGTTGCGGTTAGGGTTGGCGGAGTAGAGTTTTGCAGTCACTCATCCCGTACCAGCCTGCTCTAACAAGGTAGAGCGGGCAATGGGAAGCTCATTACAAATTCGCTGATGGGTTTTCAGTGACTGTTTCCGGCCGTTTTCTGCCTTTGGTGACCGGCTGAAAACGGCCAAGAGCAGACGCTCTCCCAAGGGCTGTTTTTGACTTTGTTTTCAACCAGTCGACATGTTTTCAGATTCTTTTTTTTCATGCCTGACTGTTATGGCCAAATCAACCCTCACTGTACCTGCGTCTGCCTAATCACCACCGGTTAGCATAACTTCTTCCCGAAGGACGTATTTTTATGCCGGACACCACTAATCTCTACCTTTTCGTTGTTGCAGCCTTGCTGTTGCTGATAGTGCCTGGCCCTAACATGGCTATCGTCACCAGTCATGCAGTTGCCCACGGCTGGCGCGCGGGTATCGCCGCAGCTCTGGGAATAACCCTGGCCGATGTGCTGATGACCATCATTGTCAGTACGGGGCTTGGCGCACTGGTAATGAGTTGGGCTCCTGCATTTGACCTGCTGCGGTGGGCAGGCGCTTGTTATCTGATGTGGTTGGCTTGGCAAGCATTGAGGGCTCCTCCTGTGGATACAGATGCTCAAGCAACACAGGCTTCGATGCGCAAGATTTTTGTCAGAGCCACGCTCAACAGCCTGTTGAACCCCAAAGCGCTGTTGTTCTTCATGGTATTCCTACCGCAGTTCGTCAGCGTGGGTGCAAGTAGCGTTACCTCACAGTTGATATTCTTGGGATTATTGCTTGCGCTGATCGCACTGATTTTCCATTCCCTGCTCGGATTCTTCAGCGGTCGACTGCATGGTCGTTTCCGCGAGGGCCTATTTTCCAAACGCCTTGGCACTTATAGCTTTGCTGTGGTGATGACGGCTCTGGCAGTACGTTTGCTAATGCTCAACCGGTCGGTTTAAAGGCTCGAAGCACATCAGTTTGGCATAAACTTTCTTGCGGACAGCAGCGGCGAACAACATGACTTAGTTCACGGCTCTTCTTGGTCGAATCATATTCGTCTGGTAGTTTCTCTAGATGTGATTCCAAGTAAGAACACATCTTTGTAAAACTCCCAAGCAAGGAAGCACCTTCATGAAAAAGACTCCTCTTTTCTCCCTTTGCCTGCTCGCAACGGCGATGTTGCTCGGCGCGACTGCCGTGCAGGCGCAGAGTGAGCCGGTGGCTCACGTGGCCGGGCCTGAGGCCGATGTGAAGGTGACCGAAACCTATGTGCGCATGATGGCGCGCGAAGCCTATTTCTGGGGTTGGCCGATGGCCAATATCTATAACCGGCGTCTGAAGTTCAAGGATCTGCCGCAAGCCGGCCTGATGGGCGGCATCGTGCCCGTGGCGCCGATCAATCATCTGTCGATGCTCACCGATTACATCTCGCCGGGTGAACGCCTGGTGGCCTGCCCGAACCAGGACGTGGTCTACGGCGCCGGCAGCATCGCGCTGGATCTGGAGCCGGTGGTCTTGCAGGTACCGGATTTCGGCGACCGGTTCTGGGTGTATCAGGTCGTAGACCTGCGCTCCGACAGCTTCGCCGAGCTGGGCAAGATGTACGGCACCAAACCCGGTTTCTACCTGCTGGTCGGCCCGGACTGGAACGGTAAGGTGCCTGAGGGCATCACCCAGGTTTTCCGCGCCAAGACCAACACCGGTTTCGTGATTCCACGGGTGTTCCAGGACGATACAACCGAGGATCGCAAGGCGATTCAACAGTACTTGTCCGGCATCGATATGTACCCGGTGTCCAAGTACGACGGCAAGCTCAAGCAGCGTGACTGGAGCAAGTCGCCGAAATTCCCGGCAGAAGCGGCAGGCGCCGAAGAAACCCGCTGGGTGCTCCCGGAAAAATTCTTCGATGAACTGCCGGCACTCCTCAAGGACGCCAAGCCATTGCCCGGCGAAGAAGCACGTTATGCGCAGTTGTCGGTACTGGCACAGATCGCCCAGCGTGATCCGGAGCTGAAAAAGGCCATGATCGACGAGGCGCAAAAGTCTGATGTCGAAGTGGTCAAGCCGCTGTTGCAGTTCCGCAACTATGGCAAGCAGTTGCCCAATCACTGGAGCACCATCGACAACGGCGCAGCGTTCGGCACCGACTACTTCCTGCGCACGGCGGTGGCCCGCTCGAACATCTTCGTCAACAAGCAGATCGAGACCAAGTACTTCTACCAGGACCTGGATCAGTCCGGCACGCGCCTCAATGGCGGCCAGCGCTACAGCGTGACCTTCCCTAAAGATGCCTTGCCGCCGGTCAAGGGTTTCTGGTCGCTGACTTTGTATAACGAACAGCACTTCTTCGCGGATAACCCGCTGGGCCGTTATTCCCTGGGCACCAAGAACAAATCACTCAAGCCCAATGCCGATGGCTCGCTGACGCTGTACGTGCAGAGCGAATCCCCGGGTGCCGACAAGGAAAGCAACTGGCTGCCCGCGCCCAAGGGCGCCGACTTCTCCCTCTACGTACGCGCCTATTGGCCTGAAGCCGCCGCGATGAACGGCCAGTGGACGCCGCCGGCGGTGGTCAAGCTCAACTGAAAACCATGCCATGTTTTATCTTCAAACTGCGCCACATAAGGACATCCCATGAGCAGCTTGCGTAACACCCTGACCGCCCTGGCAGTGGCGGTCTCCCTGAGCGGCGTCGCCGATGCCGCCACGCGGTACGAAGAGCTGGCCAACCAGCCCTTCGAAAACGGTTTCCCGACCGAGGCCACCGCACGCAGCATGATCGACGAGCTGATTTTCCAGCGTGCCGTGCAGTCGTATCTCTGGTCGTTGCCGGCCATCAACATCTGGTCGATGAAGGAGGCGTCGGAGAAACAATTCGGCGCCGGCTACAACATCCTGCCGACCTGGAAAAAGCGTATCAACGCCAAGACCTTGGTGACCACGCCGAACTCCGACCTGGTCTACGCCATGAGCTATCTGGACCTGGCGAAGTACGGTCCGCTGGTGGTCGAAGCACCGCCCGGCGTGCAGGGCATGTTCGACGATTTCTTCCAGCGGCCGATTGTCGGTCCGACCATCGATGGCAAGACCTGGCGCGGCGACGTCGGCCTGGCCGGCCCCGACAAGGGCAAGGGCGGCACCTATGTACTGTTGCCGCCGGGCTACACCGGCCCGGAGCCCACCGAAGGTTTCGTCTACCGCTCGCGGACCAACAACGTGTTCCTGTTCTGGCGCACCTTCTTCAAGGACCCGAAAGACCTGAGCGTGCCGGTGGCCGAAGTCGAGCGCACCAAGATCTATCCGTTGGGCAAGAAGGATTCGGCGCTGCCGATGCAGTTCCCCGATGCCACCGGTGCACCGATCAACATGCTGTTCCCCGAGGACGGCCGTTACTTCGACCTGCTGTCGCGCTTCATTGAAGCCGAAGCGGTCGACCCGGCGGACATGGACATGCGCGGTTTCCTGCATACCATCGGCATCGAAAAGGGCAAGGCCTTCGCCCCGGATGCACAGCGGCGCAAGCTGCTGGATGACGCAGCGCGCACCGCGTTCAAGATGAGCAAGGTGGTCACC
Organism: Pseudomonas sp. B1(2018); assembly: GCF_003097365.1. Classification (NCBI taxonomy): domain Bacteria; kingdom Pseudomonadati; phylum Pseudomonadota; class Gammaproteobacteria; order Pseudomonadales; family Pseudomonadaceae; genus Pseudomonas; species Pseudomonas sp. B1(2018). The sequence continues at coordinate 139,549 of NZ_PYUK01000015.1, forward strand.
AGTCATCTGCTGATGAAAGAGCCGGGCGGCCTGTACTACACGGATCGCCAGTACGTGAACACCTTCGCCGGGGAAAACACCGAGTTCCAGTCCAGCGGCACGTTCACCAACCTCGAACAGCGTGTGGCGTTCTTCACATCGGCCTACTCGGACAGCCCGGGCATGGTGATGAACATGGTCGGCGCCGGTGCCAAGTATCCCGCCACCACCCGCGATGCCGACGGCAAGTTCCTCGACGGCGCCCACACCTACAAGCTCAACCTGCCCGCCAATGTGCCGGCGGCGTTGTTCTGGTCGGTGACGGCCTACGACAACCTGACCGCCTCGGGCCTGGACAATGGCCAGCCGTTCCCCTCGCTCAACCAGATGGACAAACCGGCGCAGAACAGCGATGGCTCGACCGACCTCTACTTCGGCCCCGAATCACCGGGTACGGGCAAGAACTGGATTCGTACCGTACCGGGCAAAGGCTTCCTGGTGATCGTGCGTTTGTATGGTCCCAAGCAAGCGTTTTTCGACCAGAGCTGGAAGCCCAGTGATTTGATCAAACAGTAACGATGAACTGCCTTGCCCCGTTGTGAAGCGGGGCAGGGCGAACGGCTGGCGCTTGGAGTGTCTACGGCTGCGCCAGATCTTGCAGACCTGAACGATGCACGGAATGGCTTGAGCGCTGACATCCACGCCGCCACAGGTCCAGGCGCCTGGCGCCACTTCCTCAACCAGTGTCCAGCACAGGCTGCGTTGACGTGGATCGTTGCCGATTTGCTCGACCGAGAGGGCCACTTTCATCCCGAATGGTGATCCTCGACCCGCCGCTGGTGACGGCGGGCGCTGCGTCAGGTCAGAGCGATCTGATGTTGCAGCTGCTGCGACAGGTCCTGCGGCAGGGGCCAGGCAGTCAGTAAAGGCCTGTTGCGCTATCAGGTTCGCATACCGGAACCTGGTGCGCGCTGACCATGTTGTAGTTGAGCATGAAGCCGACGCCGCCCTCGGACTCCATCACTTCAGCCATCCAGCCAATAGGGTTGATGAACAATGAGTTGTCGTGGTTCAGCACTCCGACAGCCGCAGTGGTCTCATCAAAATCCCAAACGACATCGCCCCAGTGCCAGCCTTGCCCTTTTACGTATTGGCTGCCGAGCAACGCTCCAAGCGCAAATATGTCGCCCTCGGGCAGCGTTGTGCCACTCGCTTTGCAATTACGCACCCGCTCCGTAATCGCCGCAACCACATCAGCCGAAGCATGATCCTGAGTAAGGCTCAGTAAGTCGAGCCCCTGTTGGCTCAACACTTTGATCTCCTCTGCCAACTCGGCAGTCACCTTGCTAATTTCAGCCATTTTCATTCCTTCGTTTAAAAAACTGCGTCCAGATTCAATATTGGCACAACGTATTGGTTTTGGCTTGTCAGCCTCTTTAGCCTCATCAGCGGATACTGAGTACTCAAAGGGTTGCAAGGTGTCATGCATCGCGGTCCGGTTCGTGCATCGAACGTGCGAGCATTGAACCTTCATTGGAAAAAGTGATCGCACATCGACTACGATCTGTCTCTGCGGTTCAAGGAAGAACAGGTTCATGAAGTCACGCCAGGGAAAAGGAACGCATTGATGATTGTCGGAATCGACTTGGGTACCACCAACAGCCTGGTGGCTGTCTGGCATAACGGCGTTAGTGTTCTGGTTCCTAACGCACTGGGTCAGGTGCTGACCCCATCGGTGGTGGGACTGGACGATGAAGGCCGCATTCTGGTCGGCCAAGCTGCCCGCGAGCGCTTGCACACCCATTCCACCATGACCGCCGCCTTGTTCAAGCGCTATATGGGCAGTGCACACGCCGTGCAATTGGGTACGAAGTCGTTGCGCCCTGAAGAACTGTCGGCGCTGGTACTCAGGAGCCTGAAGGAAGACGTCGAGCGTGCCTACGGCGAACCGGTGACCGAGGCGGTCATCAGCGTCCCCGCGTACTTCAGTGATGCGCAGCGCAAGGCAACCCGTATCGCTGGCGAACTGGCCGGACTGAAAGTCGACAAGCTCATCAACGAACCGACCGCTGCCGCACTGGCCTACGGTTTGCCTCAGCACGGCAAGGAAACCACGTTCCTGGTCTTCGACCTGGGCGGCGGCACCTTCGATGTGTCAGTCCTGGAACTGTTCGACGGTGTCATGGAGGTACGGGCCAGCGCTGGCGACAACTATCTGGGCGGTGAGGATTTCGACCAGGTGCTGGTCGAGCGTTTTATCCAGACCCAGCGCGACCAGCCAGGATTTGCACCGACACAATCCATTGCCCACGCGCTGCGCCGCGAAGCCGAGCGAGTCCGCCAGGCGCTGGGACAGGAAACGGCGAGCGAATTTGTTTTGCGGGTGGACGGGCAGCAATGGAAGCATGTGTTTTCACAGGACGAGATGGCCACATTGTTCGCGCCCTTGCTCGAACGCCTGCGCCATCCGATTGAGCGCGCCCTGCGCGATGCCAGAATCCGTATCAACGAGCTCGATGAAGTGCTGCTGGTGGGTGGCACCACACGCATGCCGCTGGTGCGCAAGCTGGCCGCGGGGCTGTTTGGCCGCTTCCCGTCCATCCACGTCAACCCTGACGAAGCCGTGGCTCACGGCGCAGCCATTCAAGCCGCGCTGAAGTCCCGCAGTGCCGCCCTGGAAGAGGTGGTGTTGACCGACGTCTGCTCCTACACCCTGGGTATTTCAACCTCGGTATGGGTGGGCCAACACTATGAGGAAGGGCACTACCTGCCGATCATTGAGCGCAACAGTACGGTCCCCGTAAGCAGGGTAAAGACCGTGTGTACCGTCCATGAACTGCAGGAAAGCGTACTGGTGAAGATCTACCAGGGTGAGAGTCGTCTGGTGCATGACAACATCGCCTTGGGTGAACTGGAGATTCCGGTCCCGGTGAATACCGGTGGCGTTGTCGAACTGGACGTGCGCTTCACCTACGACATCAACGGCATTCTTGAGTGTCAGGTGCGCATTCCCATGACCGGTGAACAGCATGCACTGGTCATCGAAAACAACCCGGGTGTGCTCAGCAGCGAAGACATTGCCGAGCGCCTGCAAGCGCTGGCCGAGCTCAAGGTGCATCCCCGCGAACAGCAGATCAACACGGTGCTGATCGCCCGCCTGGAGCGTTTGTACCAAGAAAGCCTGGGCGAGCTTCGTGAGCAGATCGCTCATTGGGCCAACCTGTTTCAACAAGCACTGGCAAGCCAGGACGAGCGCCTGATTCGCCAGGCTCGCCATGATCTGAGCGGGCGCATCAGCCTGCTCGAAACCGGTGCCGGATACTGAGCCATGGCGTCTGATTTCGATTGCTGGGAGGTCCTCGACCTACCCGCCCGATCCGACGAGCGCAGCATCAAGCGCCAATACGCCAAACTGCTAAAGGTCACGCGTCCGGACGAGGATCCCGGCGCCTTCCAGCAACTGCGTGAAGCCTATGAGCAAGCCTTGCACATCCTGCGCGAGGGCTGGAGCGAGGTTGATCGGGATGCCGCTGACTCTACAGATCGGCCCACTGCAGAGAACCGGACACACCCGGGTCTGAAGCCCACGCGGTCCCTGCATGAGCAGGCCGTCGGGCTACTGGGCGGATTTGAAGACCGGGCGGTTGATCAATACTGGAACGAGGCATCGACCAGAGGCTGCAACGCCGAGTTCGAACGCCTGCTGTTCCAACGTTGCGTGAACGACCCTGAAGCGCATTGGCACCTTCTGACATGGGGCATCGAACAGCGCCAATGGCTGACGCCCTGGCAGCGGATCCCCGCCAGTGAATTTGAGCAGCATTGTCTTGCCCGCGCCCTGACGGCAGCGCTATACCGCAAGCTCGACCAGCAGTTGGCAACCGGTGAGGAACAGAACTTCTTCGACTGCCTGGAACACCACAGCCAACAAGCCTGGCTTGGTGATTTCGCACGTCGTCAGGCATTGCAGGTGCATGTCCTGAATCTGTTCCTGAATACCGAAGACTGGTCACCGCTGCTGTTTCAACGGGTGTGTCGATTGTTTGCCTGGGATGTTGAAGCGGCGGTGGTGCCCATTGCCCAGGACCAGTGGCAAGCGCTGCACAGGCGCTGCGAGCAGCAAACCTGGCTCGGCGAACTGCGTTCCTTGATGCAGCAACGTCAGCAACACCCCAGTGCGCGCGCCAATGCCGCTACGCTGTTCCTGCTGTCGACCCAACCGGTGCAGCAGGCGGAGCTGGCCACAGGTTTCGTTGAGGCTGACTGGCAGGCCTGCGAACAACTGGCAGAGACCTTTGCCACGCGTTTCCCCGACCTGCTGGGGATGTTCCCCAACCATGATCCTTGGTTCTGGAAGACCCTCATCGGTCACAAGGACCCGCCCCATGGCGTGAAACGTGCAGCCTGCGTCTTGACCCTGACCCTTGCACTGAACAACCTGCCAGGCTCCGGACTCATGGTGACGCTGCTTATGCTGCCACTCTATGCACTGGGTGGTGTGTTGGCGGCACAGGTCGGCAAATGGCTGCTCAGCCATTGGACCACCTTGACGCAATCGCTGCATGACCTCGACCAGCTTGCCAGTGAATGGTGTGTACGACACAAACTGACCGCGGATCGCCGTTACCTGGTGATCCGCAATGGCGGCCCGTTGCTGGCACTTGCCATTGTGATCTGGAACTGGCTTGGGGTGCTGGGGCTGGCGACTTATTTGGTCAACGGGGCGATCGGCCTGCTGCAGCCCGCCAGTGCAGTCCCGGCGGACCGCCAGTACCGTTGGCGAAGGCCACTGCAGGCGACCTATCGGATTGCCGGGCTCAGTTGGCTGCAATGGGTGTTTTGCGTATCGATGGTGATTGTCATTGGCTACGTGCAACTGCGCATGCCCGGCACCCTGCTCACTCAAGGTCGATTGCGCTAAATATCGTGCAGTCAATTCATCAAATCAGGGGAAATGGAATGTTCGAAAACATCAACGTCATAGGCGAGCCCAGGGTGCTGTCGACAGACGCCGAAGTCGATCAAGCGCAACATGCGCTGGGTAGTCGATTTCCCACCGGTTACCGTGAATACGTGACGCAATTTGGCGAAGGCATTCTCGGTGGTGTGTACATCCGGATATACCCGCCACATCAGATACTGCACGGTGAAAACAGTCAGGCTAACTGGCTGGATCGCATTAACCAATACTGGTTCTGGGATGATGACAAAGAGCTCATGCCCAAGGAAAAGGCCCTGCAGTGCATCATCATTGGTGATACCTACGACGGTGACGAACTCATTATTCACCCCGAGGATCCTGAGCGCATTTATGTGTTGCCGCGACACAGCGAAGCCGCGCTGGTTGCCGGCCACGGGCTGGTGGAAGCGATTGAATGGCTGTGCAGTTCGAACGTTCTGACGGAGTCCTTTACCGCGCGGGATTTCGAACCGTTTGACAGCCGAGTCGAAGCCTCTTGATGCATCACAGGCCTCGGTAAACGAATCGCAGGAAAACCGTATGGATCACCGGTTGAAGGTGTTTGAAAGTTTTGTAGCCCAGTTCAATACGTGGCCAGGCTCCCTTGGCCACCTGAAATTCAACCAGACCCCAGCCAATGTTTCTGCCATCGCAGAAGTCCCGAAAAGCGGCGTAATGCGCGATTATTTCGAACGGATAGACTTCTCTGCTCGACCGATGATCGGCGCGGACTTCAGCTTGCAGCTTTACGGCCCCCAGAACCTGGCAAAAGCGCAACAAGGCTGGCATACCACGGAAAAGGAAGATCCGGCATGGGGATGGAAAGACAGCTTTACGGTCTTTGCCGATCGAAATGGCGATGTGCTGGTTTTTGATCGCTGCGATGAGCATTCACCGATCTTCGGCTCGATTCAGAAAAGGTCGTTCAAGGTAGCGACAGACATCCTGGCGTTGATGGGTGCCTTGCAGGCGGGCATCGCCGTGCAAGTGCAGGAATTCAACGACGAAACAATCGATGAAGAGCAAAACTACAAGCCCGCCTTCCTGCACAGAGTCAGGGAAGTTGTGGGCACCGTTGCAGGTGCAGACGTGAACGGATTCATGAAGTTCTTTTTTGAATGAGTATGCTAAAAATCTTTCATCTGGTGCATCCGAATGAACGTGCGTTACACAGAAAAAAACCCACCTGCAGACGTTGAAAAGATCACCTGCACAGCGCAGCAGCTATCCATCAACCCAGATTCATGGATAACCAGATTCTGGTGGTCCTGCGACGGTGCAATGATCGAAGACCTCGTAAAAATTTATTCGACGGATGAAATAGCCGAGCGTCAACAGACATACGAAATAGCCGAGTACTTTCCAGGATATCTGTTGATCGGTGATGACTCGGGCGGCCGGCTGATACTGGTGGACAGATCTGCGATAGAACGTTTTTATCTGCTGGACTCGGGATGCCCATCCATCACGGATGGGCTGGCCTTTTCATCCATGGATGCCCTGATCAAGGAAGTTGTGGGCTAGTCCCGCCCATCACCGGCGCCGGACGACATCATTGAGCAGCCCGTCATGAGGACCCTATGAAGACTTACAGCATCCGCGAAGTTCTACAGCAGATCGAGCACATGCCCAATGCCTGGTTCTACTTGCCCAATACCGGGTGGACGCTGGACACACTTGGCGCGTTCTCACTGGACAGTCGGGACTTCCCCGCCAACTCGAATGAACACCTGCCACCACAGGTGCACAATGAAGGCTGGGTCGAAACTCTGGAAACGGCCATGATCGAGGATGTTATTTCCAACACGAACCAACAACGGGTCCAAGCCACACTGGATGATTACTTCATGGCGTTTAAATACTATTACCAGAACGATGCGTTCATCGTGCTCAAGCCTGGCGACGCCTCATGACCCCTACAGCGAGACGCCCGATGTTGACCCTGAGTAGCGAACGTCTTCAACGAGAGATTCAGGCAGCGTCCCTCAAGGCAATCGAACAATTTCGCAAGGACTTCCCGAACGCCGAGGTCTGCGGATTCGCGTTGTATTCAGACGCCGATGCGCGAAGCCTGGCGCCGGCCTTTAATACCAAAGACCACCTGACACGTTTGCAGGCTGAAAACCCCGATGACCGCCAGTACTTCAAGTGGTCTCCCGCCGAGTGGAGCCACGAAGCCTTTGGCGGACACTTCTTCGCGGACCTGTCGAAAACGCTGTGGAGCATGACCGACGCAAGCTCCCGGGAAAATTTCGAGCAGCATCGCAGTCAGGTTTTCGCGTTATGTGTGGCAGCCATGCAAAAGCTCACAGGCTCGACTTTCGAGCACGCCGTCCATGTATTTTCAGTTTCTGACTTTGAAAACGCACCTGAGGAAATCGCCTGGATCTGTGCGTTGAACACCCCTGAGCAGGCCGGCGAATTCAAGTCCTGGCTGGAGCAACACTCGCACGGGTGATGTATCGATGTAGATAAAAGGCAGTTTGAACCATAACCACAATTCACAATCTGACTGTTGTTACCCCATTGCCCTCAAGTTCAAGGAAGAATACGTCGAGTACGCTAACGCTTCCAGCTCAGGGCATGGCTTTGGATCAAGGACCTTCCAATGAATCTGCCACAGTTCACCTACCACCCGGACCCTGTTTCCAGCGGCTCGGTACAACCCTCCACAAACACCTGCATCAGCTGCGACCAGGCTCGCGGCTACATCTATGTGGGGCCGGTATACGCCGTCGAAGATTACGAAGCCTGCATCTGTCCCTGGTGCATTGCCGATGGGAGCGCTCACCAACGGCTCGGCGCAACCTTTATCGATGAAGACAGCATTGGTCTGGACGCTGAAGAAGAACTTGATGAAGCGCTGGTCACTGAGTTGAGCCAGCGCACACCCGGTTTTAATGGCTGGCAGCAGGAACGATGGTTTACCCATTGCAATGACGCAGGCGAGTTCATCGGCAGGGCAGGCCATACCGAGCTGCTTGCACTAGGGGTAGAAGCAATGACTGCCGTACAGGACGCGACGGGGCTGGAGGAAGGGCCTCAATGGCACAGGTTCTTCAGTGCACTGGACAAGGACCACGGCCCTACAGCCTACCTCTTCAGATGCCGCCATTGCTCTACGTTGGGTGCCTATCAAGACAACCATTGAACGAAAAACCAAGCGTATTGAGTCAGATCTCACCGCTATAGCAAGGACGACTGTCATGTCCCTCGTAGATACCTACCTTGCCGGTCTACGCCATGTGTTGCCGGCTGAAAACCTCGATCAACTGAAACTGGCACATGGCGCTTCGGCGACAGACTTGCAGCAGCTCACAGAGCATTATCCGCTGTGCCCGGCAAGCCTGCTGCAACTGCTCAGCCAGATCGACGGCACACACTTCAGGGATTACCACGACGGCACCGTCATGGTCCTGATGCTCGGCTCGGATGTGTTCGAGTACCCCTATTACCTCAGGTCCGTACGGCAGATACTTGAGGGCGCCCACGCTCACACCCGGAGCATTGCGCAGATATATGAGGGCTACCTGGATCAGGAACCCGACCTGATCGACCCGCTTATCGACAGCACATTGCCCATGAACAAACGGCTGTGCTTCTCCCACTGCATGAACAATGGGGGAACCTCAAGACTGTATATCGACTTCAACCCAGCGCCCGGTGGAACGGTGGGTCAGGTCATGCGATTTCTGCACGACCCTGACAGCTACAAAGTCATTGCGCAAAGCTTCGATTACTACCTGCAACAGCTGATCGATGACCACTACTCGTTTATCTACGAGGATGAATAACGTCAGCGTTGGTCGATTGCTGCCCATCACTGCAGATCGCAATCGGCCATAAGCAGGCATTCATACAACGTCCGCGTTTTCCTGATTGCCAGGATGGGAGAGGGGAACGGTGTAGCTCATCATCATTCCTGGCAGACGACTCATCCTTTGTTTTGTGCGCATCAATTATTTATCCGTACTCAGTCCGTTTGGATTGGTTTCCAGGTCAGGACTTCTCAACGAGTAAGGCCTTGAAGGCGGGTATGCAATTGTCTCCCTGCAGACTCTTCGACTCTAACGTTATCATTACCGGAAAATCGTCAAATGCGAGGAAGAAGTACTCGTTGTCTATCAGCACCTCCCAAATACGCACGTCAGCACCGTCAGACTTGCTGATGACCGATCCCCCAAGTAGTCCAAGAATAAACTCTGCATACTCAGGAAAAGACTCCCAATCGACACTCGATGTCAGGTTCAGGCATGATCGGCCGGCGTGCATTTTTTCAATAGTCAGTTCGCTTGGGACTATTTTGTTTTTCATCAGAATCTATCTCCGCCACCTGCTCTTGTTCGCACGTGCAGGCCGCCTCGTTCCCAGACGAGCGTCTTGGAGATCCTGGCGTTCAGTACCATTGCATACCTCCTGCTGCCCCGGCGTCCTGGTGACCCTTGGATGAAAAGCCGTCTATGCCTGGCCTTGGCTTGACCGACCCTGCCAATCGCGCAGCCATTGCATGCCCTTGGAGGTGTCGCCGCGTGGCCGGTACTCGCAACCGACCCAACCGGTGTACCCCAGTTGATCGATCAGCTCGAACAGGTAGGGATAGTTCAGCTCGTTGTTCATGTCCGGTTCGTGGCGATCCGGCACGCCCGCGATCTGGATATGGCCGATGCCGGCGATGTCCCGTCGCAGCTTCGTCGCCACGTCACCCTCGACGATCTGGCAATGGTAGACGTCGAACTGGACTTTGAGGTTGGCCTGGCCGACCGCTTTGCAGATGGCCTGGGCCTGATGTTGGTGGTTGAGGAAAAACCCCGGCATGTCGCGGGTGTTGATCGGCTCCAGCAATACGGTGATGCCAGCCTTGGCGGCTTGTGTCGCTGCGTGGTTGAGGTTTTCCAGGTAGGTTTGCTGGTGCCTGGCGCGATCCGCTTCGTTGGCCAGCAGCCCGGCCATGACATGGATGCGGTCGTTGCCCAGTACCGCGGCATATTCAAGGGCCTGGTCGAAACCGGCGCGGAACTCCGACTCACGGCCTGGCAAGGACACAGTGCCTTTTTCGCCGGCCGCGATATTGCCAGGCGGTGCGTTGAACAGGGCCTGGACCAGGCCATTGTCGTCGAGCCGCTGTTTCAATTGCTGTGGGCTGTAGTCGTAGGGAAACATGTATTCCACTGCCTGAAAACCATCGGCGGCGGCTGCGGCGAAACGGTCGAGAAAGTCATGTTCGGGATAGAGCATGCTGAGGTTGGCAGCGAAACGAGGCATGAAGACTCCTGCGGTCAAAAAATCGATCTGTGGGTTACCACTGCACACCAAAGGCTTCGTGCAATTCATCCAGCGCCACCTGGGGCAACGGAGCCGGTCTTGGATTGCTCATCAGCCACAGGCGTGCGGTTTCTTCCAGTTCTTCCAGGGCATAGCTGGCTTTGGACACCGAGCTTTCCCAGACCACCGGGCCCAGGCGTTCAAGCATCACGCCGCGCACGCGGTTGGCCAGTTGCGCCACACGTTCGGCCACCTTCGGTGAGCCGGGACGCTCATAGGCAATCAGCGGGATGTGCCCGACCTTCATCACCTGATAGGGCGTCAGCGGTGGCAGGATGTCATCCTCGTGCCAGACACCGGCCAGCGTCAATGCCACCAGGTGGGTCGAGTGGGTGTGCACTACGCCTCCAACCCCCGGGTTGCGATCGTAGACCTGACGGTGCAGGGCCAGGGTCTTTGACGGTTTGTCGCCGCTGACCCATTCTCCTGCCAGGCTGACCTTGGCAATCGCGGCCGGGTCGAGACGCCCCAGGCACGCGTCCGTGGGCGTGATCAGCCAGCCGTCCTCCAGCCGGGCGCTGATGTTGCCGGCGCTGCCCACCGTGTAGCCACGGGCATACAACGAAGCGCCGACCTCACAGATCTCTTCGCGCAGGGCGTTTTCGTTGCTCATGCCGGTACTCCTGCCAGTTGCTTGAGGGCTTTGTCGAAGAAATCCGCGCCGCCGAAATTGCCCGACTTGAGCGCCAGGGCCAGCGGTTCTCCGGGCATACTGACGCAAGCGGGTACACCCGGGTCGATTTGTGCGCCGATCTGCAACAACTGGATGTTCAGCGCCTGGACCACGGCCCCGGAGGTTTCCCCTCCGGCGACCACGAAGCGCCGGACACCTGCCTCGCGTAGCCTGCCGGCGATCCGGCCCATAGCCTGCTCGACCAGATGCCCGGCGCGCTCGGTGCCTAACTCACGTTGCACCGCCTTGACCTCATCCGGGGTACTGGTGGCATAGATCAGCACTGTTTGCCCATGGTCAGCGGCGAAGGCCAGCGCCTCATCGATGACCGGTTGTCCCGCCGCCAGGGCCAGGGGGTCGACACGAAAGGCCGGGCGACCTGCCTGCAGCCAGTTGGCTACCTGGCCATTGGTGGCCTGCGAAGCGCTGCCCGCGAGCACCACTTCACCGCCTTCGACCGCAGGCAGTTGTGCGGCGTCCAGGTCGCGCAATTTGCCGGCGCGTCGAAAGTTGTCCGGCAAGCCCAGCGCCAGTCCGGAACCGCCGGTGAGCAGCGCCAGGTCGGCGCAGGCTTCGCCCAGCACATGGAGATCGGCATCGGACAAGGCATCGGCGACGGCCATGCGCACCCCGTCGGCGCGAAGCTGCGCGATGCGCGCTCGAACGCGCTCGACGCCCCCGGACACGCTGTCATGGCGCAGCAGGCCGACCTTGCCCCGGGTCTGCGCTTGCAGCACGCGAACCAGATTCGCGTCCGTCATCGGCGTCAGCGGGTGATGTTGCATGCCCGACTCACTGAGCAATTGGTCCTGTACGAACAAATGCCCGCGAAAGACCGTGCGACCGTTTTCCGGGAAAGCCGGACAGGCGAGGGTGAAATCACTGTCCAGTGCCTCGAGCAAGGCGTCGCTGACCTGGCCGATGTTGCCGGTCGGGGTCGAGTCGAAGGTCGAGCAGTATTTGAAGAAAATCTGTTCGCAGCCACGCTCGCGCAGCCAGCGCAACGCTTCGAGCGATTCCTTCACGGCATCGGCGGCCGGCACGGTCCGCGACTTCAGGGCGATGACGATAGCGTCGGCGTCCAGTTGACCGGTGACATCGCCGGCGGGTATGCCGATGCTTTGCACGGTGCGCATGCCGCCGCGCACCAGCATGTTGGCAAGATCGGTGGCGCCGGTGAAATCGTCGGCGATGCAGCCCAGCAGCGGTCGGGCAGGGGCATTCAACATGTTGAACTCCTCAAACGGGTTTAGCCGGGCAGGTACTCATGGATGAACTGCTCGATCACATCGGTGAAATCCTCGTCCGCGGTGAAGCCCAGGTCCCGGGAATAGGTGGCGCAAAAGGCGCCTGGCCAAGAGCCGACGATGCGCTCGATCGGCGGATTGCGTTCCATGCGGATGCGCCCAGCCACTTCTGCGCCGGCGGTCTGGCGCAGGGCGTCGATCATGCGTTCGACGGTGATCGACAGGCCTGGCATGTTGATCACTCGACCCTGGGTCAGTTGCTCGCCGGACAGTTCATGACCATGGATCAGGTTGGCAATCGCCTGCGCGGGCGACATCAGCCAGAGCCGGGTATCGAGCGGTACCGGGCAGACGCTGGCTTGGCCGTTGAGTGGCTCGCGGATGATGCCGCTGGCGAAGCTGGAAGCGGCGAGGTTGGGCTTGCCCGGGCGCACCACGATGGTCGGCATGCGCAGGCTGCGTCCATCGACGAAGGCGCGCCGGCTGTAGTCGGCGAGCAGCAGGTCGTTCATGGCCTTTTGCGTGCCATAGGAACTCTGCGGCGCCCAGACCTGATCATCGCGGACACGTTCCGGCAACTGCCCGCCGAACACCGCGACCGAGCTGGTCATCACCCATTTCGGGCAGGTACCGAGCCGGCGAACGCGTTCGAGCATGTTCTGGGTGGCGGTGAAATTGATGCGCATGCCCAGTTCGAAGTCGCCTTCGGCCTGGCTGGAAACCACCGCCGCCAGATGGAAGATGCTGTCGGTGTTGGCATCGATCAGGCGGTCCAGCACTTCAGGGTTGGCGATATCGCCACACACCACTTTTACTCGGGGATCATCGATCCCCGTGAGTTCGACCATGTCGAAGGCGACGATTTGCCCGATGGGCCGGGACTGGCCAGTACGGTCGGTGAGCGAGCCACGCAGCAACAGCGCTTCGATCAGGCGGCGGCCAAGGAAGCCGGCTGCACCGGTCACGAGAATATTCATGAGTTACTCCAAACGTCAGCGGTTGACGAGTTTTCCGGGAATTCTGAAGACCAGCAGGGCGCCGAGGAACAATGCGCTTGCCATCACATACATGCCGATCGTGGTGCTGTGGGTGGCGTCCTTGAGGAAACCCATCAGGTACGGCGAGACGAAGCCCGCCAAGTTGCCCCAGGAGTTGATCAGGGCAATGCCGGCTGCCGCTGCCGTGCCGCCGAGGAAGGCGGTCGGCAGGCTCCAGAACAAGGGCAGGGTGCTCATGGCCCCCATCGAGCCCAGGGTCAGGCCGATCATGGAAACCGTGAAGTTGTCGCTCCAGGTCGCGGAGATGAACAGGCCGATACCACCGAGCACGGCGGTCAGCGCCAGGTGCCAGCGCCGCTCGCGCAGCCGGTCGGCGCTACGCGAAACCAGGATCATGGTCATTGCCGCCGCGGCGTAAGGGATGGCGGTGAGCATGCCGACCTGCAAGACATCGCTGACGCCGGCCTGGCGGATAAGGGTCGGCAACCAGAACCCGACGGTATAGAAACCGGCGATCATGCAGAAGTAGATGGCCGTCAGCAGCCAGATGCGCGGCTGCAGGAACACCTCTTTGAGGCTGTGTTTCTGGTGGCCGGCGGACTCCGCGTCGATGCGCGTCTGCAGCAGGGTTTTCTCTTCCCGGGTGAGCCAGCCGGCACTGGAGATGCGGTCGCTGAGGCAGAAAATCACCAGGATACCGACGGCGATCGAAGGCAATCCTTCGAGAAAGAACAGCCATTGCCAGCCGGCAAACCCGTGGTCACCGTTGAAGGCGCTCATGATCCAGCCGGACAACGGCGCGCCGATCAAACCGGACAGCGGCACGGCGGTGGCGAACAGGGCGTACATCTTGCCGCGACGATGGGTCGGGAACCAGTAGGACAGATAGAGGATGACGCCCGGGTAGAACCCGGCTTCGGCGATCCCCAGCAGGAAGCGCATGATGTAGAAGGACATTGGCGTACTCACCAGTGCCATGGCCGAGGAGATGATTCCCCAGGTGATCATGATGCGTGCGATCCACAACCGCGCGCCGACGCGATGCAGGATCAGGTTGCTGGGAATTTCCACGAGGAAGTAGGCAATGAAGAAAATCCCTGCGCCAAGGCCGTAGACGGCTTCGGAAAATTGCAGATCGTCGGACATCTGCAGTTTGGCGAAACCGACGTTCACCCGGTCCAGATAGGCGACCAGGTAACACAGCAACAGCAGCGGCAGGATACGCCACGCCACTTTGCGATACGCCAGATCCTCGAAGCGATCGGCGGGCACGGCGGCACCGGTTTGAATCACTGATTCAGTCATGTGTTTCCCCCATCCTTATTTTTGTAGTGGGTGACTTTGTTTTTGTCGGATTACATGATGTGGCGTTTTTTATCATAATACGTCATACGAATTCAACGGCTAAATCGAGGGAGGACGGCGGGTCTAAAATGCAGTACCGTTCACCGATTTGAGCCCAGAGATGCCTATGCCCATTCCTGACAAATCTTCCTGTAGCACCGATGCGCTGGGTGTCCTGAAGGACTCCGCCAAGGGCACGCTGTCCGATCAGGTGACGGCGGCCCTCAAGGCCTATATCGCCAGCGGCGAAGCGCTGCCGGGCGATCGCCTGCCCACCGAGCCCGTACTCTCGGAACGTTTCGGCGTCAGCCGCACAGTCATCCGCGAGGCGATCTCGCGCCTGAAGTCAGCCGGTCTGGTGGAGGTTCGCCAGGGCAGCGGTACCGTGGTCAGCGAAGGTGCGCACATCAAGGCGTTCACGATCGACCTGGATGTCGGCGGCTCGATCGAGGCGGTATTGAGGGTCACCGAATTACGCCGTGGCATCGAAGGCGAGGCGGCGGCATTGGCAGCCCAGCGGCATTCACCTGCGCAGCTGGAGGCCATCCACCAGGCGCTGAAGGCCATTGACGCAGCCGAGCAGGCGGGTCGCGATGGGGTAGAGGAAGACCTGGGGTTCCATCACTCCATTTCCAGGGCTACCGGCAATCCGCTGTACCCGTCATTGCACGAGTTCATCGCGCAATTCATCAAAGAGGCGATCCGCATCACGCGCTCCAACGAGGAGCGCCGCCGGGATCTGGCCAAGACCGTGCGGGCCGAACACTTCGCGGTGTACTCGGCCATTGCCGCGCGTGACCCCGAAGGCGCGCGGCATGCGGCGCTCAATCACATCAATAACGCAGTCGAGCGGCTCAAGAGCGCCGATCCCTCCTTCTGGAAGAACCCGGGAACGAGAAGTTCCTAGTCTGCGCACCTCTCAGTCGAGATGGCTGCCCACCACCTCGACTATCCGCTGAGCAATCTGCACGGCGTGGGTCTCCAGCGCGAAGTGGCCGGTATCGAGCATCTCGACCACCGCATTGGGGTTGTCACGCTTGTAGGCCTCGGCACCTGGCGGAATGAAAAACGGATCGCCCTTGCCCCAGATCGCCAGCGTCGGCACTTGGGCATCGCGCAAGAATTGCTGAAACGCCGGGTACAGCTTCAGGTTGTTCCGATAGTCATAAAACAGATCGAGCTGGATGTCCTTGTTGCCGGGTCGTTCCAGCAATAGCGCGTCCAGGTGATAACCCTCGGGTGCAATGAGATCGGGGTTGCTCACGCCTTCCACATACTGCCAGCGCGTGCCTTCCAGGTGCAGGATGGCATCGTTTATCACCTGGCGATTGGCGGGCGACGGCTCGTCCCAGTACTGGCGAATCGGCGCCCAGGCATCCCCCAGACCTTCGAGATAGGCATTGCCGTTCTGCGAAACGATCGCGCTGACCCGCTCCGGGTACGCCAGCGCCAGGCGCAGGCCGACCGGCGCCCCATAGTCGAAGAAGTACATCGCATAACGCTTGAGGCCCAGCGCATCGACGAACTGGCGGATCGTCTCGCCGAGGGCATCGAAGGTGTAGACGTAGTGGCGTTCGGCGGGCACCTCGGTGAAACCGAAACCGGGCAGATCCGGCGCAATCAGGCGGTATTTGTCGGCGAGCCGCGGGATCAGGTCCCGGAATTGGTGCGACGAGCTGGGAAAGCCGTGCAGCAGCAAGAGTACGGGAGCGTCGGCAGCACCGGCCTCGCGGTAGAAAACCCTGATGCCGTCGGCTTCGACGAATTTGCAGGCAGCGGTGGTGAGCGGGAGCGTGGTCATGACGGATGTCCATTGTAACTTGTTAAAGTTTTTTATACGGGTTACCTGTTTTTATTTTGCACGGACTTTGTAACTGGTCAAATAATTTTTGTAGGTTACAATTCGTGCATCGATTCCCGGGAGATTTCCATGACTGACGCCGTCGCCACGCCTGACTTGCCCGTACCGCTGGTGCTGGCCGACCATCCGGCGCTGGACCTGCTGAACACCCGAATGGTGGTCGACGGCCAGCGGCGCGACCTGCTCAATAGCGATGCCGACGCGGTGCGCTGGCTGGAGCAGATCGGTTTCGGTCTGGCGACGGAGGTGGCGGAGGGTGACGGGCAGTTGCTTGCCCGCTTGCGCAAGCTGCGCGACTGCATCGAGCGCCTGCTCGCCGCCCGTCGAGAGAACCGCGTGGCGGATCCGGCAGTGCTCAATGCCTTTCTGCTGCGGGTCGTGCCGCAACTGGTGTGGGAGGAGGCGGGTGCGCCGGTGCTGGATCGCTTGCACCAGGGCGATGCCGGCCACCAGCGTCTGGGCAGGCTCGCTTACGCCGCCGCGGAGTTGCTGGCCGAAGGCGATTGCAGCCTGGTACGCAAATGCGAAAGCGCCGAATGTTCACTGATGTTTTACGACCGCACCAAATCGCACAAACGACGCTGGTGCAGCATGGCGCTCTGCGGAAACCGGCATAAGGTCGCCGAATTCCGCAAGCGACGTCAGAGTGTCGCGGACTGAAGGCCATGAGGCTGCGTGGTATTGGCAGGGCGGCACCCGATCAGCCTGAACCACAGTCATCCGATCTTTCATCGCGCGTTGCTGCCTGTGAAGACCCCTCGTCGAAGGGTGCACGTTGAAATTTCCTGCCGCCATCACGCTCATCCATGGCGGTTTGTGCGAAAACCCGCTCGTTTGCCCGGGGTATTTGCACGAATCTGCACTGCTGTCGCTCGTATCATTTCACTCGGTAAAAACGCTGAGCATTTGCGATGACAAAAAACACGACCCTGTGGGACATCAGTCCACCCTTGAGTAGCGAAACACCGACCTGGCCGGGGGACACGCCTTTTCTGGAGGAGCGTGTCTGGACCTACGGTCCCGAATGCCCGGTGAATGTCGGACGCATCACCCTGTCACCGCACACCGGTGCCCACGTCGATGCGCCGCTGCATTACAGCGCTGACGGCGCGGCGATTGGCGCAGTCGCGTTGGATGTGTATATCGGGCCTTGTCGCGTTTTGCATTGTCTGGACAGCGGCGACCTGGTGCGGCCCGGGCAACTGGAAGGGCGTTTGCACGATGTGCCCGAGCGCGTGCTGCTGCGGACCTATCGCCAGGCACCGCTGGCTGCCTGGGACCCGGCGTTCACGGCCGTTGCCAGGGAAACCGTCGATTTGTTGGCCAGCCTGGGTGTGAGGTTGATCGGCATCGATACGCCGTCACTGGACCCGCAGCAATCCAAGACGATGGATTCGCACCGTGCCGTGGCCCGTCACGGCATGGCCATTCTTGAGGGGGTCGTGCTCGATGACGTGCCGGAAGGGGATTACGAGCTGATCGCGTTACCGCTACGTTTTGCCAACCTCGACGCCAGCCCGGTCCGGGCGATTTTGCGGCCGTTGAGTACTCAACAACGCGAGTGACCCGTTCGGGCGCCGGAACCAGGCGCCGGTTCCGGTGGCCGGTGTCAGGCGTTACTCTCGGTGAATTTTTCGTAGTACAGCTGCACGCTGTCCAGTGCCTGTGCCTGCAGCCAGGTCTTGATCGACTCCACCATCGGCGGCGGCCCGCAGACGTACATGTCGACCGGGCCATCGCGCAGTTCGGCGACGTCGAAGTGTTCGGCGATGTAGCCGCGCTTGCCGGTCCAGTGCGGTGACGGTTCGCTGACCACCTCGGTGTATCGCAGCCCCGGGAGGCGTTGCGCATACGCCTGGATGCGCGCCTGTTCGCACAGGTCGGCCGCATCGCGCACGCCGTAGTACAGATGCACGGGTTGCTCGCAGCCGCGCTCGGCCAGTTCGTCGAGCATGCCCAGCAAGGCAGACAGTCCGGTGCCGCCAGCCACCAGGATCAGTGGCCGGGCGACGTGGCGCAGATAAAAAGCCCCCAGCGGTGCCTCCAGAACGATGGGGTCACCCACCTGACAGCGGTCGCGGATGTAGTTGCTCATCACGCCATCGGGCAGCAGGCGAATCAGGAACTGCAGCCGATTGCTGACGCCCGGCCGGTTGGCGAAGGAGTAGGAACGCTTGTTCTCGGTCCCCGGAATCTGCAGCCGGGCGTACTGCCCGGGCAGGTAATCCAGCGACTGGCCCATATCGCCCAGATCCAGATGCAGGATCGCCGTGCTGGCCGACACCTGTTTGACCTCGGTGACCGTTGCCGTGAGTTGATCGGGGCCGGCGGCGTTGCACAGGCTGGAAGCGAAGTCGAAATAGAACGTTGCGTCGGATTTGACCCGGGTCTGGCAGGTGAGCATTTTGCGTTGTTGCAGGTCCTGGCTGGAGAGGGCTTCCTCATCCACATAGTCCTGGCTGTAATCGCCCGACTCGCAGCGCCCCTGGCAGGTTCCGCAGACGCCTTCGCGGCAGTCCAGGGGGATGTTGATGCCATTGCGCAGGGCGGCGTCGAGCAGGATCTCATTGGCCTGCACAGGGAAGAACAGCGTTTTGCCGTCGGCAAAGCTGAACGCGACTTTATGGTTCATGCCCGGTCTCCCTGGGTTCAGAGGTGATAGAAGTCGAGTACCGAATTGATGGTGTCGTTGAGCAGCAACACATGCTTGCGAACGATCAGCCAGCTATCGGCGTGGGGCTTGAGGCGATAGGTCGCGCGGCCGAAAAACTGCTCGGCCGTGGCCAGGCGGTAATACAGGGTGTGCCAGTTCAGCTGCACTTGCAGTTCATCGTTTTCCAGGGGGGCGATCCGCACGTTGCTGATCTGATGCAGGGTGCGCGGCATCGGCGTCGAGGACGCGGACTTGCCCGTGCGCAGGCGGAACACGCGGTCCTCCAGGCCTGAACGGTTGGGGTAGTAGATCAGCGACATTTCGCGTTTGGGGTCGCGGGTGTAGACGTGTTCGGAGTCCCATTGCGGCAAGTGGAACTCGCTGTGCTCGGCGAACAGCTGGACATAGGCATCCCAGTCCTGGGCGTCGCACAGTTCGGATTTGCGATAGAAAAACTGTTCGATCCGGTACTGCAGTTGCGCATTCATCATTGCACCTCACGGAGTTTCAGGGATTTGGCGTCCAGGCCGTCGAGCAGGAATTTCTGCCAGTTGCTGTGCTGGTTGACGTAAAGCCCTTCATGGGTGAACTCGGTGCCGGTCATGGCCGGGGCAATGCCGATCGCTTCGCTGTTGGGCGTGGCGCCGCTGGCCCAGCGGTGACTGCCGCGGGAGATATCGCTCCAGCGTTCCAGGCGCGCCTGGAAGCCACGCTGGGCTTCACGGAATTCCACCAGGTCATCCGGCGTGCCCAGACCCGAGACGTTGAAGAAATCCTCGAACTGGCGAATGCGGTTTTCGCGGTCGGCGTCCGACTCGTTCTTGACCCCCAGGCACTGGCTGATGATTTCAGTCTTGTTCCACGCCACCGGACGGATGATGCGCAATTGCGAGCTGATCTGATCGAGGAAAAACAGGCTCGGGTAGATGTTCAGGTTGCGCAGGCGATGCATCATCCACTCGGCCTTTTGCTGGCCATGTTCTTCGATCAGTCGCGGCATGATCGTCGCGTAGCCGGAGCGTACCGAAGGATTGGGCATGTCGCTGAACAGCAGGCTGTGACCGTTGTTGAACGCGAACCAGCCATCATCGGTATTGGCGTCGCCGGCGCCGAGCTTGCTGTAGTCGAGGGTGCTGCTGGCGGCGTTGCCGTTTTCGCTGTTGACCTGCTGGCGATGCTGCACCGTGGCGACATAGTTGTAGTGGACGGTGCTGACGTGATAACCGTCGAGGCCGTTTTCGTTTTGCAGCTTCCAGTTGCCGTCGTAGGTGTAGGCCGACTTGCCGGGCAGCACCTCCAGCTCACCGGTCGGCGACTGGGCAACCATCATGTCGAAGAACACTTTGGCATCGCCGAGGAAGTCTTCCAGGCTGTTGTCGGCGTGCACATCCAGGCTGATGAAGACGAAACCCTTGTAGCTCTGGATGCGGGCTTTTTTCAGGCCGCGTGTGGCTTTGTCGAAGCCTTCCGGATACTCGCCCGGTGCCTTGACCTTGACCAGGCGGCCATCGCTTTTGTAGCACCAGGCATGGAACGGGCAGGTGAAGGTCGATTGATTGCCCTTGCCCACGCGGGTCAGCGTCGTGCCGCGATGCTGGCAGGCATTGATCAGTGCATTGAGCCGACCCTCACCGTCGCGGGTAATGATCATCGGCTGGCGGCCGGCGCGCAGGGTCACGAAGTCGTGATTGTTGGCCAGTTCGCTTTCGTGGCAGGCGTAGATCCAGTTCTTCTCGAAGATCAGTTCCATCTCCAGATCGAACAGCTGCGGCTCGGTGAACATCTCCCGGGCGATGCGGAATACACCTTCTGCGGGACGGAAGTCCAGGCAGCTTTCGATAAACGTTTTCCATTGCTCGACGTTTCTTTCGCCACTCATGGTGTGCACCTTTTTTTATTCGGCTAATCGGTGCGCTCATTAGAGAAGCGGGGCGGGTGATGGTCTATCCGATAAGTTGGCGAAGGCAGTCCGTAAAATTGGGGGCCAGGTAACAGTCGGTTGGGCAGCGATGACACAAATCCGCCACCAGGTGATAAACGGCTGCACCTGATGGCGCCAATCAGATACTGTTTTGCACGACGTCGAGTGCGGATCGAGGGCTTTTGCGGCTTCGCCAGCCATGTCTTGTCCGCTTAGTTGCCAATCACTATCCGTTAATTCGGCACCGACGTTTTATGGCGTGGAAGTTGCTCCCATCCCGCCTGACAAGCGCCACCAGAGCGCGCAGAACCAGACTCCGTGAGTGCACCATGATGAGTAGCAAAGTGGATCCGCAGTTTCGCGACATTCGTGTCGACAGCGATAACCTGGAGGCTGCCAGAAGCTGGATGTCCGGTATCTGCGGACCCCATCGACTCGTGAGCGCGACCCCCGAACGGATCCGCTTTCATCACAACGCCAACATGTTCAAATCGATGGCCACCACCCTGGGCACCATCGAATACGGCACCGACGTCACCATCGATATCGAAGACGCCGAGCACTTCAGCAGCTACAGCCTGAGCCTGCCGTTGTCGGGCGAACAGGAGCTGAGCAAGGCGGGCAGCGTGGTCAGGTCCGACCGCGATCAGGGGGTCATCATTTCCCCCAATGAACACCAACTGCTGGCAATCTCCGGTGACTGTCGCAAGGTCCAGGTGGTGATTACCCGAGTGGCGATGAGCGAGGCTCTGGAAGGGATGCTGCAACGGCCGCTGGATGTGCCGCTGCGCTTCGAGCCGATGATGGATGCGATCGATGGGGCGTCGGCGTCGTGGTGGCGCATGGCGCGTTATTTCATCGACGAGCTGGAGCGAAGCAGTGAACTCTTCGAGCAGGTGGCCTTCACCCGGGACATTGAAAGCTCGCTGATCAAAGGCTTGATCCTCGCCCAGCCCAACAACTATTCGCAGGAACTGCGGGACGCGTTGGGCGTGAAGTTGCCGCACTACCTGGTCAGGGCTCGACAGTACATCCACGACAACGCCCGCGAAGTGTTGCACCTGGAGGACATCGAAGCCGCTGCCGGCGTTTCACGCTTCAAGTTGTTCGACGCGTTCAGGAAGTACTTCGCCTTGTCGCCCATGGCCTACCTGAAAAAGTATCGCTTGAATGCCGTACGCCAGGAAATTCTCGAGCACGGTTCGGCACGCAACATTTCCGGGATAGCCATGGGCTGGGGGTTCATGCACCTGGGCCGTTTTTCCAGCGAATACCGCAAGCTGTTCGACGAAACCCCGAGCATGACGTTGCAGCGCAAGGAGGCCCGGCGCCTGCACGGGCTCTGAAGGACACTGCGGTCTTACTTGCGTACCACCAGATCGAGCAACTGCTCGCGCTCCTTGATTTTCTGCAGGACGATCTCCGAACGTATGTCGGTGACGCCGGCGGTGCGGTTGAGGTGATTGACGATGAAATCCGAGAAGTGTTTGAGGTTGCGTGCCTGGACCCGCAACACATAGTTGCTCGCCCCGGTAATGACATAGGCGGTGACCACCTCCGGCCACTGCTGGACCTTCTTGATGAAGGTCTCGTGCCAGTCCTCGACGTCCTGTCGCAACGACACATGGACGATGGCTTCCAGCTCGATGCCCAACCGTTCGGCATTCAGCACCGCGCGATAGCCGGTGATGATTCCTTCGCTTTCCAGCAGGCGCAACCGGCGCAGGCAGGCCGACGGTGACAAGGCGACTTTCTCCGCCAGTTCCTGATTGCTGATTCGGCCATCCTGTTGCAGCTGATGCAGGATTCGCAGGTCTGTCGAGTCAAGATTCATGGTTTGAATAAATCCGCGTTTATGGGTGTTGGATTCGAATTATCTGCGAAATAACTACTACATGGCTGGTTACTTTGCACGAAAATTCTCCAAAGGTTCGTTCATTATCTCTCTACCCAAAGGCAGGTTGATCGCCTTGAACCAGGGCGCCTGATCCGGCTGATGCAACCCGCCCGGATGGCGTCCCATGACAAAAAAACAGGACACTCGATGACGACAAGAAACAGTTGCCTGGCGCTTGATGCCCAGGACGCTCTGGCGCCCCTGCGCCAGCAATTCGCGCTCCCCGAAGGGATTATCTACCTTGATGGCAATTCCCTCGGTGCGCGGCCGGTCGCGGCATTGGCGCGGGCACAAGCGGTGGTCGCCGAGGAATGGGGCAATGGCTTGATCCGCAGCTGGAACAGCGCTGGCTGGCGCGAGCTGTCCGAGCGTCTGGGCGACCGCCTGGCGGGTTTGATCGGCGCGGGGGCGGGGGAGGTCGTGGTGACCGATACCACCTCGATCAATCTGTTCAAAGTGCTGAGCGCTGCCTTGCGCGTACAGGCCACAAGGTCACCGCAGCGGCGAGTGATCGTCAGCGAATCGAGCAATTTTCCCACCGACCTGTACATCGCCGAAGGCCTCGCGCAGATGCTGCAGCAGGGTTATACCCTGCGCCTGGTCGACAGTCCTGAAGCCTTGCCGCAAGCCATTGACCAGGACACGGCGGTGGTCATGCTCACCCACGTCAATTACAAGACCGGCTACATGCACGACATGCAGGCCCTGACCGCGCTGACCCATGAATGTGGCGCGCTGGCCATCTGGGACCTGGCGCATTCCGCAGGCGCAGTACCGGTCGACCTGCACCAGGCCGGTGCCGACTACGCCATCGGCTGCACCTACAAGTACCTCAATGGCGGGCCGGGATCGCAGGCTTTTGTCTGGGTTTCGCCGTCATTGTGCGATCTGGTGCCACAACCCTTGTCCGGCTGGTTCGGCCACTCACGGCAATTCGCCATGGAGTCGCATTACGAGCCGAGCAGCGGCATCGCGCGTTACCTGTGCGGCACTCAACCGATCACCTCATTGGCGATGGTCGAGTGCGGTCTGGACGTGTTCGCCCAGACCGACATGGCCAGCCTGCGCCGCAAATCCCTGGCCCTGACGGACCTGTTCATCGAACTGGTCGAGCAGCGTTGCGCGGCTCATCAACTGAAGTTGATCACCCCGCGTGAACACGCCAGACGCGGCAGTCATGTCAGCTTCGAACACCCCGAAGGTTATGCGGTGATCCAGGCCCTGATCGACCGTGGCGTGATTGGTGACTACCGCGAGCCGCGCATCATGCGGTTCGGTTTCACCCCGTTGTACACAACCTTCACTGAGGTCTGGGATGCGGTGCAGATCCTCGGCGAGATCCTCGACCGCAACACCTGGTCGCAAGCGCGATACCAGGTTCGCCACAGCGTGACTTGAAACCTGCGGCGTCCTGGTCCAGCTGCGGGCATTTTCCCGCGGCGGGCGTTCGGGCGCCGGCAATAACCAGTTCTGCAATCACAATAATAAGGAGCACGCAGAATGAAACTGTCCCTCTGGCCTGCCTTGCCGCTCGCCATCTCCAGTTGCCTTGGCCAAATGGCCTGTGCCACCTCTGACAACGGATTTGTCGAAGACAGCAGCCTGACCCTGACCAACCGCAACTTCTATTTCTACCGCAACAACCTCAACAACCCGGGCGCTCAGAACTATCGGGACGAGTGGGCCCACGGGATCATGCTCGACTACCGCTCCGGCTACACCCAGGGAACGGTGGGTTTCGGGGTCGATGCCTACGCGCAGCTGGGCATCAAGCTCGACAGTGGCAAGGGGCGCACGGGCACAGGGTTGTTGCCGGTCGATTCCGATGGCCGTCCCGAGGATGAGTACTCCGAAGCCGGAGGTGCGCTGAAGGCGCGGATTTCGCAGACCGAGCTCAAGTACGGCAACCTGACACCGCTCAATCCGGTGTTCGGCACCGGCAATGCGCGACTGTTCACCAGCAGTGCCACCGGCTTCCAGCTGACCAGCAATGAGCTCAAGGCGTTGCAACTGGACATTGGCCACTTCACTGCCGGCAACGACAATAATTCGACCAATGCCGATGGCGCCCTTAAAGCGCTGTACGCCGGGGTGGAAACCCGCAGCGTCGATTACCTGGGCGGCAGCTATGCGCTGAGCGATCAGTTGAGTGTCAGCCTGTACGGTTCTCAGTTCACCGACATCTGGCGGCAGTACTACGGCAACGTCAACTACACCTATGTGCTGACGCCAGACCAGTCGCTGAACCTGGATTTCAATCTCTATCGCACCAACGATAACGGCGACAGCCTGGCCGGCAGGATCGACAACACCACCTGGTCGTTTGCCACCGCGTACAGGTTCGGTGCTCATCGGTTGACCCTGGCGTACCAGCGGGTCGATGGCGAAGAGCCGTTCGATTACCTGGGTTTCGACCAGCAACCGGGCACGTCGATTTTTCTCGCCAACTCGATTCAGGTCCTCGACTTCAACGCCCCCAACGAACGCTCCTGGCAACTGCGCTATGACCTGGACATGGCGCCTTTCGGCGTGCCGGGGCTGAGCTTCATGTCGCGTTACGTCAGTGGCGACCACATCGATGACAGCCATTACGACGGCGGCCCCAATGGCGCCTATGGGCGTTACGGCGATGACGGCAAGCGCTGGGAACGCGACCTCGAGGCGCGCTATGTCGTGCAGTCGGGCAAGGCCAGGGACCTATCAATACGCGTGCGTCAGGCCAGTGTGCGCTCCACAGCGCAAGTCGCCCGGGCCGACACCACGGACAACAACGAAGTCCGGGTGATCATCGAGTATCCACTGAGTATTTTCTGATCCGTGTCCTGCTGTGCGTGGCTGATCCCCACCGTTAAACCCACGACGTGCTCTTCAAGAAAGACAAAATCCAGAGGACATAGAAATGACCGATAACTGCGGTTTCGAAACGATATCCAACCGTGAACATGGCCTGCGGCGTCAACTGACGTCGGGGCAGATGAGCATGATCGCCATTGGGGGTGCAATCGGCACCGGGCTGTTCATGGGCAGCGCCTATGCCATCGGTTATGCCGGGCCGAGCGTGCTGTTGAGCTATGCCATTGGCGCAATCATCACCTTGCTGTTGATGGGCTGTCTGGCGGAAATGACCGTGGCCCATTCGACCTCGGGTTCGTTCGGCGCCTATGCCGAATTTTATGTCAGCCCGCTGGCCGGGTTCCTGGTGCGCTATGCCTATTGGGCGGCGATTGTGCTCGCGGTCGGTACGGAAGTGACGGCGGTGGCGATGTACATGAAGTACTGGTTTGCCAATGTGCCGGAATGGATCTGGATCGTCTCGTTCTCCAGCGTGTTGATCGTGCTCAATGCCATCAGCGTGAAGACCTTCGGTACCTTCGAGTACTGGTTCTCGACCATCAAGATCGGCGCGATTGTCGGCTTCATTATCCTGGCGGTGTATGTGGTGTTCGGTTCCGGCAATCCCGAATACGGCGTGCACAATTACACCGCTCACGGCGGTTTCTTCCCCAATGGCCTGCAAGGGATGTGGATCGCGGTGATCGTGTCGATCTTCAGCTACCTGAGCGTGGAGATGATCGCGGTGGCGGCCGGTGAGGCGAAGGATCCGGAGCAGGCGGTGAAGAAAGCCTTTCGCGGGACTATCGTGCGCCTGGTGGTGTTCTACCTGCTGACCCTGGCATTGATGCTGGCGATCGTGCCTTGGGTCCAGGCTGACCATGCCCAGAGTCCGTTCGTCACGGTCATGCAGGCCATCGGTATTCCCGGCGCCACCGGTGTGATGAATTTCGTGATCCTGATCGCGGCGTTGTCGGCGATGAACAGCCAGTTGTACATCACCACGCGCATGATGTTCAGCCTGTCTCGAGCCGGCTATGCGCCAAAATCCATGGGGGTGTTGAGCAAGACCGGGATCCCGTTGAACGCGCTGTTGCTTTCGAGCTCGGGGATCGCCCTGGCGACCTTGCTCAACATCCTGTACCCGGAAAGTTCGTTCACCCTGATGATGGCGATCTCGATGTTCGGGGCGATCTTTACCTGGTTCATGATCTTCCTCACTCACTACTGTTTCCGTCGTTTTCATGAACGCAATGGCAACCGCAAATTGTCGTTCCGCATGCGTCTGTTTCCCTACAGCACCTTGTTGGGGTTGGTCCTGATGGGGGCCGTGATGATCACGACCTACTTCACAGAGGCCTTCAAGATGACCCTGGTGTTCGGTGTGCCGTTCTTGCTGGTGCTGTCGGTTGTCTACGGCATTTTCTTCAGGAAATCCAAGGGCGTTGCGGTGCTGAATCCGCAGCCCAGGGGCTAGACCGAAGGGAGCCTCGCTGTTGCGTAGCTCCCTTGTTTGTAACGCCCGGCCGAATATCTGTTGACCTGGCTGTTTCGTACCAACAGACTTTGTCCTTTTTGTGTGTTCCTAAAGGTCCGTCTGATGCGTAAGTCATTCACTGTTGTTGCATTAAGTCTGCTTGTATCGCAGTACTCCCTCGCCGGCGAAGCCACCAACACGGCTATCGGTGGCGGTGTCGGCGGCGCTCTTGGCAGCGTGGTCGGTCAGGCTATGGGCGGTAGCACTGGCGCTGCGATCGGCGCCGGCGTCGGTGGCGCGGCCGGGGGCGCAATGACCGCCAAGAGTGGCAAGAAGACCGAGTCCGCTATTGGCGGAGGTCTCGGTGCGGCGGGTGGCCAGGTCATCGGCAACAGTGTCGGTGGTTCCACCGGTGGCCTGATCGGCGCGGGTCTGGGTGGCGCAGCAGGTGGTGCGATCGGCAACAATATGGCCGATGTCGGGCTACAAGCAAAAGAATAAACACAAGAATAAACATAAACACAAACATCACGACTGATCGCGGGTGCGAGACAGAGCATTCGGAATGCTTTGTTTTAAAAAGGGGAGCGGGCATGGCGCTCCCCTTATGGTTGGTCTTTCAGGTCATGCCCGAGCCGCCTTGACGTCTCGGCGATCACCCGGGGTAGAGGCCTCTCGCCCACTTGCCCTTTATCCATGAGCCATTGGCGTTCTGCCGATCATTCGATTGCTTTCACACAACGTTATCCATTTACGCCGAGTGCTGACGTGTCTCACCGTCGGTCGGCTTTCTGCTGCGCGGGTTGACCCGGAGCCAGAAAGGGCTAGTTTTCATTGGGTGGGAAAATTTCCCACGCCAAAGATTCAAGGGGAAACAGTAAAGCTTATTCCCATGCCGCTCCCGGATTGCAACGCGGATCGCGTTGACACTGCTCGCGGTAAATCACCAGGAGAATGCACGATGAACACTTACCTGCTTTTCAAGAAAGGTTTATTGGCGCTGGCAATCGGTGGCGTCCTTTCGTCCTCCATCGTTTTGGTACCGGACTCCATTTCCCATGACGCCACTGCCTATGCCAAGGATGGTGGTGGTGGTGGTGGTGGTGGTG
>NZ_PYUK01000016.1:0-163939 GCF_003097365.1 Pseudomonas sp. B1(2018)
GTTTTCAAGGAATCCTTAACAACTTCAACCACTTGCGCCTTCGATCTCTCGTCAGCGGGAGGCGAATTCTACAGCGTTACTCGCTGCTGTCAACACCTCTTTTTCAACTTCCTTGGCGCTTCGATGACCTGAAGCAACCTGCTGCCGAAAACCGCGTAACTCTTTGTTTACCAAGGAGTTTTCCGTTTCGACTGCGCCGGAAGTGGGGCGAATTATAGGCCTCTAAAATTCGCCGTCAACACTTAATTTCAACCTTATTCAGCTTTGAGCGTAATACGCGCAAATGCCTTCTTGCCGGCCTGGCAAACATGGGTCGCACCCACTGCGTATATAAAGGTGCGATCAACCACCTCACCATCTATACGCACGCCACCCGAGCCGAGAAGATCGCGCGCCATTGCCGAGTTCTTCACCAGGCCCGCCTTATTAAGGACGGCAGCAATCGGCATATCCTCGGCAGCTGTCAACTCGATCTCTGGCAGATCGTCCGGCAGCTCGCCATCCTTCATTCGATTACCGGCAGCACGATGAGCGTTGGCAGCAGCCTCTTCACCATGGAAACGCGCAACGATCTCCTCAGCCAGCTTGATCTTGATGTCGCGCGGATTGGCACCCGCCTCCACATCAGCGCGGAACGCATTGATCTCATCCATGGAGCGGAAGCTGAGCAATTCGAAGTAGCGCCACATCAGCGCATCCGGAATGGAAACCAGCTTGCTGTACATCACACCCGGCGCTTCCTGGATGCCGACGTAGTTGCCCAAGGACTTGGACATCTTCTTCACGCCATCCAGCCCCTCAAGCAGCGGCATGGTCAAGATGCACTGAGCCTCCTGACCATAACCACGCTGCAGCTCACGCCCCATCAGCAGGTTGAACTTCTGATCGGTACCTCCGAGCTCGACGTCTGCCCGCAGAGCTACCGAGTCGTAACCCTGAACCAGCGGATACAGGAACTCGTGAATGGCGATTGGCTGATTGGTCGTGTAGCGCTTGTCGAAGTCATCGCGCTCGAGCATGCGAGCCACGGTGTACTGCGAAGTCAGGCGAATGAAGTCGGCCGGCCCCATCTGATCCATCCAGGTGGAGTTGAAGGCCACTTCGGTTTTTGCCGGGTCCAGAATCTTGAAGACCTGAGTCTTGTAGGTCTCGGCGTTCTCGAGGACCTGCTCGCGAGTGAGCGGCGGACGTGTAGCACTCTTGCCGCTCGGATCACCGATCATCCCGGTGAAGTCACCAATCAGGAAGATCACCTGATGCCCCAGTTCCTGGAACTGACGCAGCTTATTAATAAGCACGGTGTGACCCAGGTGCAGGTCCGGAGCCGTTGGATCGAAGCCTGCCTTAATACGCAGCGGCTGGCCACGCTTGAGCTTTTCAATCAGCTCGGACTCGACCAACAGTTCTTCCGCACCACGTTTGATCAGCGCTAGCTGCTCTTCAACCGACTTCATAACAGACCCGCAAGGCTCAGATTCAAAGGGAACCAACCATACAAGATCGCGCGTCAAATACAAGGTTTGCCCGGCGCACGGACGCCAATCCGCAGGCAGGGCACCTACGGACTTGCTTCAGAGATGATTTGGTTATATTTTATACAGTTATTTCATCTTCATCATGTCATTCATCTTTTCCAATTCATCTTTTTCAAAGTCAAAATCACTTATGACCAACGAATCGTCTAAAGCGCCGCCGCTTTACCCGAAGACCCACCTGCTCGCCGCAAGTGGAATCGCCGCCCTTCTCAGCCTGGCGCTCCTGGTATTCCCTTCCAGCGATGTTGAAGCCAAAAAAACGACCCTGAGTCTTGAACTGGAAAGTCCTGCTGAACAACTGACACAAGATCAAGACGCTGCAGAAGTCGTTCAAGCCACAAATGAACCCGCAACATCCCCCTTCGCGCAGATCGACAACAGCGCCGAGGACACCCAGGAAGCCGCTCAAGCCGAACCGGCGCCGGTCGTTGAAGTTGAAGAAAAGAAGCCGGCAAGCCACAGGGAAGTGATCGTCGCCAAAGGCGATACCCTCTCCACGCTGTTCGAGAAAGTCGGGCTTCCAGCCACTTCGGTGCATGAAATACTGGCCAGCGACAAGCAGGCCAAGCAGTTCAGCCAGCTCAAGCGTGGCCAAAAACTTGAATTCGAACTGAGCCCTGACGGCCAGTTGACCAACTTGCACAGCAAGCTCAACGACGTCGAAAGCATCAGCCTGACCAGGAACGACAAGGGCTACACGTTCAATCGCATCACTGCGAAACCGACCGTGCGCTCCGCCTATGTTCACGGCGTGATCAACAGCTCGCTGTCGCAGTCTGCGGCCCGAGCGGGCTTGTCCCACAGCCTGACCATGGACATGGCCAGTGTGTTTGGCTACGACGTGGACTTCGCCCAGGACATTCGCCAGGGCGATGAATTCGACGTGATCTACGAGCAGAAAGTGGTCAACGGCAAGGCCGTCGGTAATGGCCCGATCCTGTCGGCACGCTTTACCAACCGCGGCAAGACCTACACCGCCGTTCGCTACACCAACAAACAAGGCAACAGCAGCTACTACACCGCTGACGGCAACAGCATGCGCAAGGCGTTCATCCGCACGCCAGTGGACTTCGCCCGCATCAGCTCGAAATTTTCCATGGGCCGCAAACACCCGATCCTGAACAAGATCCGCGCCCACAAAGGCGTCGACTACGCAGCACCACGCGGCACGCCGATCAAGGCAGCCGGTGATGGCAAGGTCTTGCTGGCCGGTCGTCGTGGTGGCTACGGCAATACCGTCGTTCTCCAGCACGGCAATACCTACACCACGCTCTACGGCCACATGCAAGGCTTCGCCAAAGGCGTGAAAACTGGCGGCACGGTGAAGCAGGGCCAGGTGATTGGCTATATCGGCACCACTGGCCTCTCCACCGGCCCGCACCTGCACTACGAGTTCCAGGTCAATGGTGTGCACGTCGACCCGTTGGGCCAGAAGCTGCCGATGGCCGATCCGATTGCCAAGGCCGAACGCGCACGCTTCCTCGCCCAAAGCCAGCCTCTGATGGCGCGCATGGATCAGGAAAAAGCCACGATGCTGGCTTCGAGCAAGCGTTAAGTCATGGCGCTCTATATAGGTGTGATGTCCGGGACCAGCCTTGATGGCCTGGATATCGCGCTGATCGAGCAAGCCCCGGCGATCAGGCTGATCGCCTCCCACTACATCCCGATGCCCGCCCCCCTGCGCGCCGAGCTGCTCGGCTTGTGCGCCAGCGGCCCGGACGAAATCGCCCGCTCCGCCATTGCCCAGCAGAACTGGGTGAAACTGGCAGCGCAAGGGATTCACACCCTCCTCGCTCAACAGCAACTGAAGCCTGACGACATTCGTGCCATTGGCAGCCATGGCCAGACCATCCGCCATGAACCGGCACGCGGCTTCACCGTGCAGATTGGCAACCCGGCCCTGCTGACGGAGCTGACCGGCATCACCGTGGTCAGCGACTTCCGCAGCCGCGATGTCGCTGCCGGGGGACAAGGTGCACCGCTGGTTCCCGCCTTTCACGAAGCCTTGTTTGAAGAGCGGATCGGGAACCGTGCAGTACTGAACGTAGGCGGCTTCAGCAATCTCAGCCTTATCGAGCCCGGCAAGCCAGTCGCCGGTTTCGACTGCGGCCCGGGCAACGTGCTGCTGGACGCCTGGATCCATCAGCAACGCGGCGACCACTTTGACCGAGACGGCCAATGGGCTGCCAGCGGCAACATTCAACCGGTGCTGTTGAATGCGCTACTGAGTGACCCGTTCTTTGTGACCAAAGGCCCGAAGAGTACCGGGCGGGAAGTGTTCAACCTGCCATGGCTGACGCGGCATCTGGCCCAGCTGCCAGCCTTCTGCGCCGAAGATATTCAGGCGACGCTGCTTGAACTGACTGCACTGACCATTATCGAATCACTGCAAAGCGCCCAGACAGACACGCAGGAACTGCTGGTCTGCGGCGGCGGCGCCCACAACACGGCCTTGATGAACCGCCTGGCCAGCCTGCTGCCAAACGCCAGTGTCAGCAGCACCGCGATATACGGTGTAGACCCCGACTGGGTCGAAGCCATGGCCTTCGCATGGCTGGCTCATTGCTGCCTCGAAGGCATCGCGGCCAACCGTCCGAGCGTTACCGGTGCCCGCGGATTACGCGTACTCGGCGCCATCTACCCCGCATAAATCCTCCACACAGCAAAACGCCGCAAGACCCTGAGGCCGTGCGGCGTTCTGTGAAACAGGTGCGCTGATCAGATCGAGAACGAAGAACCGCAGCCACAGGTGGTGGTCGCATTCGGGTTCTTGATGACGAAGCGCGAACCTTCCAGACCTTCCTGGTAGTCCACCTCGGCACCGGCCAGGTACTGGAAGCTCATCGGATCGACCACCAGGCTCACGCCTTCGCGTTCGACGATGGTGTCGTCATCGGCCACTTCCTCATCGAAAGTGAAACCGTACTGAAAACCTGAACAACCGCCGCCCGTAACGAATACGCGCAGCTTCAAGCGATCATTCCCCTCTTCATCGACCAGGCTCTTCACCTTGTGCGCGGCACCGTGGGTGAATTGCAAAGCCGTGGGGGTGAAGGATTCGACGCTCATGCTGACTATCTCCCGGCGTTACGCCGTCATATTGCGTGATGACGCGCATTATCCGCTTCTCCTAGAAAAGCGGTCAACTATTGTTATGGTATATCAACCAATCCGATCGCCGGCCCGAAATGCAAAAAGGCCCGTCAGACGGGCCTTTTGCTGTACGCGATAAACCTTACGGCAGCATGCCGGCGTGGGAGAGACCCAGACGCTCATCCAGCCCGAACAGAATGTTCATGTTCTGCACGGCTTGACCCGACGCCCCCTTGACCAGGTTGTCGATCACCGAGAGCACCACCACCAGATCACCGTCCTGAGGGCGATGCACGGCAATACGGCAAACGTTGGCACCCCGCACGCTACGCGTCTCCGGATGGCTGCCGGCCGGCATGACATCGACGAACGGTTCATTGGCATAACGCTTTTCAAACAACGCCTGCAGGTCCACCGAGCGATCGACAACAGTGGCGTAGAGCGTCGAGTGAATGCCACGAATCATCGGTGTCAGGTGCGGAACGAAGGTCAGCCCGACGTCTTTGCCTGCTGCACGACGCAACCCCTGGCGGATTTCCGGCAAATGACGGTGACCTTTGACGGCATAGGCCTTCATGCTTTCCGACGTCTCGGAGTACAGCGAACCTACGGAAGCACCACGACCGGCACCGCTGACACCGGATTTGCAGTCAGCAATCAGATGCGCAGCATCGGCCAGGCCGGCTTCGAGCAATGGCAGGAAACCCAATTGCGTTGCAGTTGGGTAGCAGCCCGGCACGGCAATCAGGCGCGCTTTCTTGATCTGCTCGCGATTGACTTCCGGCAAGCCGTAGACCGCTTCGTCCAACAACTCCGGTGCACCGTGCGGCTGGCCGTACCACTTGGCCCATTCATCGGCGTCTTGCAGACGGAAGTCGGCCGACAGGTCGATGACCTTGGTCCCGGCCGCCAGCAGTTCGCCCGCCAAGGCATGGGCAACACCGTGCGGTGTAGCGAAGAACACCACATCGCAGGCGCCCAGGGTCTTGATGTCCGGAACGCTGAACGCCAGGCCGTCGTAATGGCCTCGCAGGTTCGGGTACATGTCGGCTACGGCCAGGCCAGCCTCGGATCGGGAAGTGATGACAACCACCTCAGCCTGCGGATGTTGCGCCAACAGACGCAGCAGTTCGACACCGGTGTAACCCGTGCCGCCGACGATACCGACCTTGACCATAAACCTGCCCTCAACGAACCCACTGGAAAGCCGTCGATAATAGGGGCCGCGCGCCCCTGCGACAACCGTCAAGGTGACGTGCGGACGCTCAAGCCTCTACTATTCAGACTACCGTGAACCTGGAATAACCAAAAATGCTCTATCTGTGGATCAAAGCGCTTCATATCGTCAGCGTCGTCTGCTGGTTTGCCGGCCTGTTCTACCTGCCACGACTGTTCGTTTATCACGCTCAAAGCGAAGACACGATCAGCAAGGAACGCTTCAGCGTCATGGAGCGCAAGCTGTACCGGGGCATCATGGGCCCGGCGATGATCGCCACGCTGATCTTTGGCGGCTGGCTCATCTACCTCAATCCAGGCATCTTCAGCCAGGGTGGCTGGATACACGCCAAACTGACCCTGGTCGTGTTGCTGATCGGCTATCACCACATGTGCGGCGCCCAGGTAAAACGTTTTGCCCGTGGCGAAAACACCCGCAGCCATGTCTTTTATCGCTGGTTCAATGAGGTTCCGGTTCTGATATTGCTGGCAATCGTAATTCTGGTCGTCGTTCGGCCGTTCTAAACCCAATAGACACAACTCACCGGGGTACTTCCAATGTCGCTGCCCGCTCTGCTCGAACAACGTTTGCGCCTGCCTGTGGTGGCTGCGCCGATGTTCCTGATTTCCAATCCGCAATTGGTACTCGCCTGTTGTCGTCAGGGCGTGGTCGGCAGCTTCCCGGCGCTGAACCAGCGCGAAAGCAGCGGCTTCAAGGCCTGGCTGGAAGAGATCGAAGCCGGACTGGCGACAATGGAAAACCCCGCGCCTTATGCCGTGAACCTGATCGTGCATAACAGCAATCCCCGCTTGCAGGCGGACCTGGAGATCTGTGTAGAGCACAAAGTGCCGATCGTGATCACCAGCCTCGGCGCCGTCAAAGAACTGGTCGATGCGGTGCACAGCTACGGCGGCCTGGTGTTCCATGATGTGACGACACGTCGTCATGCCGAGAAAGCGGCCGAAGCCGGCGTGGATGGATTGATCGCCGTGGCTGCCGGGGCCGGCGGACACGCCGGGACCTGGAGCCCGTTCTCGTTGATTGCCGAAATCCGCCAGTTCTTCGACAAGACCCTGTTGTTGGCCGGCTGTTTGAACCACGGGCATGAAATTCTTGCCGCGCAATTGCTCGGCGCGGATCTGGCCTACTTTGGCACTCGGTTTATCGGCACGACCGAAAGTCACGCACCCGAAGCCTACAAAGAAATGCTGCTGACATCCAAAGCCGCAGACATCATCCATACTCCAGCCGTGTCAGGTGTCCCCGCGAGTTTCATGCGCCAGAGCCTGGAAGCCGCCGGTTTCGACATGGCCGCGTTGCAGGGCAAGGGCGAGATCAACTTCGGCTCCAAGCTCAAACCCGTGAGCGATGAGGCCAAAGCCTGGAAAACCGTTTGGTCTGCAGGCCAGGGCGTGGGAGAAATCGAGGACTTGCCGAGTGTCGAGCAGTTGATTGCACGTCTCGACGCCGAGTACCGCCAGGCCCTGGAGCATGCCGCCCAGCTGCCTAAACGCTGGCCGCGCTGACAGTAAATCTTGGCCAGCCCCGCCCGGCTGGCCTTACACTCACCCTGGCACAACCCTCTTCTTTCAACCTCTCGCGACAAGGATGCCTCGCACATGGGCGAAAATCGTTTCAAGATCATCTTCGAAGGCGCCTTGCTGCCTGGTGTCGACATCACCACGGCAAAGCTCAATCTCGCCGAATTGTTCAAAAGCGATGTCACGGCCATCGAGCGTTTGTTCACCGGGCGCCCGGTAGCGCTCAAACGCAACCTGTCGCAGGCCGATGCCCAAACTTATCTCCAAGCGCTGAGCAAGACCGGTATCGACGCGCGCATCGAAGCCGAAACACCGATCGAGTTGAACCTCGCCGACGTGCATGACCATACCCCGGCCAGCAGCCAAGCGGCCTTGGCAGAAGCGCAGTCTCCATACGCTCCGCCTCGCGCGTCCGTCGGCGAAGCCGTGGCGGAATTCGCCACGCTCAAGCCATTCAGTTTCGATGGCCGTATCGGTCGCTTGCGTTACCTCGCCTGGACGCTGGTGCTGACCCTGGTGCTCTCGGCTGTTTGCGGGGTGTTTGCATTGGTCGCTCTGGCCCTCATCGGTGCGGATTCAACCGCCGGCCTGATCCTGGGCGGCTTGCTGGCCCTGATCCTGTTTGTCGGATTTGCCTTCGTCAGTATCCAGATCACCGTTCAACGATTGCATGATGTCGGCTGGTCCGGCTGGCTGTGGTTGCTGAACCTGGTGCCGTTTGTGGGTACTTTCTTTCCGTTCGTGACCATGGTTGTACCGGGCAACGAACTGGCCAACCGCTACGGCCCACCGCCTCCGCCGAACAGTACCGCGGTCAAAGTATTGTCTTCGCTGTGGCTGCTCGTCATCGCACTGATCCTGGTCGGCTCCCTGGCCGGTGGTCTCTCGGCGATACAGGAAGAATACGAAAACGCCGCCCAGAGCAGCTACGACAGCAGTTCGGTCACCACCGATGAAATCGACGTCGAGGTCGAACCGGTGCCAAATTCCGCCGACGATGCAGCCGAAGAGGCCCAGCCCCCTGTAGACTCTGCGAAAGAATGAACAGCGCTCCTGGCCCGTGACACCTGCGTCGCGGCGCGGAGCTGTTGCGATGGAGAACTGCATGACCCGTTACGCTCTGATCACTGGCGCCTCCAGCGGCATCGGCCTGGCAATGGCCGAAGCGCTGGCCCGGCGCGGCCGCAGCCTGATTCTGGTGGCCCGACAACGTGATCAGCTGGAAAGCATTGCGATTGAATTGACCCAAAGGTTCGGCGTGGAAGTGCTGTTCCGTGCCTGTGACCTGGGCGAACCGTTGCGTCTGTCCGGATTCCTGCTGGAGCTGGAAGAAGGCGACCGGCAGATCGATCTGTTGGTCAATTGCGCCGGCATCGGTACATGCGGCCCGTTTCTGGCCCAGGACTGGATGACCGAGCAAGACCTGATCGAAGTGAACATCCTCGCCCTCACCCGCCTGTGCCATGCCATCGGCAACAGCATGGCGCTGCAAGGTGGCGGGCAGATTCTGAATGTGGCCTCGGTGGCCGCGTTTCAACCGGGACCGTGGATGAGCACCTATTACGCCAGCAAGGCCTATGTGCTGCACTTTTCCGAGGGATTGCGCGTCGAGCTGAAAAAGTGCGCGATCAAGGTTTCGGTGCTCTGCCCCGGGCCGACCCGCACAGCGTTCTTCCGTACCGCGCAACTCGACAGCGACAAACTGACCAACAGCAAACTGTTGATGAGCCCCGAGGAAGTGGCGCTCTACACCGTGCGCGCCCTGGAAAAGAATCAAGCGATCATTATTCCGGGGCGGCGCAACCGCTGGTTCGCCTTCCTGCCAAGGCTCGGCTCACGCTGGCTGACGCGCACAATCGCCGGCATGGTCAACAAGGCTTACTGCCCGCGCTGATCCAAATCAAGGTAAAAGGCTGGGCGCTGGCATACGCCATGAGTACACTCAGGCCAGCCCAAACAACGGAGAAAACAGCTGTGGATACTCTGTTCACCAAGATCATCAACCGGGAAATCCCGGCGAAGATCATTTACGAGGACGACCAGGTACTGGCCTTCCACGACATTTCCCCACAGGCACCGGTACATTTCCTGGTGATCCCGAAGAAGCCGGTTCGCACCCTCAACGATCTGACGGAAGACGACAAGGCACTGGCCGGACACATTCTGTTCACCGCCCAGCGCCTGGCCCTGGAACTGGGTTGCGAAAAAGGCTTCCGCGTCGTCATGAACTGCAATGAAGAAGGTGGGCAAACTGTCTACCACATTCATATGCACGTGCTGGGTCAGCGCCAGATGCACTGGCCGCCGGGCTGATTGCTGCCTCCCCCCCTGTGGGAGCGGGCTTGCTCGCGAAGAGGGCCTCACTTTCAACATCCTTGTTGACTGACACTCCGACTTCGCGAGCAAGCCCACTCCCACAAGGGCATCACAACACTGTCACAGCCTCTGCATCACAATGACCTAGCGCAAACCATCCCCGGCCGATTGGGTTAAACTGGCCGCCGAAATTCCCCCGGAGGTCAGCATGACTACCCAACGTCACTACTCGCCCATTGACCGCCTTCTGCTGCAAGCCGATGCCGCGATGCGCACCCTGCTGCCCTTCAGCGGCCAGCCGTACCGTCCGTCGCCGGCCATCGTGCAGCCCGATGCAAAAATGAGCGACGAAGACACGCGCCACGTTGCCGGCCTGATGCGCATCAACCATACCGGCGAAGTCTGCGCCCAGGCGCTGTATCAGGGGCAGGCGCTGACCGCCAGACTGCCGCAGGTGCGTGCCGCCATGGAACATGCCGCCGAAGAAGAAATCGATCATCTGGTCTGGTGCGAACAACGCCTCCATCAACTGGGCAGCCACACCAGCATCCTCAATCCGCTGTTTTATGGCATGTCGTTCGGAATTGGCGCCGTGGCCGGCCTGATCAGCGACAAAGTCAGCCTGGGCTTCGTGGCGGCAACGGAAGACCAGGTGTGCAAGCACCTGAACGAACACCTGGAGCAATTGCCGGCCGAGGATGAAAAATCCCGGGCGATTCTTGAGCAGATGCGTATCGACGAAGAACAGCACGCCGAAAGCGCGCTGGAGGCTGGCGGGTTCCGCTTTCCGGCGCCGGTGAAGTTCGGGATGAGTCTGATGGCCAAGGTGATGACCAAGAGTACTTATCGGATCTGATATCCCGGTTGCCTGTGAGGGCCTCTTCGCGGGCAAGCCCGCTCCCACAGGGGCCGCGTTTCGGCAATAAAAAAGGCGACTGCCGTGAGGTAGTCGCCTTTTTTTGTGTTCGAGAATCTTACGCCATGTTGCGCGCGTAGAAGATTTCGAGCATTTCGTGTTTCACCCGCTCGGTCACCTGGGCGCGTTGCTCAGAGGACAGGTTGCTGGTGG
Source organism: Pseudomonas sp. B1(2018) (assembly GCF_003097365.1). NCBI lineage: Bacteria > Pseudomonadati > Pseudomonadota > Gammaproteobacteria > Pseudomonadales > Pseudomonadaceae > Pseudomonas > Pseudomonas sp. B1(2018). The sequence goes on from NZ_PYUK01000016.1 coordinate 10,771, forward strand.
CGTCACCGAACAGGTAGTTATCCAGTTCGAAGTTCTTCAGCAGCATTTTGGTGTGGAACAGGTTTTCCTGGTACACGTTCACGTCGGTCATCTGGTACGCGTCGCGAGTGTCATCGGAGAGGTAGTTCTGGATCGAGTTGATCTCGTGGTCGATGAAGTGCTTTTTGCCTTCAACGTCACGGGTGAAGCCGCGCACACGGTAGTCCACGGTCACGATGTCCGAATCGAACTGGTGAATCAGGAAGTTGAGCGCTTTAAGCGGTGAAATGACCCCGCAAGTCGACACGTCGATGTCCACACGGAAGGTTGCAATACCGCTGACCGGATGGATTTCCGGGTAGGTGTGCACCGTGATGTGGCTCTTGTCGAGGTGGGCCAGAATGATTTCGGGCAGCGGGCCCGGGGACTCTTCGATCTGACTGTCGGTCGGGGTTACCGGCTCTTCGGAGATCAGGATCGTGACGCTGGCGCCCTGCGGCTCATAGTCCTGACTGGCAATGTTCAGGATGTTGGCACCAATGATATCGACAACTTCCGTGAGGATCTGCGTCAGGCGTTTCGCGTTGTACTCTTTATTGATGTACTCGACGTAAGCCTGCTGGTCTTGCGGGGTTTCCGCGTAGCAGATGTCATAGATGTTGAAGCTCAAGGTCTTTGTCAGGTTATTGAACCCGTGGAGCTTGAGTTTGCTTTTCACCGTTAAAAACTCTCTATGTGTTTGCGGCCCGGCCGCGTGATCAAGCATGCCCGTCAGATGCGAACAACGCACCTGCGTAGGACGGTTAACACCTCTTCGCGATGGCGATTTTGGTTGTCTGTTCGGGTGCGAGGCCTGTCGGCTGACGGGCCACTACCCTGAAAAAAGTGGCGCATTATGCAGACGTCAGCTTGTGTTCGCCAGAGTCTGCACTGCTTTTATGATAGTTGAATGTCGATTCAACCGAGCTCGATGATCTCGTAGTCGTGAGTAATTGCCACGCCAGCCGCGCCGAGCATGATCGAGGCCGAGCAATACTTCTCGGCAGACAATTCAATGGCGCGTTTGACCTGGGCCTCTTTCAGCCCGCGGCCCTTGACCACGAAGTGCATGTGGATCTTGGTGAAAACCTTTGGATCTTCGGTCGCGCGCTCGGCTTCGAGGAAGGCTTCGCAGCTCTCGACGGCCTGGCGGGACTTCTTGAGGATGCTGACCACGTCGAAATTGCTGCAACCGCCGACACCCAGCAGCAGCATTTCCATTGGCCGGACACCCAGGTTACGTCCGCCGGCCTCGGGCGGACCGTCCATGACCACGACATGACCGCTACCGGATTCGCCGAGGAACATGGCTTCGCCAGCCCATTGGATGCGTGCCTTCATCGCCAAGACTCCACTGTATAAAAAAGGGTCGCCAGCTTAGCACAGCCCCCGAGATTGACAGCGCCCGCCGTCCTAGGACATATCCCACTGCCTTGTAGGTAAATGCTCGAATATTTCAGGAGGTGTCTGGTAAGCTGACGCCAATTCAATGGCGCATGGCCAGCCTCACTCCAGCGTTCGCTATTTATAAAAACCATACCGTGCAGTCTTTTCGGGATACAACCATGGTTGCTATTGCCCCCAACCCCAAGCTCAAGAACCTCGACAAGCTGTTGATGCATTGCCAGCGCCGCCGCTATCAGGCCAAGAGCAACATCATTTGTGCCGGTGACCGCTCGGAAACGCTGTTCTTCATCATCAAAGGCTCAGTCACCATCCTGATCGAGGATGACGACGGGCGGGAAATGATCATTTCCTACCTGAACGCCGGGGACTTTTTCGGTGAGTTGGGCCTGTTTGAGCAAGCCGGCCTGGAGCAGGAGCGCAGTGCCTGGGTGCGGGCCAAGGTCGAATGCGAAGTTGCGGAAATCAGCTACGCAAAATTCCGCGAGTTGTCCCAGCAGGACCCGGACATTCTTTACGTCCTCAGCGGACAAATCGCACAGCGCCTGCGCAACACCACGCGCAAGGTCGGTGACCTGGCATTTTTTGACGTGACCGGTCGCGTTGCCCGCTGCCTGCTGGAGCTGTGCAAACAGCCAGACGCCATGACCCACCCCGATGGCATGCAAATCAAGGTGACCCGTCAGGAAATCGGGCGGATTGTCGGTTGTTCCCGGGAGATGGTCGGGCGCGTGCTCAAGGATCTGGAAGAGCGCAACCTGGTCGATGTCAAAGGCAAGACCATGGTGGTCTTCGGCACGCGCTAAGCTCGAAAACCTAGCCGCTGAACATCTGTGCCAGCATCAACCGATAGAGTTCGTCGAGGCGCGCGAGTGCATCGGGTGCCGTGAACTTCTCATGCAATGCGATGTGGCTTTCGGCGCGTACTCGTTGTTCCAGACCACAGGCCTCGTTGAAGCGATTGACCGCGGCGACCATTGACGCCCGGTCGTCATCCATCAACATCGCACCGTGCACCAGGCCCACCGGACGCTGACCACCCTGGCTCTGGCGCCAGCGCTGGGCGGTGCCAACCATTTTGCGCCCGTCGAGATTGACGTTGAAGCGGCCATCGCAGAACGCACCGTCGATTTCGCCGAGGGACGACGAGCCACCCAATTCATCCAGCAACTGGCAGATGGGGTCGCAGAGGCGCCGGTAACCGGTTTCGATGCGGTTCAAATCACCTTCGCTGCGTGGTGGCGCGTAAACCAGGGCGATATTGATCGTAGTGGCGGATTGTGGAACCGGTTCGCCGCCGGTATCGCGCAGCAGCACCGGCCAACCGGCCGCCGCCGACACTTCACAGGCAGCCTCGAAACCCGGCAAGCGATTCAAGCGGCGCGGCATGACCAATGCCTGATCACTCGGCTGCCAGAACAACAGGCCAAACTCCGCGTCGCCGGCACACACCGAGGCCAACAGATTTTGTTCGGCTTGCAGGCCGGCTTCGATGGTCAGGGAGGTTGGCAGCGACATGGAAGGCTCCGACAGACCTGAGGTCTCTAGGGGATTTGCGGGCCTCTTCGCGGGCAAGCCCGCTCCCACAGTGGAAGCGGTTTGCCTGTGAAGATGTGTTTAGTCGAGGGTCGAGCCGCTGACTGGAACACCACGCTCGGGGAAGAACAGTCGCTGCAATTCGGTACCCGGGCTTTCGGCGCGCATGAACGCTTCGCCGACCAGGAACGCGTAGACGTCGCTGATTTCCATGAGTTCGACATCGGCGCGGTTGAGAATGCCGCTCTCGGTGATGACCAGTCGATCGCGCGGAATACGCGGCAACAGGTCAAGGGTGGTTTCCAGGCTGACATCGAAGGTGTGCAGGTTGCGGTTGTTCACGCCCACCAGCGGAGTGTCGAGGGTTTTCAAGGCCCGCTCCAGCTCGTCGCCGTCGTGGACTTCCACCAGCACATCGAGGTTGACGCTTTTGGCCACGGCTGCCAGCTCGGCCATTTTCACGTCATCCAGCGCGGACACGATCAACAGCACGCAATCGGCACCCAGGGCACGGGCTTCGACGATCTGGTAGGGATCGATCATGAAGTCCTTGCGGATCACCGGCAGCTGGCACGCCGCGCGGGCCTGCTGCAGGTACGCATCGGCGCCCTGGAAGTAGTCGATGTCGGTGAGTACCGACAGGCAGGTCGCACCGCCCTTCTCGTAGCTTCTGGCGATATCGGCGGGAACGAAGTTCTCGCGGATCACGCCTTTGCTCGGCGAAGCCTTCTTGATTTCAGCAATGACTGCCGGTTGCTTCAGCTTGGCCTGAGCCAGCAATGCCTTGGCAAAACCACGAGGTGCATCGGCCATCCTGGCCAGGTTTTCCAGCTCGGCGAGGCTGACGCGAGCGCTGCGCTCGGCCACTTCCTCAACTTTGCGCGCCAGAATCTTTTCCAGAACCGTCGGTACACTCATCCTTCATTCTCCACTTTGAATACCGCGGTAAATGCACCCAATTCCTCTAGCTTTTCTCGAGCGAGGCCGGTGTGCAGCGCATCGTGCGCAAGTGCAACTCCCTCTTTCAAACTGCTGGCATGGTCGGCCGCATACAGGGCGGCACCGGCATTGAGCATGATCATCTCGGCCGCTTTCTGACCGTTCTCGGTCTTGCGCTTGCCCAGGGCATCGCGAATCAGCTCCAGGGACGCCGCCGGGCTTTCCACGGCCAGACCATGCAGGCTCTGACTCTTCATGCCCAGGTCTTCCGGCTCGACCCAATACTCGGTGATCTGATCATCCTTCAGCTCAGCGACAAACGTCGGTGCGGCCAGGCTGAATTCGTCCAGGCCATCCTTCGAATGCACCACCAGCACATGCTTGCTACCCAGGCGCTGCAGCACTTCCGCCAGCGGCCGGCACAAGGCCTGGGTGAATACGCCCACCACCTGATGCTTCACACCGGCCGGATTCGTAAGCGGGCCGAGCATGTTGAACAAAGTGCGCAAGCCAAGATCACGACGCGGGCTGGCGGCATATTTCATCGCAGAGTGATGAGTCTGGGCAAACATGAAACCAATACCAACGTTGTCAATGCAGCGCGCCACTTGCACCGGCGTCAGGTTCAGGTAGATGCCGGCCGCCTCCAGCAGATCGGCACTGCCGCTCTTGCCCGACACCGCACGGTTGCCATGCTTGGCCACGGTGCAGCCAGCAGCGGCAACCACGAAAGCGGAAGCGGTCGACACGTTGAAGATATTGGCGCCGTCGCCGCCGGTGCCCACCACATCGACTACACCGTCGAGGGTCTTGAGTTCGACCTTGTCCGCCAGTTCGCGCATCACCGACACCGCGCCGACGATTTCGTCGATGCTTTCGCTCTTCATGCGCATGGCCATCATGAACGCACCGATCTGTGCGTCCGTGCATTGCCCGGTCATGATTTCGCGCATCACATCGCGCATTTCATCGGTGCTGAGGTCGAGGTGATCGACGACACGGCTCAGGGCTGTCTTGATATTCATGATGAGTCCTTAGCGTGTGCCGCCGGTTTGTTTGAGGAAGTTGGCGAACAGTTCGTGGCCCTGCTCGGTGAGGATCGATTCAGGGTGGAACTGCACGCCCTCGATGTTCAGGGTCTTGTGACGCAGGCCCATGATCTCGTCGACCGAGCCGTCTTCAAGCTGGGTCCACGCCGTCAGCTCCAGGCAATCGGGCAGGGTTTCGCGCTTGACGATCAATGAATGATAGCGGGTCACCGTCAGCGGACGGTTCAGGCCTGCGAATACACCCTTGTCCTCGTGAAATACCGGGCTAGTCTTACCGTGCATCACTTGACGGGCGCGCACCACGTCGCCGCCAAAGGCCTGGCCGATGGATTGGTGACCCAGGCAGACGCCAAGAATCGGCAGTTTGCCCGCGAAATGCTTGATCGCTTCAATCGAGATGCCGGCTTCGGTCGGGGTGCAAGGACCGGGGGACACAACGATGCGCTCAGGATTGAGGGCTTCGATTTCAGCGATGGTCAGTTCATCGTTACGCACGACTTTGACCTGGGAGCCGAGCTCGCCCAGGTACTGCACAACGTTGTAGGTAAAGGAGTCGTAGTTATCGATCATCAGCAACATGGCGTTAATAACCTCTTGAATTCACTGACTTTAAAGATGGCCTTCGAATGATTGACCCGCAGAGCGCTGCGCTTTGACAGGTGCTGGAGGAGCGCCAGCAAAGCGGCATTTCAAACAGGTAAAGAAGGCGAAGCGGTACAGGTCCGGCGAAGCCGGCAAAAGAATTCAGGCGCGCCAACGCCAGCGGGCGTGTGCCTTGATGACTTGATCCAGGAGTTTACTGATGATCAACACGGGGAAGGTCTCGTTCGTACGTCCCGGCACAGTATCGTAGCTGGGCAGAGCGTGCAATATCGCCGGGGGTACTGCCCGCGAAACTATCAAAGGCTTCGCGACAGATGGCAAAAGGCCGAACGTTTTTGGTACTGTCGTTTCGTTCACTACAACAATAAATAAACGGACTTGCTCATGATCAAACAGTCGTTGTTTGTACCGCTCGCAGGATGCTTGCTCGCGATGGCATGCGCCCAGGCAAACGCCGCACCCAATCCTTATACAAATTTCGTGGTCTTCGGGGACAGCCTCAACGACGCCGGGACCTTTGCCGACACCGGCGGCCCTGCCGGGGCGACGCAGCGCTTTACCAACCGGACAGGGCCGGTGTATCTGGATGGCAGCGGCGAAGTCCGCTCGCTCAACTCCACGCAGATACTGGGTGGAAAACTCGGGGTCTCGGCGGACCAGACTGCGTCATCATCTTCGGCGGTGCGTGCCGACAACGGCCAGCCCGATGGCAACAACTGGGCCGTCGGCGGCTACCGCACGGATCAGATCCTGGATTCGATCACCAGCGTTTCCGCCACTGGCGAACGCACCCGCGCCGGCTACCTGCCGTCGAACAACTTCCGTGCCGACCCGAACGCACTGTATTACCTGTCGGGTGGTGGTAACGACTTCCTGCAAGGTCGCGTCACCAGCTTGCCCCAGGCCAGCGCTGCAGCCGATCGACTGGCCGACAGCGTGCAGACACTGCAAACCGCCGGCGCCAAATACGTCATGGTCTGGTTGCTGCCCGATATCGGCTTCACCCCGGCGTTCAACGGCACCCCGCTGCAAGCGTTCACGTCCCAACTCAGCGCCCAGTTCAATAATGAACTGGTCAGCCGACTGCAGAACATCAATGCCGAAGTCATCCCGCTCAACATTCCGGTACTGCTCAAAGAGACGTTCGCCAATCCGGCGCAATTTGGTCTGGCCACCGACCAGAACCTCATCGCCACCTGCTTCAGCGGCAACGGTTGTACCGAGAACGCCCGTTACGGCATCAACAGCGCCACGCCTGACCCGACCAAACTGATCTACAACGACTCCGTGCACCCCACAGAAGCCGGGCAGCGCCTGATTGCCGACTACGCGTACTCCCTGTTGGCAGCACCGTGGGAGCTGACATTACTGCCGGAAATGGCCCAAGGCACCCTGCGCGCGCATCAGGATGAATTGCGCAACCAGTGGCTGGCCGATTGGCAAAACTGGCAGGGCGTCGGCCAATGGCGAGCCATTGTTTCTGGCGGCGGACAGCATCAGGACTTTGACAGCCAGGACAGCGCGGTCAGTGCCGACGGTAATGGAGCCAACCTGAACATCGGGGGCAGCTACCGCATCGACGATGCCTGGCGCGTTGGCCTGGCGGCGGGTTTCTATAACCAGAAACTCGAAGCCGGCAGCAACGACTCCGACTACAAGCTCAACTCTTACCTGGGCACGGCATTCGCCCAATACCAGCAAAACCGTGTCTGGGCTGACGTGGCGCTGACGGCCGGCCATCTGGATTACGACAGCCTCAAGCGCAAGTTCCAGTTGGGTGCCAACGAACGCAGTGAAAAAGGCGATACCAGCGGCTACATCGAAGCCTTCAGCGCTCGCCTGGGTTACGACATTGCACAACAAGCCAGCAGCCCCTGGCACGTGTCGCCGTTTATCAGCGCTGATTTCTCCAAGGCGAAAGTCGACGGCTACTCGGAGGACGGCAACGATTCCACGGCGCTGACCTTTGCCGATCAGGAAGTGATCTCCCGACGCCTGGGTGCTGGCCTGCAGGGCAAATACCAGATCACCCCGCAAACCCAGGTGTTCGGCGAAGCGGCAATCGAGCGTGAGTACAACGACGATACCCAGGACGTGGGCATCAACCTCAACAGCCTGCCGAACAACCAGTTCACGCTGGAAGGCTACACCCCGCAAAGCCACTTGCAGCGCGTGAACCTGGGGGTGAGCCACAACCTCACCCGCGACCTGGCATTGCGCGCCAGCTACAACATTCGCAGGGACGACGACTTCACCCAACAGGGCATCAACGTAGGTGTTGCGCTGGACTTCTGATGTGCCGGCAATAAAAAACGCGGCGCCCTTACAGGCGCCGCGTTTTTTTATGTTGAACACTTATTGTGGTGAGCGAGCTTGCTCGCGTTCGGCTGCGCAGCAGTCGTCGATGGGGCCTGCTGCGCAGGCCAGCGGGAGCAAGCTCCCTCGCCACAAAAAGCCCTTTGCAACAGTATTAAAAGTGAACTCAGGTGTTCGGGGTTTGTTCGGCCAGCGCCACGGCGCGGAACATTGCGCGGCGCTTGTTCAGGGTTTCTTCCCATTCCAATGCCGGCACCGAGTCGGCGACGATCCCGCCACCGGCCTGCACGTGCAGCTCGCCGTTCTTGATCACCGCCGTACGGATCGCAATCGCGGTGTCCATGTTGCCGTTCCAGGCGAAGTAACCGACCGCACCGCCATAGACGCCACGCTTGACCGGCTCCAGTTCGTCGATGATTTCCATCGCGCGAATCTTCGGTGCGCCAGACAAGGTGCCCGCCGGCAGAATCGCCCGCAGTGCATCCATTGCCGTCAGCCCGGCCTTAAGTTGCCCGGTCACGTTGGACACGATGTGCATCACGTTGGAGTAACGCTCGATGACCATTTTCTCGGTGAGCTTCACCGAGCCGATTTCCGAGACGCGACCGGTGTCGTTGCGACCGAGGTCGATCAGCATCAAGTGTTCGGCGATTTCCTTGTCGTCCGACAGCAGGTCTTTTTCCAGCGCCAGATCAGCTTCTTCATTGGCCCCGCGTGGGCGGGTGCCGGCGATCGGGCGCACGGTAATCAGGTTGTCTTCGACCCGCACCAGCACTTCCGGCGAACTGCCGACGACGTGGAAGTCGCCAAAATTGAAGAAGTACATGTAAGGCGTCGGGTTGAAGCAGCGCAGCGCGCGGTACAGATCGATCGGCGCGGCCTTGAAGTCGATCGACATGCGCTGGGACGGCACGACCTGCATGCAGTCACCGGCCAGGATGTATTCCTTGATGGTATCGACCGCTTTTTCGTAATCGTCCTGGGTGAAGCTGGAGCGGAATACCGGGTCAGCCGATTGTTGCTGGCTGAAGTCCAGGCCACGGCGCGGGGTGATCGGCTGGCGCAGCTTTTCCAGCAGCTCTTCCAGGCGCGCGCGGCCTTGCTCGAAGGCATCTTCCTGCGCCGGGTCGGCCAGCACGATGGCGTGCATCTTGCCAGCGAGGTTGTCGAACACCACGACGGCGTCGGAGACCATCAGCAGAATGTCCGGCACGCCCAGCGGATCCGGGTTCGGGCACTTGCCCAGACGCTTCTCCACATAACGCACGCAGTCATAACCGAAGTAGCCCACCAGGCCGCCGTTGAAACGCGGCAGGCCGGCAATGGTCGGCACGTTGTAGCGTGCCTTGAAGGTTTCGACGAAGGCCAGCGGGTCTTCCACGTCGTGGCTTTCGGTCTCGACGCCGTCGACGGTCACGCTGACGTGATGGTCGTGAACCCGCAGCACGGTGCGGCACGGCAGGCCGATGATCGAGTAACGGCCCCACTTCTCGCCGCCCTGCACGGACTCCAGCAAGTAGGAATTGGGCTCGTCGGCCAGCTTCAGGTAGATCGACAGCGGCGTGTCGAAGTCGGCCAGGGTTTCGCAGGCAAGCGGAATGCGATTGTAGCCGGCAGCGGCCAAACGCAGGAATTCTTCGCGGATCATGAGGTGCCTCGTGGCTTGAGGGTCGAACGGTCAGGTATGCAAACGCGCCGGAAACCGGCCAGGATCAAGTCAGGCGCGCCAACGCCAGCGGGCCAGGGCCTTGATGACTTTCATCCAGAGTTTGCGAGTGACCACCACGATGGCGTTTCCAGAAGGGGGTTTGACAGCGTCGGCCAACGTTATCTCAGCGGCCGGATCCAGGCAACCGGGAATTAGTTTGCGCAGGTCGTCGATCACCAGCGCCGGCGATTCTTCGGCGATCGGCCGCCCATGGTTATAGCCGTAGCTCAGGGCCACACACTTGACCCCAGCCGCTTTCGCCGCCAGCACATCGCTGCGTGAATCGCCGACGAACAACGACTGCGAAGCCGGAATGTTGGCCATTTTCATCACAAAAAACAGCGCGGCCGGATCGGGCTTTTTCTGTGGCAGGGTGTCGCCGCCGATGATCCAGCGGAAATAACGGCCGATCTTCATCTGGTCCAGCAGCGGCGCGACGAATCGCTCCGGCTTGTTGGTGATCAGCGCCATCTCGACACCCTGCTTTTGCAGCCATTTGAGGGTATCGCGCACGCCGGGGTAAACCACCGTCAGCTCATGGCTCTCGCCATAGGCCTGCATGAAATACTCCAGCGCCCGTTCGGCCTCGGCGTTATCGACCGCCGAATGATCGATGCCGCCGGCCAGCGCGCGACGCACCAGTACCGGCGCGCCATTGCCGACCCATTCGCGCACCGCTTCCAGGCCGGCGGGTTGGCGACCGAGATTGAGCAGCATCTTGTCCACAGCCACTGCCAGGTCCGGGACCGAATCGATCAACGTGCCGTCCAGATCGAACATCACCAGCCGTGGCAATTGCCCCGGGAACAGCTGCTCAAAGCCACTCATGGGCGAGCCAGCGCCAGTTCGGAGCGCATCTTGTCGATGACTTCCTGATAGTTCGGCGCATTGAAGATGGCCGAACCGGCGACGAAGGTGTCAGCACCGGCCGCAGCGATTTCGCGAATGTTGCTCACGTTCACGCCGCCGTCGATTTCCAGGCGAATGTCACGGCCCGAAGCATCGATCAAGGCCCGCGCTTCACGCAGTTTGTCGAGGGTGCCGGGGATGAACTTCTGCCCGCCGAAGCCCGGGTTGACGCTCATCAGCAGGATCATGTCGACCTTGTCCATCACGTACTTGAGTACGTCCAGCGGGGTCGCCGGGTTGAACACCAGGCCCGACTTGCAGCCGCCTTCACGGATCAGTTGCAGGGAGCGGTCGACGTGCTGGGTGGCTTCCGGGTGGAAGGTGATGTAGGTCGCACCGGCTTCGATGAAGTCGCCGACGATGCGGTCCACCGGGCTGACCATCAGGTGCGCGTCGATCGGCGCGGTCACGCCGTACTTGCGCAGTGCCGAGCAGACCATCGGGCCGATGGTCAGGTTCGGTACGTAGTGATTGTCCATGACATCGAAGTGCACGAAGTCGGCGCCGGCGGCCAGGACGTTGTCCACTTCTTCACCCAGGCGGGCGAAGTCGGCGGAGAGAATCGATGGAGCAATTACGAAGGGCTGCATGACGCACCTTTTCTGAGCAGAATCACGATGGCGCGCATTGTATACCTCATGCTTTGACGCGCGCACCGTGAGCGCGATGATTGGACCTTGCCATCATCCATCAACGGCAAAGCCTCTAGTACGCCGCGCGATAGATCTTTTCGATATCGACGGCACTCAACTTGCGCGGGTTATTGCGCATCAGGCGCTCGATCCCCGCCGCTTCCACGGCCATGGATGCGATCGCGTCCTCGGGTACACCGAAACTGCGCAGGCCCTGGGGAATTTCCACGGCGGCACACAGCTCGGTCATGGCTTGCACGGCTTTGTCAGCAGCTTCGTTGACACTCAGATGAGCGGTCTTCACGCCCATGGCCTCGGCGATATCCTGCATCCGTTCGATGCAGGCCATCTTGTTCCAGGTCATGACATAGGGGAGTAACAAGGCATTGCTCACGCCATGGGCAATGTTGAAACGTCCGCCTAGCGGATACGCCAGCGCATGCACCGCGCCGACCCCGGCGTTGCCGAACGCCATGCCGGCCATCAGGCTGGCGGTGGCCATGTCTTCCCGGGCTTGCAGGTTCGACGGGTTGGCGTAGGCCTTGGGCAAGGCCTTGGCGATCAACTTGATGGCGCCGATGGCCAGGGCATCGGTAATCGGCGAGGTATTGACCGACAGATAGGATTCGATGGCATGCACCAGCGCATCGACGCCGCTGGCCGCCGTGACGCTGCGCGGACAGGTCAGGGTCATTTGCGGACTGACCAGCGCCACATCCGGCAACAGGTAGTCGCTGACGATACCTTTTTTCAGTTGCGCGACCTTGTCGGAAAGGATGGCGACGTTGGTCACTTCCGAACCGGTACCGGCCGTGGTCGGGATAGCGATCAACGGCGGGCCTTTGCGCGGCACCTGATCGATACCGAACAGATCCTCCAGCGCACCGTGGTATCCGGCATAGGCCGCCACGCTCTTGGCAATGTCGATGGCACTGCCGCCGCCCAGGCCGATCAGGCCGTCATGCCCGCCCTCGCGATACACCTGCATGCAATCTTCGACGATGGCGATTTCCGGGTCCGGCAGTACCCGGTCGAAAATTTCGTAGCTGCGTTCGCCCAACTGCGCCAGCGCCAGTTCTACCGTGCCGGACTTGACCAGGGCGGCATCGGTGACGATCAGCGGATTATCAATGTCCAGACGCGCCAGCTCGGCGGACAGCTGCTCGATGGCACCTGCGCCGGTGATCAGTTTGTGAGCGATCTTGAAAGAGGAAAGACTCATGTGCGCAGCCTCTTATAGGTAGGGGAGCTGGGCACAATAGTAGCTGGGGATTGGGGTTTGTCTGCCATTCAAGCCATGAATGAAGATCGCCCTTTGTAGGAGCTGCCGCAGGCTGCGATCTTTTGACTTTGCTTTTCAAGATCAAGAGATCGCAGCCTTCGGCAGCTCCTACAGGGATCGGGTCAGACCTGCGCGGTTCGCAGTTTCTCGCTACGCCCACGCAGCCATTCCAGGGTCAGCAACAGGATCACCGAGAAGGCAATCAGCAGCGTCGCCGCGGCGGCGATGGTCGGGCTGAGGTTTTCGCGGATGCCGCTGAACATCTGCCGTGGCAGGGTCGCTTGTTCAGGGCCGGCGAGGAACAGCGTCACCACCACCTCATCGAACGACGTCGCGAAGGCGAACAGCGCCCCGGAGATCACGCCCGGCGCGATCAGCGGCAAGGTCACCCGGCGGAACGTGGTCAGCGGCGAAGCACCCAGGCTCGCAGCTGCCCGCACCAGATTGTGGTTGAACCCCTGCAAGGTCGCCGACACGGTAATGATCACAAACGGCACACCCAACACCGCATGCACCACGATCAGCGAGAAGAAACTGTTACCCAGCCCCAGCGGAGCGAAGAACAGGTAACTGGCCACACCGATGATCACCACCGGCACCACCATCGGCGAAATCACCAGCGCCATCACCAGCGCCTTGCCGGGGAAGTCGCCGCGGGTCAGGCCGATCGCCGCCAATGTACCGAAGACCATGGCCAGCACCGTGGCCGCCGGGGCGACGATGATGCTGTTCTTCAGGGCGCGCATCCACTCCGCCGAGGCGAAGAAATCGTGGTACCACTGCAGTGAGAAACCTTGCAGCGGGTACACCAGGAAACTGCCGGAGTTGAACGACAGCGGAATGATCACCAGCACCGGCAGGATCAGGAACAACAGAATCAAGCCGCAGAGAATCCGCAAGCTGTAGAACCACACCCGTTCGATGGGCGACATGTAAGGACTCAGCATTTCGTTCTCCCCTTAGCTCAGGCGCAGGCGGCTCGCGCCTACCAGCCAGCTGTAAATCAGATAAAGCACGACCGTTGCGAGCAACAGCAGCCCACCGAGTGCGGTCGCCATGCCCCAGTTGATGCTGGTGTTGGTGTAGAAGGCGACGAAGTAGCTGACCATCTGATCGTTCGGGCTGCCCAGCAATGCCGGGGTGATGTAGTAGCCGATGGCGAGGATGAACACCAACAGGCAACCGGCGCCGACACCGGCATAGGTCTGCGGGAAGTACACCCGCCAGAAACTGGCGAACGGATGGCAGCCGAGGGAAATCGCGGCGCGCATGTAAGTCGGCGAGATGCCTTTCATCACGCTGTAGATCGGCAGGATCATGAACGGCAGCAGGATGTGCACCATGGAGATGTAGACACCGACGCGGTTGAACACCAGTTCGATCGGCTTGTCGATGATGCCCATGGCCATCAGGCCGCTGTTGATCAGGCCGCCCGACTGCAGCAACACGATCCACGCCGCGACCCGTACCAGGATCGAGGTCCAGAACGGCAACAGCACCAGAATCATCAGCAGGTTGCTCTGGCGCGACGGCAGATTGGCCAGCAGGTAAGCCAGTGGATACGCCAGCACCAGGCAGATCACGGTGATGATCAGGCCCATCCAGAAAGTGCGGGCAAAGATGTCGAGGTAGATCGCCTGGTCCGGGGTGGCCGGGGCGATTTCGCCGAGGTCGTCGATGCGATGATCGACAGCCGCCAGCAGGTAATACGGGGTGATGCTGCTGGTGTTGCGGCGCACCGCTTGCCAGTAGGCCGGGTCGCCCCAGCGCTCATCGAGGCCTTCCAGCGCTTCCTTATAAGAGGCCGGCTCGGTGGCGAGCGGCAAGGCGCGGGCGGTTTTGGTCAGCAGGCTGCGGTAGCCGGCCAGCTCCATGTTCAGGCGCTTGGACAGATCGCCCAGGGTCTGGTTCTTGCGGGCTTCGGCGAGGTCTTCGGCCGCCGCTTTGTAAACCGGTTCAGCGGGCAGGCCGCGGCCGTCCCAGCTGGCGATGGCAGTCACGGTGCGCGGCATGCCGCCGACCACTTCCGGGTTGCCAACACTTTTGTAGAGCAGCGCCACGATCGGCACCAGGAACACCAGCAACAGAAACAGCACCAGCGGCGCGATCAACGCCTGGGCCTTCCAGCGGTTGACCCGCTCGGCGTGCTTGAGCCGCTGCTTCAAGGTGGGGCTGGTGCCCTCGTTCAGGGGAACGGCGATAGCCATGACGTACTCCGGAAATCTTTGGATGGGCGGCATCACCCATGGTGATGCCGCATTACATCAACATTCATCAATTACGCCGCTCCTGTAGGAGCTGGCGCAGCCTGCGATCTTTTGGCGTCCTTGAGACCGCTGAAGATCAAAAGATCGCAGCCTTCGGCAGCTCCTACGGGCGAAGGATTACTTCGCTGCCCAGGCGTTGAAGCGCTGTTCCAGTTGCTCGCCGTTGTCAGCCCAGAAGCTGACGTCGATCTGCACCTGGTTGGCGATGTTTTCCGGGGTGGTCGGCATGTCCTTCAGGACATCCTTGGCCAGCAAGGGTACGGCTTGAGTGTTGGCCGGGCCGTAGGCGATGTTTTCCGAGTAGGTCTTCTGCTGCTGTGGCATCACCGAGAAGGCGATGAACTTCTTCGCTGCTTCAGCACGCTTGGCGTCCAGACCTTTTGGAATGGCCCATGCATCGAAGTCGTAGATGCCACCGTTCCACACGACTTTCAGGTTGCTTTCTTTCTGCACGGCAGCGATCCGGCCGTTGTAGGCCGAACTCATGACCACGTCACCGGAAGCAAGGTATTGCGGCGGTTGTGCACCGGCTTCCCACCACTGGATGTTCGGCTTGAGTTCATCGAGCTTCTTGAACGCGCGGTCTTGACCGTCTTTGCCGGCCAGCACTTTGTAGACGTCCTTCGGCGCAACGCCGTCGGCCATCAGAGCGAATTCCAGGGTGTACTTGGCGCCTTTACGCAGGCCACGCTTGCCCGGAAACTGCTTGGTATCCCAGAAATCCACCCAACTGGTCGGTGCGGTTTTCAGCTTGTCGGCGTTGTAGGCCAGCACGGTCGACCACACGAAGAAACCCACGCCGCACGGCTGGATAGCGCCCTTGACGTAGTCTTCGGTCTTGCCGAACAACTTCGGATCAAGCTGTTCGAACATGTCTTCGTCGCAACCACGGGACAGTTCCGGCGACTCAACCTCTACCAGATCCCAGGACACGCTCTTGGTGTCGACCATGGCCTTGACCTTGGCCATTTCGCCGTTGTACTCGCCGGCCACGATCTTGCCGTTGCCTGCCGCTTCCCACGGTGCGTAGAAGGCTTTGACCTGAGCCGCCTTGTTCGCCCCGCCAAAGGACACCACGGTCAGGTCAGGGCCGGCCGCCATTGCGTGTGCCGCGCCCATCATGCCCAGTGCCAAAGCGGTGAATTTCAGGGATCTCAACATTTATTGTTCTCTCCACGTGCAGGGTTGGTGTTGGTATTGCCGGGGCGATCAGTTCGCCTCTAGAAGGGGATCGAGTGCACGAACGTGCTCGACCTGCCAGCCAAGCGGTACCACGTCGCCGACGGCGAGCGAGGGATCAAGCTCGGCAATCGGTTGTTTCACGAAGAAGTCGGTCTTGCCGCAGACTTCCATGCGCACCCGGACGTGGTCGCCCAGATAGATGAATTCCTCGACCCGCCCGGAGAAGCGGTTGACGCATTGGTCGCTGGAGCCGTTGAGGCTCACTCGTTCCGGACGAATGGACAGGGTCACCGGCTCGCCGGTCTGGCCAACGTTGACCGCCAGGGCTTCCACCTTCTCGCCGCGCCCGAGCTCCACAATGCAACGGTCGCCGGTTTGGCTGTGCAGGCGGCCATTGAGACGGTTGTTCTCGCCGATGAAGTTGGCGACGAAGGTGTTTTTCGGCTCTTCGTAGAGGGTGCGCGGCGGCGCGATCTGCTGGATTTCGCCCTGATGGAACACCGCCACACGGTCGGACATGGTCAGGGCTTCGCCCTGATCGTGGGTCACGTAGACCACGGTGACGCCCAGGCGCTGGTGCAGGTGCTTGATTTCCATCTGCATGTGTTCACGCAGTTGTTTGTCGAGTGCGCCGAGAGGTTCGTCCATCAGCACCAGTTGCGGCTCGAACACCAGCGCCCGGGCCAAGGCCACACGCTGTTGCTGACCACCGGAGAGCTGCGCCGGGTAACGCTGGGCGAAGCTGTCGAGCTGGACCATGCTCAGCACGCGCTTGACCCGGGCACTGACATCGCTCTTGTTCATCCCGCGCACGGTCAGCGGGAACGCCAGGTTCTCGGCCACCGTCATGTGCGGGAACAAGGCGTAGTTCTGAAACACCATGCCGATGTCGCGCTTGTGCGGTGGCACGTTGTTGATGGCGCGCCCGGCCAACAGGATTTCGCCTGCGGTCGGCGTTTCGAAGCCGGCGAGCATCATCAGGCTGGTGGTCTTGCCGGAGCCGGACGGCCCGAGCAACGTGAGGAATTCGCCTTTGCGAATGTCCAGGTTGAGGTCTTTGACGATCAGGTTCTCGCCGTCGTAGCTCTTCTGCACTCCACGAAAGCTGACCAGAACATCATTGGCCCCTGCGCTTGAATCGACCTGGCTCATACCCACACCTTTGTTGTTGATGACTGCTGTGGGGTTAAGCCTAGTGGACGCTGGGGACCACGCAAATCGGGGGGCAAGAGAGATTCGCCTCAGCCGGATGGAAGGTTGGGGGTAGGGATTGCCCTACAAGGATGGCGCGTTTTGGCAACCGCAGTGACCGGCGGTCAGCTGCAGGCCGCCAGCAAAGGCAAAAGCACTGGCGGGCATTGTCGCAAATGGATACGCCCCCTCGTCCCCTGTAGGAGCTGCCGCAGGCTGCGATCTCTTGATCTTCAGCGACCTTGAGGCCGCTAAAAGATCGCAGCCTGCGGCAGCTCCTACGGGAGATCGCGTGCAGAGTCAGAGCAGCTTGTGCTCCATCGCGTACTTCACCAGTTCCGCCAGCGAGGTGATGTTGAGCTTCTGCATCAGCCGCGCCTTATGGGTGCTGATGGTCTTGCTGCTCAGTGCCAGTTGCTGGGCGATGTCGTTGACGTTGGCACCCTGGGCCAGGCGTTCAAACACGGAAAACTCGCGCTCGGAGAGCAACGAATGCAATGGCCTCGAGTCGGTCAGGCCGACCTCGAAAACCATGCGGTCGGCCAGTTCAGGGTCGATATAACGCCCGCCTGACGCCACTTTGCGAATGGCCGTCAGCAACAGTGCCGGATCGCTGTCCTTGGTTGCATAACCGGCGGCCCCGACCTTCAGCGCCCGGGCAGCCATTTGCGCTTCGTCGTGCATCGACAACACCAGGATCGCCGGCGGATTGTTCAGGGCGCGAATCCGCGGAATGGCCTCCAGGCCATTGACGCCCGGCATGGAGATGTCCAGCAGCACCACTTCGCAGGGCACATGACGCAAGGTGTCGAGCAACTGCTCGCCATTGCTTGCCTCCCCCACCACCAGCAAGTCCTTGGCCAGGCCAATCAGCTGCTTGATGCCTTCGCGGACAATGGTGTGGTCTTCGGCTACCAGTACACGGATCACGTTCTTCTCCAGATTCAAGATCATTCGCGAGCAAGCCCGCTCCCACAATGGATTTTGTGACCACCCTAGATCCCCTGTGGGAGCGGGCTTGCCCGCGAAGGCGTCAGTACAGACAACATTAAACAATCAGGCTGCATCCAGTGGAACGCGCACACTCAGCGTCGTACCCTCACCCGGCTCACTCTCAAGGGACAACTCCCCTCCCATGATCAACACCCGCTCACGCATTCCGACGATCCCGAAGGACGTTGGCCTGCCAGGCGCAGCAACAAATCCTACGCCATCATCGGCGACCGTCAGACACAACACATCGCCTTCCAGCGCCAGTGTCAGTTCAACAGTATGCGCCTGGGCATGGCGCATGACATTGGTCAGTGCTTCCTGAAGGATCCGGAACAGGCCGATGGCCTTGGCATCGCTGAGCACCGGCAGATTGTCCGGTACCTGCACCAGACACGGAATCTGCGTACGCGCCTCGAATCGTCGGGCCTGCCATTCGATGGCCGAGGCAATGCCGGCATCGAGAATCGGCGGGCGCAAGGCAGTCGCCACGTCGCGAACCAGCTGAAAGAGCTGAGCGATCAGGCGTTTCATGCTGCCCAGGCGCTCGTTAAGGCCCGGATCAAGTTGCGCGTAAGCCAGTTCGCACATGGAGGTTTCCAGCTTGAGCACGGTCAGCATCTGCCCCAGTTCATCGTGAACTTCCCGGGCGATGCGCGCTTTTTCTTCTTCGCGCACGCTCTCCAGGTGCGCGGACAACTCACGCAGTTGTTCCCGGGAACTGGCCAGCTCAAGCTCGATGCGCTTGCTCTCGCTGATGTCCCAGACGATGCCGTCCCAGACATAGGCGCCGTCTTCCAGCCGGCGGGTGATGGCCTTGATTTCCGCCCAGCGCTGCTCGCCCTGACGCGTGAGGATTCGCCCTTGCCACGACCAGTCGCTGTCGGTATCCAGCGCATGATCCTGGGTCTGGTGATAACTCGCCTTGTCATCCGGATGCACCAGGCTGCGCAGGCCTTTGTCACGATGCGCCAGGGTGGCCGGTGAATAACCCACCAGGCTTTCGCTGCCTTCGCTGATATAGGCAAAGTCGATCTGGCCAGTCACCGGTGCCCGCTCCAGGCGGAAAACCAGCCCCGGAACGTTGGCGGCGATGCCCTGCAGCCGCGCCTCGCTTTCCTGCAAGGCCGCCAGGGCGCGGCGCCGCTCGGTGACATCGTTGAGGTAAACCACCAGGTATTCGCCATCGCGAAAACGCAGAAAACTCAATGAAACATCGGCCGGCAGTATGCTGCCGTCGGCGCGCACGCAGTTGGTTTCGAAGCTTTGCGGGCCCTCTTCACTGGCCCGGGCACGCTTCCACAGATTGAGCCAACGATCCATGTGCAGGCCGGGTTCGAAATCGATCAGCGGCCGATCGATGATCGCGCCGGATGGATAGCCGAGCATGCTTTCCGCCGCACGATTGGCGTAGCGCACGTGACTGTCCCAGTTGACCCAGAGGATGCCGACGGTGCTTTGATCGATGGAAAACTGGGTCAGCCGCAACGCCTCTTCGCTGGCGGCACGCAAGGCAATGTCTTCCTGCGCAGCCATCAGGCGTTGTTCCAGGCTGTGCTGCTGGCGACGCTGCCAGAACACGATGGCCATGCAACTCGACGCCAGCACGGCCAGCAACAGGCAGAGGTTTTGCCAGAACCCCCGCGACTCGGTGAGGCGTGGATACTTGGGCTGCAGCCATTGATTGTGCAGTTGCTCCAGATCCTTGGCCGGGATCGCCCGCAATGCGCTTTCGACAATACCCGCCAGTTCCGGCTTGTCGCGACGCGTGGCTACCCGCAACAGCTGCGGCAGGCCGACATCCCCGACCACCACCAACCCGGCAAACTCCGGCTCGACGGAGAGGCGCCCCAATTGCGCTTCATCGACCACCGCATAAGCCGCCTGCTGGCCCGTCACTAACTGCAATGCCTGGCGCTCCATCGGGACGCCCTGCAGATTCAGGTGTGGATAGTTGCCGTGCAGGTAATCGGCGATGGCGCTGGGCATGCGCACGGCGACGCGGGTCTGACTGTCGAGCTTCTCCAGTTCGATCGCCCCGGCGCTTTTCTGGTCGCTGACCACCAGTTGCGGCACCCGCATGTAGGGGTCGGAGAATTGCCAGAGGCGCAGCCCGCCGGGTGTCTGGGTCAGTCCCGGGGCGATGTCGATTTCGCCTTCGCGTGCGGCAGCTTCCAGTTGTTCAAGGTCGGGAAAGTTGCGCCAGCTCAACTCGACGTCGAGGGTCTTTGCCAACCGCTTCATCAAGTCGACATTCACCCCGGACAGGCGCTGCAAGCGGCGATCGTATTGCGCATAGGGTGCCTGCAACACCAGTCCGACCCGTAACTCGCCCTGCTGCGTCAGCCAGTGCTGTTGTTTCGGGGTCAGTTGGGCAACGTGCGCCGGGGGCACGACTGCCGCCCAACCCATCAAGGGAAACCACAAACAGCCGATAACCCACAGGCAGCGAAAACGCATCATTGAACTCTCACACACTGACAAATACTGACCAACCCATTAGGCTGCCGGAACATCTTCTGGCCTGGAATATCCAATGCCCCCTGTCTACCGCCTGGCACTGCCAGCATTGTGCATGTCGCTGATCCTGCCTTGCGTTTTTTCCGTGGAGGCGGCCGAACCGGCGCCTGCCGCAACAGAAAAGCCCGCCGAAGAAAAACCACTCGAACGTCAGCCGCTGCCTGAGCGCAGTCAGGAAGAAGCGACTGCACTTGAGCGAAAAATCCCGGCTCAGGAACAGCAACAACTGCAAGCGGGCACCGACACTTTTCTGGCCTTGTGGAAACCGGCCAATACCGCCGAACCCAAAGGCGCGGTGATTATCATCCCGGGCGCCGGCGAAACTGTTGACTGGCCGCAAGCGGTCGGTCCTTTGCGGCGCAAATTGCCGGACGCCGAGTGGAGCAGCCTGAGTATCACCTTGCCGGACCTGCAAAGCGATGCCATTGCGCCACGAATCGTGGAGGCAACGCCGGCACCCAAGGCCCCCGAAGCCGGCAGCAAGGACTCGACCACCGCCGCCCCGATCGAACAGGTGGCCGGTGGCGAGGCCGATGTGGCCGACAAGGCCATCGCTGACACCACCGAAGAACAATCCAGGGCAGATGCCGAGCGCATCTTCGCCCGGATCGACGCCGCGATTGCGTTTGCCGAACAACAAAGCGCCCGCAGCATCGTAGTGCTGGGGCATGGCACGGGTGCCTATTGGGCGACGCGCTACCTGAGCGAGAAGCAGCCATCGCAAGTCGAGAAACTGGTCATGGTCGCCACTCGCACACCGGCGGCAGCGAAGCCCGAGCTGGCGGAACTGACCCCGACCCTGAAACTGCCGACCGCCGATATCTACTACAAAGACAAAGCGCTGGACCGCAACGCCGCGCTGGAACGCCTGCAGGCCAGCAAACGCTTGAAGTCCTCGACATTCAGCCAGGTCGCACTCAAGGCCTTGCCCGATAGCAAGGCCGAACAGGAGCAATTGTTCCGGCGGGTGCGGGGTTGGTTGAATCCACAGCCTGCGACAGACTGACAGACCGAGGCGCTTCATTCGCGAGCAAGCCCGCTCCCACAGGTTTTATGCCGGTCACGAAATGGCAGACGACATCAAACCTGTGGGAGCGAGCTTGCTCGCGATAGCGGTATCACTGGCGACGCAAGTTTTCCGGGCTAGCGAAAATCCCGCCGCTCCCGAATCAGCGTATAGGCACTATGCAGTTCACGCGTTCTCTCGGTGGCCTCACGCACCTGCATCGCCGTCGCACCACTGCCGGCAATCTTGTCCGGATGATGGCGACTGAGCAGGCGCCGGTAAGCACGCTTGATCTGCGCCGGTTCAGTGGTGGCCGACACCCCCAACAGCTTCAAGGCGTCCTGATAGCTTGGTACGCTGCCGCCCAATGGCCGCCTCTGCGGCTCATAATCGTGGGCCAACGCCTGCACCTGGTGCGGCGTCCAGCCCAGCCACTGGCCCCACTGGCGGATCAACTCACGCTCACTGCTGCCGGCACGACCATCGGCCCACACCATTCGCCAGCAGGCGCGTAACACGCCCTCCGCCGCATGGGGCTGGGCACTCAGGCGACGCAGATACCCGCGTAGCCGATCGCGACCCGACTTGCCACGGTTGAACGCGGCAATTGCACGGCGCTGAGCCGGCCCGGACATATCCAGCGAGCGCATTTCCGCACGGGCCTGTTCGATGTGCCCGGCCATCACCTGGCCGTCGCACTTGGCCAGGCGTCCCAGCAGGACAAACAGCAATTCATCGTTGCGCAGCACCGGGCGGCCGCCCAGTTTCTCCCGCAAATGCCCCCAGCTCTGCAACTGCAAGCGTCGATCCAGCGCCTGCCCCAACAATGCGCCGAGCATGGCCCCCGGAATGCTGGCTATGGCAAAGCCCGCTCCGGCTCCTATCAGAGTCCCTGGCCACAGCATGTCAGCGGCTCGCTTCTATTAATGTTTCAACTTCGGCCAGACGCTCGTGAGTACCGACATCGACCCAGTGCCCCCGCAACTGCTCGCCGGTCACCTGCCCGTCAGCCATGGCTTTGCGCAGCAGCGGCGCGAGCTTGAAGGCCCCGGCGGTGCAACCGTCGAACAACTGCGGGTGCAACACGGCGATGCCGCTGTAGGTCAGGGTGGGAGCCTGCGGTTGACCGTCGTGCACCTGATTCCCGACCAGGCTGAAGTCCCCGGCCGGATGATGCGGCGGGTTGCTGGCCAGCACCAGGTGCGCCAGGCCATTGATGGGTTGGTGCAGCACACTGAAGTCGTAATCGGTCCAGATATCGCCGTTAACCACCACAAAAACTTCATCTCCCAACAACGGCAAGGCACGGAAAATCCCGCCGCCGGTTTCCAGGGGTTCACCTTCCGCCGAATACTGGATGCTCACGCCATAACGCGAACCATCGCCCAGATAGTCTTCGATCTGCTGACCGAGCCAGGCGTGGTTGATCACGATGTCGGTGAACCCGGCGGCAGCCAGCGCTCGCAGGTGATACTCGATCAGCGGCACGCCGCCGGCACGCACCAGCGGTTTTGGCGTGGTCAGGGTCAGCGGGCGCATGCGCTCGCCTTTGCCCGCGGCCAGAATCATTGCCTTCATGCTTTCACTCCGGCACGCAGACTGGCCAACAGCACATCTAGCTCGGCCAGTTCGGGGCGGCGAGCGATCACGGCATCTATATAGGCAAAGAAACGCGGAACATCGCCCAGATAACGCGGTTTGCCGTCGCGATGGCAGATACGCGCGAAAATACCGATGACTTTCAGGTGACGTTGCACCCCCATCAAGTCGCTGGCACGCAGAAAGTCCTCGAACTCGGGCTGAACCGGAATACCGAGGGCGCCCGCCTGTTGCCAGTAGCTTTCGAGCCAGCCGTGTACACGCTCCTCGGGCCAACTGAGGAAGGCGTCCTTGAACAGGCAGGTCACGTCGTAGGTCACCGGGCCATATACCGCATCCTGGAAATCCAGCACGCCGGGATTGGGCTCGCTGAGCATCAGGTTGCGCGGCATGTAGTCGCGATGCACCAGGACTTTTGGCTGTGCCAGGGCGCTGTCGATCAACAGATCGCTGACCTGCTGCCAGAGCACTTGCTGAGCCGCGTCGAATTCGATGCCCAATTCGCGCTTCACGTACCACTCGGGGAACAGTTCCAGTTCGCGACGCAGTAATGCCACGTCATAGCTCGGCAGCGGCGCAACCATCGGCAACTGCTGGAAAGCCAGCAACGCCTGCAAGGCATCCTTGAACAAATCGTCGGCGTTTTCGCTGTCGATGACGTCCAGATAGGTCTTGTTGCCCAGGTCATTGAGCAAAAGAAAACCGCGCTCCAGGTCTTCGGCATAAATTTTCGGCACGTTTATTCCGGATTTCGCCAGCAAAAAGGCGATATCCACGAAGGGTTTGCAGTTCTCCTGGGGCGGTGGCGCGTCCATCACGATGAAACTTCTGCCATCGCCTTCCCAGCGGAAATACCGCCGGAAACTCGCGTCGCTGCTGGCCGCGGTCAACGTGGCCGGGGGTACGACGCCCCAACCCTGCTCGGCAAAAAGGGTCGCCAATTGTTCATCGAGCCAAACTTTCAGGTGTTGCAAGCGTACATCTTGATCAGGCATTGCAAGGGTCTCCGACGGCGCTAGCCGTCAAGCGGGTCATGCTTTATTATCCAGCATCTTTTTCAGACCATCGAGAGGCGTGCGGCCCACACCGCGGGCAGATGGCACGCAGGAAGCCCGGACTAATAAGATGGCATTGAAATCCCCCGCGTTTCGTAAAAAATTTCCGTTGTTGGTTACCGGCAGTTTGCTGGCGCTGCAACCCCTTGCCACTTCCTACGTGGTCGCCGCGGAACAGTTTGACTGCTCAGTCTCTGCTTCGGGCTCCTGGGACTGCGCGCCAAAGACGCCGGCGGCTGCATTGCCACCGCGTCCCGTCCATGACGGCAGCGCAGTTTCCGCCACCGGCGAAGCCCCGGCCGAGAACGGCTCCAGTGAAGACACTGGCGCCAAGCCGGTGCTGGTCACCGAATCCAAAGGCCGTGGCCTGAAGTCGCGTAGCGAAGACTACAGTCACCTCGACTGGGTTCCCCGCGAGCAGCTCACCGCCGCACAATTGGCTGAAACCGGTCCTTATTGCTCTGGTTCCTATATCGAACCGATTCGTCCTGGCATGAATGACAAGACGGATAAAAGTGACGCGCCTACCTTTATCGGCGCAAAAGCCTCCCGCTATAAGCAGGATGAGCAAGTCGCGACCCTGGCCGGCGACGTCGTCATGCGCCAGGGCAGCATGCAGGTCGAAGCCGACGAAGCCAACCTGTACCAGGCCGAGAGCCGTGGCGACCTGAATGGCAACGTGCGCATTCGCGACAATGGCGCGCTGATCGTGGGCGACCACGCCGACGTGCAACTCGACACCGGTGAAGCCAAGGTCGACAACGCCGAATACGTGATGCACAAGTCACGCATCCGCGGTAATGCGCTGTACGCCAAACGCGCCGAGAACGCGATCATCCGCCTCAAGGATGGTACGTACACCACGTGCGAACCGAACAGCAACGCCTGGCAGCTCAAGGGCAACAACATCACCCTGAACCCGGCCACCGGTTTCGGTACGGCGACCAACGTGACGCTGCGGGTCAAGGACATTCCGGTCCTGTACACGCCGTACATCTATTTCCCGATCGATGACCGTCGCCAGTCCGGCTTCCTGCCGCCGACCATCGGCACCGGCAGCGATACCGGCTTCATGCTGGTCACCCCGTACTACTTCAACCTGGCGCCGAACTACGATGCCACGTTGTACCCGCGCTACATGGAAAAGCACGGCTTGTTGATGGAAGGCGAGTTCCGCTACCTGACCAAGTCCAGCGAAGGCCAGTTCGGTGCGGCGTACCTCAACGACGAAAGCAATGAGCGCGACAAACAGTCCGACTCGGAAAAAACCCGCTACATGTACAACTGGCAGCACAAGGGTGGCCTCGACTCGCGAGTACTCACGCAAGTCGACTACACCAAGATCAGCGATCCGTATTACTTCCAGGATCTGCAGACCGACCAGATTGGCATAAAAAGCAACGACTACGTGAACCAGCAGGGTTCCGTGACCTATCGCGGCGAGGGCTATACCGCTCGCGCGAACGCCCAGGCATACGAACTGGCGAGCGTATCGAACATTACCCCGTACAACCGCCTGCCGCAGCTCACCCTCGACGGTATGCTGCCTTACCATCCGGAAGGCCTGGATTTCACGTACAACACCGAACTCGTGCGGTTTGACCGGGATCTGCAGAACGGGACCTACTTTGACGAAGATGGCGTCGGCTCTCCCCGTATTGATACCAACATTCAAGGTCTGGCTCGCGCCACTGGCGACCGCATGAATCTTGCGCCCGCCATGAGCCTGCCGATGAACACGACATACGGCTTCCTGACACCGAAGCTTAAGTACCAGTACACCCAGTACCAACTGGATCTGGACGGTACCGGCAAAACTCAAATCGTTCAGCAAAATCAAAACGCAGCTCTCAACGGGACTAAAAATTTCAACGGTCAGTTCGACAGCAACCAGAACCGCGGCGTGCCGATTGCCAGCATCGACAGCGGCCTGTACTTCGATCGCAATACCCAGTATTTCGGCAAGAACTACCGCCAGACCCTGGAGCCGCGCCTGTTCTACCTGTACGTGCCTGAGGTCGACCAGGAAGACATTCCGGTATTCGACACCAGCGAATACACCTTCAACTTTGCGTCGCTGTTCCGTGACAACCGTTTCTCCGGCTCCGACCGTGTCGGCGACGAGAACAAACTGTCCCTGGGCCTGACCAGTCGCTGGATCGAAGACAGCGGTTTCGAGCGCCAACGCATCAGTGTTGGCCAGGCCCTGTACTTCAAGGACCGCGAAGTTCAGTTGCCAGGTATCGACCCAAAAACCCGCGCCGATGCACATTCGAATGTTTCGCCTTATGCGCTGGAATACGAATATCGCTGGAACCGCGACTGGCGCACCACGGCCGACTACAACTGGGACCCGGACAGCCGCAGCCCTCGCTCGGGCAGCGCGATGTTCCACTACCAGCCTGAAGACAACCCGAACAAGATCGTCAACCTCGGCTATCGCTATCGTAACGACCAGGTGATCTACAACCAGAACACCGGTCAATGGCAGTTCGGTGGCAACTACGGCACCGAAGGCCAGCCTGGCTTCGTGAAGGACTACTACAAGATCGAACAGCACGACTTCTCGGTGATCTGGCCGATCGTGCCGCAATGGAGCGCTATCAGCCGCTGGCAGTATGACTACAACCGCAACCGTACCCTGGAAGCCTTCGGTGGCTTCGAGTACGACAGCTGCTGCTGGAAACTGCGCCTGATCAACCGTTACTTCGTTGATTACGACGAGTTCAGCCAGCAGGCACCGGAAAACGAAAAAGGCGACCATGGCGTCTTCCTCCAAATTGTTCTGAAGGGACTCGGCGGCCTCACCGGCGCCAAGGCAGAGAGCTTCCTCGACAAAGGCATTCAAGGTTATCGTGAACGTGAAGACCAAGCTTTCTGATTGTCTGCGCCCGCTGATGCTGGGCGCGCTGTTCCTGAGTACGGCGGCCAGTGCCGCCGTGCAGTCCATCGACAAAGTGGTGGCCATCGTCGACAACGACGTGGTCATGCAGAGCCAACTGGACCGACGCGTCCATGAAGTTCAGCAAACCATTGCCAAGCGTGGTTCTGCCGTACCGCCGGCCAGCGTGCTGGAGCAGCAGGTACTTGAGCGCCTGATCGTCGAGAACCTGCAATTGCAGATCGGCGAGCGTTCCGGCATCCGCATTACCGATGAAGAGTTGAACCAGGCCGTCGGCACCATTGCCCAGCGCAACAACATGTCGATCGAGCAGTTCCGCGCCGCCCTGACTCGCGACGGTCTGTCCTACGACGACGCACGCGAGCAGATCCGTCGCGAAATGGTCATCAGCCGCGTGCGCCAGCGTCGGGTCGCCGAACGCATTCAGGTCTCCGAGCAGGAAGTGAAGAACTTCCTGGCGTCCGACCTGGGCAAAATGCAGCTGTCCGAAGAGTTCCACCTGGCCAACATCCTGATTCCTACGCCGGAAAGCGCCAACTCCGAAGCGATTCAGAGTGCCGCCAAACAGGCCGATGCGATTTACCAGCAGCTCAAGCAAGGCGCTGACTTCAGTCAGTTGGCAATCGCCAAATCCGCCAGCGAAACCGCTCTGGAAGGTGGTGACATGGGCTGGCGTAAAGCCGCTCAATTGCCTCCGCCGTTCGATCGCCTGCTGAGCACCATGCCGGTGGGTGATGTCACCCAGCCAATGCGTACCCCGGGCGGCTTCATCATCCTGAAGATCCTCGACAAGCGTGGCGGCGAGACGCAGATGCGCGACGAAGTGCATGTACGTCACATCCTGGTCAAGCCGAGCCCGATCCGCGACGCAGCGAAAACCAAGGCCCTGGCCGAATCGCTCTACAGTCGTATCGAGGCTGGCGAAGACTTCGGTGAGCTGGCGAAAAACTACTCGGAAGACCCGGGTTCCGCCCTCAACGGCGGCGACCTGAACTGGATCGACCCGAACGCGCTGGTGCCCGAGTTCCGCGAAGTGATGGCCAAGACCCCGCAAGGTCAGCTGTCCAAGCCATTCCAGACTCAATACGGCTGGCATGTGCTGGAAGTTCTGGGCCGTCGCGCCACCGACAGCACCAGCCAGGCTCGCGAGCAGCAAGCCATGACCGTTTTGCGTAACCGCAAATACGACGAAGAGCTGCAAACCTGGCTGCGTCAGATCCGTGACGAAGCGTACGTGGAAATCAAACTCCCTGGCGCCGACCAGGCAGCGCAGTGAAACTCCAACGTTTCGCGCTGACACCCGGTGAACCAGCCGGCATAGGTCCCGACCTGTGCCTGCTGCTCGCCTCGCAAGCCCAGCCCCATCCCCTGATTGCCATTACCAGCCGCGACCTGCTCATCGAGCGGGCCGCGCAACTGGGCGTGGCGGTCGACTTGCTGCCGGTCACCCCGGACAACTGGCCGGATGTACCCGCGCCAGCCAACAGCCTGTATGTCTGGGACACACCGCTCAGCGCCAAGGTCACCGCCGGACAACTGGACAAGGCCAACGCTGCGTTCGTCCTGGAAACCCTGACCCGGGCCGGCCAAGGCTGCCTGAGCGGGGATTTTGCCGGCATGATCACCGCGCCTGTGCACAAAGGCGTCATCAACGAATCCGGCATCGCCTTTTCCGGGCACACGGAATTCCTTGCCGACCTGACCCACACCGCGCAAGTGGTGATGATGCTGGCCACTCGTGGTTTACGCGTAGCCCTGGTGACCACTCACCTGCCCCTTCGCGAGATTGCCGATGCCATCACGCCGGAGCGGCTGGAGCGCGTCACGCGAATCCTGCACGCCGACCTGCAAAACAAGTTCGGCATCGCCCGGCCGCGCATCCTGGTCTGCGGGCTCAACCCGCATGCCGGTGAAGGCGGACACCTGGGCCATGAAGAAATCGATATCATCGAACCCACATTAGAGCGCCTGCGCGGCGAGGGTATGGACCTTCGCGGCCCCCTGCCCGCCGACACTCTGTTTACCCCCAAATATCTGGAGCACTGCGATGCGGTGCTGGCGATGTACCACGACCAGGGCCTGCCGGTGCTGAAATACAAAGGCTTCGGCGCGGCAGTCAACGTGACCCTCGGCTTGCCGATCATCCGTACTTCGGTCGACCACGGCACCGCCCTGGATCTGGCCGGCAGCGGCAAGATCGACACCGGCAGCCTGCAAGTCGCCCTGGAAACCGCCTACCAGATGGCCGAGACCCGTTTATGACCGAGCAATACCAACACAAGGCGCGCAAACGCTTTGGCCAGAACTTCCTGCACGATGCCGGCGTTATCGACCGCATCCTGCGCTCCATCCATGCCAAGGCAGAAGACCGCCTGCTGGAGATCGGCCCGGGCCAGGGCGCACTGACCCAAGGTTTGCTCAGCAGCGGCGCGCAACTCGACGTGGTGGAACTGGACAAGGACCTGATCCCGATCCTCAACCAGCAGTTTGCCGGCAAGAGCAACTTCAACCTGCATCAGGGCGATGCGCTGAAGTTCGACTTCAACAGCCTGAATGCCGCGCCAGGCAGCCTGCGAGTGGTCGGCAACCTGCCGTACAACATCTCCACGCCGCTGATTTTTCACCTGCTGCACAACTCGCACCTGATCCGCGACATGCACTTCATGCTGCAAAAGGAAGTGGTCGAGCGCCTGGCTGCGGGCCCGGGTGGTGGTGACTGGGGCCGTCTGTCGATCATGGTTCAGTACCATTGCCGGGTCGAACACCTGTTCAACGTCGGCCCGGGCGCGTTCAACCCGCCACCGAAAGTCGATTCGGCCATCGTGCGCCTGGTGCCCCACGCGGTACTGCCGCACCCGGCCAAGGATCACCGCCTGCTGGAGCGCGTCGTGCGCGAAGCGTTCAACCAGCGCCGCAAGACCCTGCGCAACACCCTCAAGCTGCTGCTGAGCAATGCCGAAATCGAAGCCGCCGGCGTCGATGGCAGCCTGCGCCCCGAGCAGCTCGACCTGGCCGCCTTCGTGCGCCTGGCTGACAAGCTCAGCGAGCAAGCGCCACAAAAGCCTGCCGCGAACTGACAGGCGATGAGCGCTATCGGGTAGGACGCCACTCTGGTCTACTACCCGATACTTGGCCTAGACTGAAACCCATCAGCTACGCCCCGCGTCCCGCTTCGTTTTTAAGGCCCCTTGCATGTCCGATCCTCGTTATCAGGTCGACGTCAGCGTCGTCACCCGCTATCTGGCAGAACAATCGCAACCCGAGCACGACCGCTTTGCCTTCGCGTACACCATTACCGTGCAAAACAATGGCGAAATGCCCGCCAAACTGCTTTCACGGCACTGGGTCATCACCGATGGTGACGGGCATGTCGAAGAAGTCCGCGGCGCAGGCGTGGTAGGCCAGCAGCCGCTGATCGACCCCGGCAAGAGCCACACCTACAGCAGTGGCACGGTGATGACCACCAAGGTCGGCACCATGCAAGGTACCTATCAGATGCTTTCCGACGACGGCAAACATTTCGATGCCATCATCGCACCCTTCCGCCTGGCGGTGCCGGGAGCCCTGCACTGATGGCAACCTACGCTGTCGGCGACCTGCAAGGCTGCCTTCAGGCCTTGCAATGCCTGCTCAAACAAGTGGCGTTCGACCCTCAACGCGATCGCCTGTGGCTGGTGGGCGACCTGGTCAACCGCGGCCCACAGTCGCTGGAAACCCTGCGCTTCCTCTATAGCATCCGCGAATCGCTGGTGTGCGTGCTCGGCAACCACGACCTGCACCTGCTGGCGGCCGGGCGCAACATCGAACGCCTGAAGAAGGCCGATACCCTGCACGAGATCATTGAAGCGCCGGATAGCGCGGAACTGCTCGAATGGCTGCGCCAGCAAAAGCTCATGCACTACGACGAACAGCGCAACATGGCACTGGTCCATGCCGGCATTCCACCCCAGTGGTCGCTGCGCAAAGCCTTGAAGTGTGCCGCCGAAGTCGAGACCGCCTTGCGTGACGACAACCTGCTGCCGCCCTACCTCGATGGCATGTATGGCAACGATCCGGCGAAATGGGACAATGACCTCAAAGGCGTGACGCGCCTGCGGGTGATCACCAACTATTTCACCCGCATGCGTTTTTGCACCGCCGAAGGCAAACTCGACCTCAAGAGCAAGGAAGGCCTCGATACCGCACCCCCCGGCTACAAACCCTGGTTCCAACACAAGGAGCGCAAGACCAGGGGCCTGAAGATCATCTTCGGTCACTGGGCAGCACTGGAAGGCAATATCAATGAGCCTGGCATCTCGGCCCTCGACACCGGTTGCGTCTGGGGCGGCGCCCTGACCCTGATGAATGTCGACAGCTTTGAGCGCCTGTCCTGCAAATGCGACGAACACGGCCATGCCGTACCGCCAGTCGCCTCATCCATTCCCCAAACATCGCCAGCCAGCGCACCGCGCTAGACTGCCCAATCTGCCGAGCCACAGGAGCCCGCCATGAGCGAATTCAAACGTATCCCCCCGGAACAGGCCCAGGCCCTGCGCGAGCAAGGCGCGGTGGTGGTCGATGTCCGCGACCCGGCCACTTTTGCCGCCCTGCATATCGCAGGCTCGAAGCATCTGGACAATCATTCCCTGCACGCTTTCATCCAGGGCGCCGACCTCGACGCACCGACCGTGGTGGTCTGTTATCACGGCAATTCCAGCCAGGGTGCGGCCGCCTACCTGATCAGCCAGGGCTTCTCCGACGTCTACAGCATGGATGGCGGATTCGAGTTGTGGCGTACGACCTATCCGACGGAAACGGCGCAAGGCACTGCCGAATAATTTTTTTGTAACGTTGCAGGCCCCGGCTCCCGCGGGCTAGCGCGGTGGCAGACGAACGGTCTGCCACAACTAATTACGTATCTCGCCTTTACCTCTCGAATTCCCAACTATCCTTAAGCCCAGGCCATCCAAAACAGGGGAGAGCCGGTACACCGGCGCACGGGTCATCGGGAGTAGCTTTCGGAGTCGTCAGCTCCGGGAGAGTTCTGGGGGGTAAACAGCAATCGCCTGTTCGGTTGCTGCCAGCATCGACTGAGTGATCCGGCGTCGGCTCCACGTATCGAGCGAGGTGACGTCATGAGTATCTTTAGCCACTTCCAACAACGCTTCGAGTCCACACGCCAGGAAGAACTCTCACTGCAAGAGTATCTTGAGCTGTGCAAAAAAGACCGCAGCGCCTACGTTTCCGCCGCCGAGCGTCTACTGCTGGCCATCGGTGAACCGGAACTGCTCGACACCTCGACCAACTCGAGGCTTTCGCGCATCTTCTCCAACAAGGTCATCCGCCGCTATCCGGCCTTTGAAGACTTCCACGGGATGGAAGAATGCATCGACCAGATCGTGTCGTATTTCCGCCACGCCGCTCAAGGCCTGGAAGAGAAGAAACAGATCCTGTACCTGCTCGGCCCTGTCGGTGGCGGTAAATCGTCCCTGGCCGAGAAGCTCAAGCAGCTGATGGAAAAAGTGCCCTTCTACGCGATCAAGGGCTCGCCGGTTTTCGAGTCGCCCCTGGGTCTGTTCAACTCCACCGAAGATGGAGCGATCCTCGAGGAAGACTTTGGCATTCCACGGCGCTACCTCAACACCATCATGTCGCCATGGGCGACCAAGCGCCTGGCCGAATTCGGTGGCGACATCAGCCAGTTCCGCGTGGTGAAACTCTACCCGTCGATCCTCAACCAGATCGCCGTGGCCAAGACCGAGCCTGGTGACGAAAACAACCAGGACATTTCGGCACTGGTGGGCAAGGTCGATATCCGCAAACTGGAGGAGTTCCCACAGAACGACGCCGACGCCTACAGCTATTCGGGCGCCCTCTGCCGGGCCAACCAGGGCCTGATGGAATTCGTCGAAATGTTCAAGGCACCGATCAAGGTGCTGCACCCGTTGCTGACCGCCACCCAGGAAGGCAACTACAACAGTACCGAAGGCCTTGGTGCGATTCCGTTCACCGGGATCCTGCTGGCGCACTCCAACGAATCGGAGTGGCACACCTTCCGCAACAACAAGAACAACGAAGCCTTCATCGACCGGATCTACATCGTCAAAGTGCCGTACTGCCTGCGGGTCAGTGACGAAGTGAAGATCTACGACAAGCTGCTGTTCAACAGTTCGCTGGCCAAGGCGCATTGCGCGCCGGACACCCTGAAGATGCTGGCCCAGTTCACCGTGCTCTCACGCCTTAAAGAGCCGGAAAACTCCAACATCTATTCGAAGATGCGCGTGTACGACGGCGAGAACCTCAAGGACACCGATCCGAAAGCCAAGTCGATCCAGGAGTACCGTGACAACGCCGGTGTCGACGAAGGCATGAACGGCCTCTCGACCCGCTTCGCGTTCAAGATCCTGTCGAAGGTGTTCAACTTCGATCCGCACGAAATTGCCGCCAACCCGGTACATCTGCTCTATGTGCTGGAACAACAGATCGAACAGGAACAGTTCCAGGCCGAGACCCGCGAACGCTATCTGCGCTTCCTCAAGGAGTACCTGGCACCGCGCTACATCGAATTCATCGGCAAGGAGATCCAGACTGCCTACCTCGAGTCCTACAGCGAGTACGGCCAGAACATCTTCGATCGCTACGTGCTGTACGCCGATTTCTGGATCCAGGACCAGGAATACCGCGACCCGGAAACCGGCGAAATCCTCAACCGCGTAGCCCTGAACGAAGAACTGGAGAAAATCGAAAAACCGGCCGGCATCAGCAATCCGAAGGATTTCCGCAACGAAATCGTCAACTTCGTCCTGCGTGCCCGGGCCAACAACAACGGCAAGAACCCGACCTGGCTCAGCTACGAAAAACTGCGGGTGGTCATCGAGAAGAAAATGTTCTCCAACACCGAGGACCTGCTACCGGTCATCAGCTTCAACGCCAAGGCCAGCAAGGAGGACCAGCAAAAACACAACGACTTCGTCACACGGATGGTCGAGCGGGGCTACACCGACAAACAGGTACGACTGCTGTCCGAGTGGTACCTGCGGGTCAGAAAATCACAATAACCCGCTGCCGGTCAGACCGGTTGTCGTCAGCCAGAGACCTGTGTGCGCTTTTTCTGTTACACAGGCCTCTGGAAGGTGTTCGAAAGTCGGTAGCGAGTTCAGGCAGCATCCAAGGCGCTTGGGGGAGCGTTCAATATCCCTCGGCTCTCGGTTCGATGCTGCATCACCGCTCGCCCCTTTCAGGACAGCTTCTAAGGAGCAGTCATGAGCTATGTGATCGACCGACGTCTCAATGGCAAGAACAAGAGCACGGTGAACCGCCAGCGGTTTCTGCGGCGCTACCGTGATCACATTAAAAAGGCTGTCGAAGAGGCGGTCAGCCGGCGCTC
This sequence comes from Pseudomonas sp. B1(2018), assembly GCF_003097365.1. Classification (NCBI taxonomy): domain Bacteria; kingdom Pseudomonadati; phylum Pseudomonadota; class Gammaproteobacteria; order Pseudomonadales; family Pseudomonadaceae; genus Pseudomonas; species Pseudomonas sp. B1(2018). Next base: position 45,245 of record NZ_PYUK01000016.1, read on the forward strand.
CATTACCGATATGGAACACGGCGAACAAATCAGCATTCCCGGCCGCGACATCGACGAGCCGGTGCTTCACCACGGGCGCGGTGGCAAGCAGACGGTCGTGCACCCGGGCAACAAGGAGTTCACCAGTGGCGAACATATCGCCCGCCCACCGGGAGGCGGTGGTGGCCGAGGCCCCGGCAAGGCTGGCAATTCCGGTGAAGGAATGGACGAATTCGTCTTCCAGATCACCCAGGAAGAGTTCCTCGAATTCATGTTCGAGGATCTGGAACTGCCCAACCTGGTCAAACGCAACCTGACCGGCACCGACACCTTCAAGACCGTGCGGGCCGGGATCAGCAACGAGGGCAACCCGTCGCGGATCAACATCATCCGCACCCTGCGCTCAGCCCATGCCCGACGCATCGCCCTGTCCGGCAGCAGCCGAGCAAAACTGCGCGAAGCCAAGGAAGAACTTCTGCGACTCAAGCAGGAAGAACCGGACAACTTCGGCGATATTCAGGAAATCGAAGCTGAAATCGAAAAACTCAGCGCGCGCATTCACCGCGTGCCGTTTCTCGACACGTTCGACCTCAAGTACAACCTGCTCATCAAGCAGCCCAACCCCAGTTCCAAGGCCGTAATGTTCTGCCTGATGGACGTGTCCGGCTCGATGACCCAGGCGACCAAGGACATCGCCAAGCGCTTCTTTATCCTGCTGTACCTGTTTCTCAAGCGTAACTACGACAAGATCGACGTCGTTTTCATCCGCCATCACACCAGTGCCCGCGAAGTGGACGAGGAAGAGTTTTTCTACTCCCGGGAAACCGGCGGCACCATTGTCTCCAGCGCCCTGAAACTGATGCAGGAGATCATGGCCGAGCGCTACCCGAGTAACGAGTGGAACATTTACGCCGCACAGGCCTCCGATGGCGACAACTGGAACGACGATTCCCCGATCTGCCGCGACATCCTGATCAACCAGATCATGCCATTCGTGCAGTACTACACTTACGTTGAGATCACCCCGCGCGAACACCAGGCCCTTTGGTTCGAATACGAGCGCATCGCCGAAGCCTTTTCCGACACGTTTGCCCAGCAACAACTGGTCTCGGCCGGGGATATCTATCCGGTCTTCCGTGAACTCTTCCAGCGCAGGTTAGTGACATGACCGCCAAAGAGCAGAAGCGCCAACCCATTTCCACCGGCTCCGAATGGACGTTCGAGCTGATCCAGGCGTACGACCGCGAAATCAGCCGCATTGCGGCGGGTTACGCCCTCGATACGTACCCGAACCAGATCGAAGTGATCACCGCCGAGCAGATGATGGATGCCTACGCCTCCGTCGGCATGCCTCTGGGTTATCACCACTGGTCCTACGGCAAGCACTTCCTCAGCACTGAAAAATCCTACACCCGCGGCCAGATGGGTCTGGCGTACGAGATCGTGATCAACTCAGACCCGTGCATCGCCTACCTGATGGAAGAAAACACCATCTGCATGCAGGCGCTGGTGGTGGCCCATGCCTGCTACGGGCACAACAGCTTTTTCAAAGGCAATTACCTGTTCCGCACCTGGACCGATGCCAGCTCGATCATCGATTACCTGGTGTTTGCCAAGCAGTACATCATGCAATGCGAGGAGCGCCACGGCATCGACGCAGTCGAGGACCTGCTCGACTCCTGCCATGCGCTGATGAACTATGGCGTCGACCGCTACAAACGCCCCTATCCGATTTCCGCGGAAGAAGAGCGCCGCCGGCAAAAGGACCGGGAAGAGCATTTGCAGAAACAGATCAACGATCTGTGGCGCACCATTCCCAAAGGCGCGGACAAATACAGCGACAAGGACAACGCACGCTTTCCCGCCGAACCTCAGGAAAACATCCTGTATTTCATCGAAAAACATGCGCCGCTGCTGGAACCATGGCAGCGGGAAATCGTGCGCATCGTGCGCAAGATCGCCCAGTATTTTTATCCACAGCGCCAGACCCAGGTGATGAACGAAGGTTGGGCCACCTTCTGGCACTACACCCTGATGAACGATCTGTACGACGAGGGCCTGGTCACCGACGGCTTCATGATGGAGTTCCTGACGTCCCACACCAGTGTGGTGTTCCAGCCGGGCTTTGACAGCCCCTACTACAGCGGCATCAACCCTTACGCCCTGGGGTTTGCCATGTACCGTGACATCCGTCGCATGTGCGAAGAACCCACGGAAGAAGATCGCCGCTGGTTCCCTGACATCGCCGGTACCGACTGGCTGGCAGCCATCAAGTTCGCCATGAGCAGCTTCAAGGATGAGAGCTTCATCCTGCAGTACCTGTCGCCCAAGGTGATCCGCGACCTGAAGCTGTTCAGCATTCTCGATGACGACCAGAAGGACGACCTGCTGGTGCCTGCCATTCACGACGAAGGCGGCTACCGCATCATCCGTGAAACCCTCGCGGCACAGTACAACCTGGGCAATCGCGAGCCTAACGTGCAGATCTACAGCATCGACCGGCGTGGCGACCGTTCCCTGACCCTGCGTCACCAGCAACACGACCGCAAACCGCTGGGCGACTCGACCGAAGAAGTGCTCAAACACCTGCACCGTCTCTGGGGTTTCGACATTCACCTGGAAACCCTGCAAGGGGACACCGTGATGAAAACCCACCATGTGCCGCCCCGAAACGAGCACAGTGAAGGTGATTACGGTCGACTGGACCTGGCTGTCATCCATCTTTGATCCGCTTTGTGCCTCCGAAAGCTCGATGCAAGGGTTATCCTGTCGAGCTAACGGAGGTTTTTTATGCGTATTTATAAAGTCGGCGGCGCGGTACGTGATCGCCTGCTGGGTATACCGGTCACCGATATCGACTGGGTCGTGGTCGGCGCCACCACCGAAGAAATGCTCGCCAAGGGCTTTCGCCCGGTGGGTGCGGATTTCCCGGTGTTCCTTCATCCAAAAAGCGGCGAGGAATACGCCCTCGCCCGCACCGAGCGCAAAAGCGGGCGCGGTTACGGCGGGTTCACGTTTCACGCCAGCCCTGAAGTCACCCTTGAAGAAGACCTGATCCGTCGCGACCTGACCATCAACGCCATGGCCGAAGACGATCAGCAGAACCTGATCGACCCCTACCACGGCCAGCGCGATCTCGAAGCGCGCCTGCTGCGCCATGTTTCCCCGGCGTTTGCCGAGGATCCGCTCAGGGTCCTGCGCGTTGCCCGCTTTGCTGCACGATATGCCGCACTGGGTTTTACCGTTGCCCCGGAAACCCTGGAACTGATGCGTCAACTCAGCGAGTCAGGCGAGCTTGAGGCGCTGACGCCCGAGCGCAGCTGGAAGGAAATCTCCCGCGCCCTGATGGAAGATCAGCCACAGGTGTTTATCGAAGTGTTGCGCGCATGCGGCGCACTCAAGGTGCTGATGCCGGAAGTCGACGCACTGTTCGGCGTCCCGCAGCCCCCGGCCCATCACCCGGAAATCGATACTGGCGCACATACCCTGAGCGTGTTGGAGCAAGCAGCACTGCACAAGCAGCCACTGACCGTGCGCTGGGCCTGCCTGCTGCACGACCTGGGCAAGGGCCTGACGCCAGAGGAGGAGTGGCCGCGGCACATTGCCCATGAGTTCAAAGGCCTGAAGCTGATCAAAGCGGTCAACGAACGCTTCAAGGCGCCGAGAGACTGCCAGGAACTGGCAATGCTGGTAGGCGAGTACCACACCCACGGGCATCGCGCCCTTGAGCTGAAGCCATCGACATTGCTGGAACTGTTGCAAAGCTTCGACGTTTACCGTCGGCCACAGCGGTTCGAGGAGTTCATCGCGGCATGCGAGATGGATGCGCGCGGACGTGAGGGGCTGGAAGAGAGAAGTTATCCACAGGCGGATTATCTGCGCGGGGCTTCGACTGCGGCGCGAACCGTTGCGGTTCAGCCGTTGCTGGAGAAGGGGTTCAAGGGGCCGGAGTTGGGTGAGGCGATCAAGCGTGAGCGGCTCAAGGCGTTGAAGGCCTACAAGGAACAAGTCTAAGCAAGATCAAAAGATCGCAGCCTTCGGCAGCTCCTACACAGGCGTTTCCCTGTAGGAGCTGCCGAAGGCTGCGATCTTTTGCTTTAAAGGAAACCGGACGGGGTCAATTGCTCCCCACGCCACTCAAACGCCACCGGCGCCAACACCTGATCAATCTGCGATTCGGCCCACAACCTGGCGAAATCTTTACCGACACCGGGGTGAACGCGATCCGGCGCGATCAACGACAACGGCCACAAAACGAACGCATTTTTCAGGATTTCTGCCCGCGGCAAGATCAGGCCATCGAAGTTGCCCACCAGGTCGCCGAACAACAACACGTCGATATCCAGCGGCAAACCTCGGCGATCCGGTGCGTAACGACCGTTATCAGCCTCAATGAACTTCAGCCGACGATCAAGCTCCATCAGCGGCAGATCGGTATACGCCGACACCACGAAATTGAAGAACGGACCGCTCTTGATACCCACCGGCTGGCTTTCGAACACTGCCGAACAGCGGATATCGACAAGGAACGCCGCCAATGCATCGAGCCCCGCCCGCAAATGGGTTTCACGCTCGATATTGCTACCGAGCCCGAGGTACACCTGAGTCAGCGACATCCGCGCTCGATCTCCACGCCCACACCACCGGTGGCAGCCGGGACCGCGCCGGGCTTGGTCAACTTCAGACGCACCCAGGTGATCTTGAATTCGCTCATCAGCACTTCAACCAGACGCTCGGCAAAGGTCTCGACCAGTTGGTATTGCGCCTGCTCGGCAAACGCCTGAATGCGCGAAGAAACACTGGCGTAGTCGAGCGCCAGGGTCAGGTCATCACCGGCCGCGGCCGGGCGATTATCCCAGGCGAAGCTCAGGTCAAGACGCAAGCACTGTCGGATGCCTCGCTCCCAGTCGTAGGCACCAATCACCGTGTCGACTTCCAGGCCCTCGATAAACACTCTGTCCAAGCACTTCTCTCCGCTACACGACAAGGGCGCAATGCGCCGTTAGAATCAGGGCTTCCTCGCCCGGAATAGTTAGCATGTTTTGGTTATTGGCGATCCTCGCCTACCTGCTCGGCTCTCTGTCCTTTGCCATTTTGCTCAGCCGCCTGACCGGTAACCCCGATCCGCGAATGAGTGGCTCGGGCAATGCCGGCGCCACCAACATGTTGCGCCTGGCCGGCAAGAAACTCGCCATCCTGACCCTGCTCGGCGACCTTTGCAAAGGCCTGCTGCCGGTACTGATAGCGCGCCTTGCGGGCCTTTCGCAGCAGGAGCAAGCCTGGATCGGCGTCTATGCCGTCATCGGCCATCTGTTTCCGCTGTACTTCCGCTTTCGCGGCGGCAAGGGTGTCGCCACCGCTGCCGGCATGTTGCTGGGACTGTACCCGCCCGCCGCCCTTCTGGCGGTCTGCGCCTGGCTTCTGACGTTCTACCTGACCCGCACCAGCTCCCTGGCCGCCCTGATCGCCACGCCGCTGACCCTGCCTTTGCTGGCCTGGCAAGAACCGGCGGCCCTGCTGCCCATGAGCACGCTCACCGGGCTGATCGTCTGGCGCCACCGCGGCAATCTACGCGACCTGTTTGCCGGGCGCGAACGGCATTTCTAGCGGCCGGACATGAACGCCGCTCATCACAACGCCGACAACTGCTCCATCGGCCAGCGTGCCTGCACGCTGATCGCCAGGCTTTCCTGCTGACCGGCCTGCAAGCGCTGGCAACCGGCAAAGGCGATCATCGCACCGTTATCGGTACAGAACTGCGGACGGGCATAAAACACATCGCCCTTCATATCGCCGAGCATTTTCTCCAGAGAAACGCGCAACGCCTTGTTGGCACTGACGCCCCCGGCGATCACCAGGCGCTTCATGCCGGCGGCTTTAAGGGCACGCTTGCACTTGATGGTCAAAGTCTCCACCACGGCCTGCTGGAACGCCAGTGCGATGTCGCATTGGGCTTGCTCGCCGTCGTCCCCGGCACTGACGCACTGCTGCCAGGTATTCAACGCAAAGGTTTTCAGGCCACTGAAGCTGAAATCCAGACCCGGGCGGTCGCACATCGGACGCGGGAAGACAAAACGCCCTGCAACACCCTGCTCTGCAAGGCGAGCGATCTCCGGTCCGCCCGGATAATTGAGGCCCATCATCTTGGCCGTCTTGTCGAAAGCTTCGCCGGCCGCATCATCCAGGGTCTCGCCCAAGAGCGTGTACTGACCAATTCCGTCGACCTGAACCAGCTGCGTATGACCACCGGAGACCAACAAAGCGACGAACGGGAATTCCGGCGGTTGCGACTCCAGCATCGGTGCCAGCAAGTGGCCTTCCATGTGGTGTACGCCGAGGGCCGGAATACCCCAGGCAAAGGCCAGCGCCTGGGCGCAGGAAGCCCCCACCAGCAAGGCGCCGACCAGGCCAGGACCCGCGGTATAGGCGATGGCGTCGATCTCGGTCGGCACGCAGTCGGCCTCGGCCAACACCTGACGAATCAAGGGCAGCATGCGTTTGACGTGATCGCGCGAGGCCAGCTCCGGCACCACGCCACCATAGGCGCGGTGCAGGTCGATCTGACTGAAAAGCGCATCGGCCAACAGCCCGCGTTCACTGTCATATAATGCGACGCCGGTTTCGTCGCAGGAGGTTTCTAATCCCAGTACTAGCATGGGTTTGCGCCTTGTTTAGGCTGAATTCGAAGGCGCGCATAATAGTCGTCGCAGGATGCCCCGACCAGCGGTTTTCGATCAGAGGCTTTGCATTCCGAGCGATGAGGGGTTAACATCCGCAACCCTTAAAAACCGACGTCTTCAAGTGCTCTTTTGCCGCGAGGATGTTGACCCCGGTAATGAATGAAGGTAGCTCTGGATGCCAGCCGTCAAAGTAAAAGAGAACGAACCCTTCGACGTAGCTCTGCGTCGTTTCAAGCGCTCCTGCGAAAAAGCCGGTGTACTGGCTGAAGTTCGTAGCCGCGAATTTTACGAGAAGCCAACTTCTGAGCGTAAGCGCAAAGCAGCTGCTGCTGTTAAGCGTCACGCCAAGAAAGTTCAGCGCGAACAGCGCCGCGCCGTTCGTCTGTACTAATACACAGACGACCGTAGCAAGCTTCTGCCAAGCCCGGCCCTCAGCCGGGCTTATGGCATTTGCGTAAAACGCTTGATGCTTCACTGTCGAAGCCGCAGACGCGACCGAGACAAATCTGCTTCACCGCGTCAGACCTGGCTCTTTTGCCAGCGGTGCACGTCTTTTCTGACGAGCCTTTCAAGGCTACTGACGAGCACACCCACTGATTCCTCTCACGACGATCAGCCCAAGGCACCTGCTTGCGTGCCGAATGATGAGCTATCCGAGGCCTGTGATTGGCCGCAGCGGATTCAGCGCAACACATTCAAACAGTCGAATACTGATTGGCATTAACGTCAGTGGATTTTCGGCAGATACACTTCCCGACAGCGATTACGCAGACGACACTGGTCGAGCCGCACACTTTGCGCGCCTCAATCAATGCCCGCGTTCGGTCACCGTACGTTTCGGGCTCCTTTCAGCGCAGATGACGAGAACGCCATGGCCGGGCTAATTCCCCAGAGCTTCATTGACGACCTTCTGAACCGCACCGACATCGTCGATGTGGTCAGCTCTCGCCTGCAATTGAAAAAAGCCGGCAAGAACCACACCGCCTGCTGCCCGTTCCACAAGGAAAAGACGCCCTCGTTCAGCGTCAGCCCCGACAAGCAATTCTACTATTGCTTCGGCTGCGGCGCTGGCGGCAACGCCCTCGGCTTCATCATGGACCACGACAACCTGGATTTCGTCCAGGCGGTCGAAGAACTGGCCAAAGCCGCCGGCATGGAAATCCCCCGCGAAGAAAGCGGCCGCCCGCACAAGCCGCGGCAGCCGACCGATTCGCCGCTGTATCCGCTGCTCAGCGCCGCCGCCGACTTTTATCGCCAGGCCTTGAAGAGCCATCCATCGCGCAAGGCCGCCGTGGACTACCTGAAAGGTCGCGGGCTGACGGGCGAAATCGCCCGGGACTTCGGCCTGGGCTTTGCGCCGCCCGGTTGGGACAACCTGTTCAAGCACTTGAGCAGCGATACCCTGCAGCAAAAAGCCATGATCGATGCCGGCCTGCTGATCGAAAACGCCGAAAGCGGCAAACGTTACGACCGCTTCCGCGACCGAGTGATGTTCCCGATCCGCGACAGCCGCGGGCGCGTCATCGCCTTTGGCGGCCGCGTATTGGGCGACGACAAGCCGAAGTACCTCAACTCCCCGGAAACCCCGGTGTTCCATAAGGGCCAGGAACTCTACGGCCTGTACGAAGCGCGCAAGACCAACCGCAACCTCGACGAGATCATCGTCGTCGAGGGCTACATGGACGTCATCGCCCTGGCCCAGCAAGGCCTGCGCAATGCCGTCGCGACCCTGGGTACCGCCACCAGCGAAGAGCACCTCAAGCGGCTGTTTCGCGTCGTGCCCAGCGTGCTGTTCTGCTTCGACGGCGATCAGGCCGGTCGCAATGCGGCCTGGCGGGCACTGGAGGCGACACTTTCGAGCTTGCAGGACGGTCGTCGTGCACGTTTTCTGTTCCTGCCCGAGGGCGAGGATCCGGACACCCTGGTCCGCTCCGAAGGCACCGACGCCTTCCGCGCACGGATCAACCAGCACGCACAACCTCTGGCCGATTACTTCTTCCAGCAATTGACGGAAGAAGCCGACCCGCGCTCGCTCGAAGGCAAGGCCCACATGGCCACCCTCGCCGCACCGCTGATCGACAAAGTCCCGGGCGCCAACCTGCGCACCCTGATGCGTCAGCGCCTGAGCGAAATCACCGGCCTGAGCGGCGAAGCGGTGAGCCAGCTGGCACAAAGCGCCCCGCAGGAAGCACCGCCGGCCTACGATCCGGGCATCGATTACGACGCGATGCCCGATTACAGCGACTATCATCAGCCGCAGGCACAGGACATGTATGTGCCGCAGCAGGAATGGACGCCAAAGAAACCCGGTGCAGGAGGCAAGAAATGGGACAAGAAACCGTGGGACAAGAATGGCAAACGGGGCGGTGATCGCGATCAACCCCGCGCGCCACGAGTGCCCGCCGCCGTAGAACCGCCGACCCTCGCCGCCTTGCGCACGCTGCTGCATCACCCGCAACTGGCCGAGAAAGTCGAGGATGCCGGGCACTTCGCCGCCGAGGATCACACCAACACACAATTGCTGGTGGCGCTGCTCGAAGCCGTGCAGAAGAATCCCAAGCTAAACTCAATTCAGCTGATTGCCCGCTGGCACGGCACAGAGCAGGGCCGCTTGCTCAAGGCCCTGGCGGAAAAGGAATGGCTGATTGATGGAGACAACCTTGAACAACAGTTTTTCGACACCATTACTAGCTTGTCAGCCCGCCAACGCGAGCGAAACCTGGAACAACTTCTTCGAAAAGCACGTCAAAGTGAATTGAGTACCGAAGAGAAAAACCAACTGCGCGACCTTTTAAGTCGCAATGTTTCCGCATCAAACCCGACCTCAACTGGCGCGTGAGGTCATAGCTCAGGTATAATCCTCGGCTTGTTTTTTGCCCGCCAAGACCTTCAGTGGATAGGGTGTTATGTCCGGAAAAGCGCAACAGCAGTCTCGTATCAAAGAGTTGATCACACTTGGTCGTGAGCAGGGCTACCTGACTTACGCGGAGGTCAACGACCACCTGCCGGAGGATATTTCAGATCCGGAACAGGTGGAAGACATCATCCGCATGATCAATGACATGGGGATCAACGTATTCGAGGTTGCGCCAGATAAGGATTCCCTTATGCTGGCCGACGCCGATACCGACGAAGCCGCAGCCGAAGAGGCCGCTGCAGCGTTGGCTGCGGTCGAGACCGACATTGGTCGCACTACCGACCCGGTGCGCATGTACATGCGCGAAATGGGTACGGTGGAGCTCCTCACGCGTGAAGGCGAAATTGAAATCGCCAAGCGTATTGAAGAGGGCATCCGTGAGGTGATGAGCGCCATCGCGCACTTCCCTGGCACGGTTGATCATATTCTCTCCGAGTACACCCGCGTCACCACCGAAGGTGGCCGCCTGTCCGACGTCCTGAGCGGTTATATCGACCCGGACGACGGCATCGCGCCGCCTGCGGCAGAAGTGCCGCCACCGATTGACGCGAAAGCCGTCAAGGCGGATGACGACACCGACGACGAAGACGGTGAAGCCTCGGATGACGAGGAAGAAGCCGAAAGCGGTCCGGATCCGATCATCGCCGCCCAGCGTTTTGGCGCTGTGGCCGATCAGATGGAAATCACCCGCAAGGCGCTGAAAAAGCACGGTCGTCACAACAAGGCAGCGATTGCCGAGTTGCTGGCCCTGGCCGACCTGTTCATGCCGATCAAACTGGTACCGAAGCAATTCGAAGCCCTGGTCGAGCGTGTTCGCAGTGCCCTGGATCGCCTGCGTCAGCAAGAGCGTGCAATCATGCAGCTCTGCGTTCGTGATGCGCGCATGCCGCGTGCCGACTTCCTGCGCCAGTTCCCGGGCAACGAAGTCGACGAAAGCTGGAGTGACGCCCTGGCCAAAGGCAAAAGCAAATACGCTGAAGCCATTGGTCGTCTGCAGCCGGACATCGTCCGTTGCCAGCAGAAGCTGACCGCGCTGGAAACCGAAACCGGTTTGACCATCGCCGAGATCAAGGACATCAACCGTCGCATGTCGATCGGTGAGGCCAAGGCCCGCCGCGCGAAGAAAGAGATGGTTGAAGCCAACTTGCGTCTGGTGATCTCGATCGCCAAGAAGTACACCAACCGCGGCCTGCAGTTCCTCGATCTGATCCAGGAAGGCAACATCGGCTTGATGAAAGCGGTAGACAAGTTCGAATACCGTCGCGGCTACAAATTCTCGACTTATGCCACCTGGTGGATCCGTCAGGCGATCACTCGCTCGATCGCCGACCAGGCCCGCACCATCCGTATTCCGGTGCACATGATCGAGACGATCAACAAGCTCAACCGCATTTCCCGGCAGATGCTGCAGGAAATGGGTCGCGAACCGACCCCGGAAGAGCTGGGCGAACGCATGGAAATGCCTGAGGACAAGATCCGCAAGGTATTGAAGATCGCTAAAGAGCCGATCTCCATGGAAACGCCGATCGGTGATGACGAAGACTCCCATCTGGGTGACTTCATCGAAGACTCGACCATGCAGTCGCCAATCGATGTTGCAACCGTTGAGAGCCTGAAAGAAGCGACTCGCGAAGTGCTGTCCGGCCTCACTGCCCGTGAAGCCAAGGTACTGCGCATGCGTTTCGGTATCGACATGAATACCGACCACACCCTCGAAGAGGTTGGTAAGCAGTTTGACGTGACCCGTGAGCGGATTCGTCAGATCGAAGCCAAGGCGTTGCGCAAGCTGCGCCACCCGACGAGAAGCGAGCATCTACGCTCCTTCCTCGACGAGTAATCACAAAACCCCCGGCCTAGGCCGGGGGTTTTGTTTTATGGCAGATTAATATCTCCACACCTCCCCTCCGCCCTGTAGCCCGTCTACACTCGAAACATTCCCCAGAGCCATAACGAGACCGTTATGCCCAGACTGCCGACCGTGCTTTTTTTGCTGTCGCTCATGACCTGGACCGCAACGGCTGGCGCGCTGACTCTAACTGAGGATGAACGTAGCTGGCTGGCGGCTCACCCGGACTTGCGCCTGGGTGTCGATGCATCGTGGCCGCCCTTCGAGTTTCGCGACGATGAGGGCCGCTACCAGGGCCTTGCCGCGGATTACATCGAGGTTATTCGCCAAAGGCTGAAAACCCGGCTCACGCCCATCGAGCCGGTGAGCTGGACCGCCGTCCTGGAACAAGCCAAAAAGAGCAAAATCGACCTGCTGCCGGGCATCATGTCGACCCCTGAACGCCAGAAATACCTGTCGTTCACCCGCCCCTATCTGGATTTTCCGATCGTCATCCTGGCCCATGTCAGGGGCGCCCAGCCACACAACCTGCAAGACCTGTATGGCCTGAAAATCGCCGTGGTGGAAAACTACGCCCCCCACGAACTGCTGCGCACCCACAATCCCGACCTGAACCTGGTGGCGATGCCCAATGTCAGTTCGACGTTACAGGCGCTGGCCACCGGTGCAGTGGATGCGGTGGTGGGCGATCTGGCGTCCAGCGTCTGGAGCCTGCGTCAGCTCAAGCTCGACGGGCTGTATGTCAGCGGTGAAACCCCCTATCGCTATCAACTGGCCATGGCAGTACCCCGCGACAACGCAATCCTCGTCGGCATTCTCGACAAAGTCCTGGCGGATATGAGCCCCGCCGAAATCAGCGCCATTCAGGAGCATTGGGTCGGCAACGTCATTGATCATCGAACTTTCTGGAATGACCTGCTGGTGTATGGCCTGCCCGGGTTGCTGCTGCTGACCCTGGTGCTGGCGGCGGTTATCCGCATCAACCGCCGCTTGAGTTCGGAAATCGCCCGCCGGGTCGATCTTGAACAGGAACTGCGCAGCAGCGAGTACCACTATCGCGGCCTGGTAGAGAGCCTGTCGGCCATCGCCTGGGAGGCAAGGGTCACCGACTACACCTACAGCTATGTATCGCCCCACGCCGAAGATCTTCTTGGCTATCCCCTCTCCCATTGGCTGATTCCAGGCTTCTGGCGCAACATCATTCACCCCGCCGACCTGATTCGTGCCCAGACTTTCTGCGATCACGAAGTGCTGGCCGGACGCGATCACCGCCTCGATTACCGGGTGATTACCGCCGACGGGCGCTGCCTGTGGGTGCGCGACATCGTCAGCCTGATCGAGCATGGGCATGAGCCGGTGATGCGCGGGTTGATGATCGACATCACCGACGCCAAGCGCACCGAAGAAGCGCTGCGCCTGTCGGAACAGAAATTCGCTTCCGTGTTCCAGCAATGCCCTGACATTCTGGTGATCGCCCGCCTGAGCGACGGTTGCCTGCTGGAGGTCAACGAAGCGTTCGAAGAACAGATCGGCCTCAAGGCCGAGGACGTCATTGGACTGACCGCCACCGACCTGAACATCTGGGGGATTCCCGGCGTTGGTCCGGGTCTGTTGCAACGCTTGCAGGCCGGCAGCATCCGCAACCTGGAAATGCCCTTCCGTCGCAGCAACGGCCAGGTGTTCACCGGGCTGATCTCCGCCGAACCGTTCGACCTCGACATGACACCGGCGCTGGTGGTCGTGGTGCGGGACATCACCCAGCTCAAGGAAACCCAGCAACAACTGCAAACGTCCGAAGAGAAGTTCGCCAAGGCTTTCCATGCGTCCCCCGACGGCCTGCTGCTGTCGCGGCAAAGTGACGGCTTGCTGATGGAGGTTAACGAGGGTTTCAGTCGCATCACCGGATTCAACAGCGCCATGTCGGTGGATCGTTCGGTGCTGGACCTGGGGATCTGGGTCAATCTCAATGAACGCAAACAAATGCTCGACCTGCTGCATCGGGACGGTTTTGTCCGCGACTTCAGTTGCCATATCCGCCGCAGCGACGGGCAGATCCGCCTCTGTGAAGTGTCCAGCCGTCCGCTGCCGATCGGCGATGACGACTGCATGCTGACCATCGCCCGGGACATCACCGAGCGGCACCTGATGCAGGAAAAACTGCAACAAGCCGCGACCGTGTTCGAAAGCACCGCCGAAGGCGTGTTGATTACCGATACCCAACAGCACATCAGTGCGGTCAACCGTGCTTTCACCGAAATCACCGGTTACAGCGAAAGCGAAGCGCTGGGCCACACGCCACGGCTGCTTGCTTCGGGCTTGCATGACAGCGCGTTCTACGCGGCCATGTGGCATCAATTGACTGCCGAAGGTCATTGGCAGGGCGAGATTTCCAATCGGCGCAAAAATGGCGAGCTGTACCCGAGCTGGCTGACCATCAGCGCCGTGCGCAACCGTGACAAGTTCATCACCCACTTTGTCGCGGTATTCGCCGACATCTCCAGCCTCAAGCATGCCCAGGCCAAGCTCGACTACCAGGCGCACCACGACCCGCTGACCGGCCTGCCGAACCGCACGCTGTTCGAAAACCGCTTGCTGATGGCACTCAACAACCAGCAGGAGAACGGCGGCCAGGGCGCCGTGCTGTTCCTTGACCTTGACCGCTTCAAGCACATCAACGACAGCCTCGGCCACCCGGTGGGCGACCTGCTGCTCAAGGGCATTGCCGTACGTCTCAAGGAGCAGTTGCGGGACATCGATACCGTGGCACGCCTGGGCGGTGACGAGTTCATTATCCTGCTGCCGGGCCTGCAACAATCCAGTGATGCCGACAACATCGCCACCAAATTGCTCAATTGTTTCGCCGCGCCGTTCCAGGCCGGCGAACACGAGTTTTTCATCAGCTCCAGCATCGGCACCAGCCTCTATCCCAAGGATGGCTGCGACGTTGCCACGCTGATCAAAAACGCCGACGCGGCGATGTACCGCTCCAAGGCCAAGGGCCGCAACCGCGTCGAAAGCTACACCCGCGACCTCACCGCCCAGGCCAGCGAACGCGTGGCGCTGGAACACGAACTGCGCCGCGCCATCGAGCGCAACGAATTGCACCTGTGCTACCAACCGAAAATCAGCCTCGACGACTACAGCCTGGTCGGCGCCGAAGCCCTGATCCGCTGGCGCCACCCGACCTTTGGCGACGTGCCGCGAGAACACTTCATCCCGCTGGCTGAAGAAAACGGCATGATCCTGCAAATCGGTGACTGGGTCCTGGAAACCGCCTGCCGGCAGATGGCCGAATGGCACCGCCAGTACGAAAGCCCCGGCCCGTTGTCGGTCAACCTTGCCGGCGCCCAATTGCGCCAGCCCAACCTGCTGGGCCGCATCGAACAGTTACTCAAGGACAACGGCCTCAACCCCGGATTCCTGCAACTGGAAATCACCGAAAACTTCATCATGAGCCAGGCCGAAGAAGCGCTGGCGGTGCTGCATCAACTCAAACATCTGGGCGTGCAACTGGCCATCGATGACTTCGGCACCGGCTACTCGTCCCTGAGCTATCTCAAGCGCCTGCCGCTGGACATCCTCAAGATCGACCAGTCCTTCGTCCGCGGCCTGCCGGACGACCCCCACGATGCGGCGATCGTACGCGCCATCATCGCCCTCGGGCGCAGCATGCAATTCACCGTGATCGCCGAAGGCGTCGAGACCCAGGCGCAACAGCAATTCCTCGCCGCCGAGGGCTGCGAACAGATCCAGGGCTACATCGTCAGCCTGCCCTTGCCCGCCGACGAATTCGCCGCGACGTTTCTTCGTACAACCGTAATGGCTTTTTCGGATAGCACAGCCGCGAAACCGTCGCTATAATCCGCGACCTACTGAGGGCCTATAGCTCAGTTGGTTAGAGCAGAGGACTCATAATCCTTTGGTCCACGGTTCAAGTCCGTGTGGGCCCACCAAACAAGAAAGCCGCGCATTGCGCGGCTTTTGCGTGTCTGACAGATCGGTTTTTGCGGAGACGTTTTTATCGCCTCAATGGGCAAAGTTCTCGATCTTCACCTGTCCGTCGGGAAAGGTTGCGATGATCTCCAGCTCGCCACCCATGGCGCGGATGTAATTGCGCAGCGTACTGATGTACATGTCGGTTCGTCGCTCCATCCTGGAAATTGCCGCCTGATTGACATGTAGCGCCTTGGCCAAGGTCTCCTGGCTCAGCTCCTGGGCCTTACGCAACTCGTGCAGAGGCATTTCTTTAAGATGCTGTTGGAACTGCCGCTCTGCGTCAGCGCGAGATTCCGGCGTCATTCGAGCTTGGAGCTCAGCAAATTTCTTAGCCATCGTTGCGGCCCTCATTACGCAGTGTTTCCAAATGTTCGTCATACAAGTTATCCGCCAGCGGGACATGCTCGTCGTACCAGCGGTCTTGACCGGTTTTGTCCCCGCCGATCAACAGTAGAGCGCATCGACGAGGATCAAACGCATACAACACACGATAAGGCCTTCCCGCATGCTGGACCCGCAGCTCTCGCAGATTGCCATGTCGCGAGCCTTTGATGTCGCTGCTATGGGGAAAACGCAGGCCTGGCCCAAAGAGCTCCAGCAGATCGACGCTGGCCGAGACAGAAGCCTGTTCCTTTGCATCCAGCCCCTCCCACCAGCCTCCAAATTGATCGGTGTACTCAACATCCCAGCCCATGCAATATGCCACCCAAGGAATATGACCTCAAGGGAATAACTCTATGGGTTTGAGCGGCCGTCCGACCACCCCCTGTTTCTTGCTGAATTGTTAATGACAGTTTCCAGCCACGCCTGAACGTTGAGTCCTGGACACACTTGCTTGATCAAAATATCGGATGACGCCTTAGGACCTTGTAGGCAAACTCCGAATCTTGCTGTTGGGCACTTTGCCGCCTTGTTGCGCTTTTCTTCGACGGGATAGTCTCCGGACGTCGCTGAGCATTCAGCGATCGGGCTTGGAAACCCGACGAAATTAGACGCAACAGATTGCCCACCTCAATTTCGAGTTATGGCGGCTGTGCGTGGGACGTCCCTGGGCGTGCCGGTTTCCTAGTTTCCCGGTTTTCCAACCTGCGCACAGCTGCCACCCATTCGCTTGGAAACGAATGTGACAGCTCCTTAAAAAATTAGGAGTTTGAACATGAGCACATCCGCACCTTCAGAACTTAAAACCGTTGGCTTCACACCCTTCCTGTTTCTCTCGGACCAACCACTGTTCCACGTCTGTCGAGACGTCCCCATCGCCGACGCCCTGGCCCAAGCCTCCGACCTGCTGTTCCTCGCAAAGTCCCTCACCGTGGACGCTGCCTACACCCAAGACTCCGACCGCCACGCCTGGGCCGCGCACTACCTGACAACGATGAGCAAAGCAGTGATTGATGATGTGGTGAAGGTGCTGACGCGACGGCCTGCCGGAGCAAGCAAGGACGCGAACCGATGAACCTGTAGGAGCGAGCTTGCTCGCGAAGAAATCACAGGCGACGCTAACTGTCTGGTTTCTCGCGTTATCGTTCACGACCTTCGCGAGCAAGCTCGCTCCTACAATGTATGTACGCGCTGCTCGGGCCAGATCCGTTCAAGCGCCTCACCCGTCAACACCACCTCATACGTATCCGCCGCCCGCCCCCATTGCTCCACAAGAGCCATCCCGTCCACCAGCGCCGCAGCCAATTCGGCAATCGTCTCAGCCTGATCCTCGATGATTTTTTGCGTCCGAACCCACACCCGATCCGTCATCGCTTTAAGCTGCGCCGTTATGCGCTCGCTCGACGCTGGGTCGGTATCGGGGTAGACGATGTTGCGCAGCAGATGCTGAAGCTCTCTGATTTTTGCGTAGTCCTGCTCCGCCCCCTGCTCGCCTTTGAGGATGGCGGTGGCTTTGGGCTTATCGACGCGTTTGGCGGCTGATGATTTTGAAGGCAGTGTCTGCGCCATGGCGCCCGCCAGGAGCACCATCATCCGGGCTTCCAGATGTTCCTTCATGGCTTCTATCGACGAAATAGGGCGCACCAGCGTAATGGAGGCCCCCCCCTGGTGTCGTAAATCCCTGGTCACGGTCAGGGTCACGCCGCCCGTTTCAAAGCCCAGGGCGCGGGCCACCACGTAGTGCCCCATTTCGTGATTGGCGATCTGCAATGCGCGGTCGCGTACAGCGGCAGGCAGGTTCATCGTCATGTCCATTGCCTCGGATCCTTCGTTCTCGCATTCGACTACGAGTGACGGTCGCTGTCCATCCTGTCGCCCCGCACAATCATGTAGGAGCGAGCTTGCTCGCGATGGACTTGAACACGCCGCGTCCATTCAGACAGCACGCGTTATCGTTAACGTCCATCGCGAGCAAGCTCGCTCCTACGTCACCTTATTTGGGCAAAGCGTAGGCAATCACATAATCCCCACGATCCGTCGACTGACGCGCACCGCCGACCGTCAGCAGGATGTACTGCCTGCCGGTTTTCGGTGAAACGTAGGTCATCGGCCCGGACTGGCTGCCCACCGGCAGGCGCGATTTCCAGATTTCGTTGCCGTTGCCGGTGTCGAAGGCGCGCAGGTAGAAGTCCTGGGTACCGGCGAAGAACAGCAGGCCCGACTGGGTGGCGAGCGATGCGCCGAGGGTCGGCATGCCGATCGGAATCGGCAGGTGCATGCGGATGCCCAGCGGGCCGGTGTCCTGTACGGTGCCTACCGGAACTTGCCACATCAGTTTGTGGGTCTTGAGGTCGATGGCGGACATGGTGCCGAACGGTGGTTTCTGGCACGGGATGCCGACCGCCGAGAGGAAGCGCTCGCGCATGGCGCCGAACGGTGTGCCTTCCTGCGGCACCACGCCCATTTCGATGCCGCTGGCCCCGGCTTTGATCTTGTCGCGCGGGATCATGTAGTTGGCCAGACCCAAGCGCATGTCGTTGACGAACATGTAGTTGGTGTTCGGATCAACCGAGACACTGCCCCAGTTCATGCCGCCCAACGAACCCGGGAATTGCAGGGCGCGGTCCATGCCCGGCGGGGTGTAGACGCCCTCGTGGCGCATGCCTTTGAACTGGATGCGGCACATCAACTGGTCAAACGGCGTGGCGCCCCACATGTCGGATTCGGTCAGGGTCTTGTTGCCGATTGAAGGCATGTCGACCGAGAACGGTTGCGTCTGTGAGTAGCGTTCGCCGGGAACCTTGCCTTGCGGCACCGGGCGCTCTTCGACGCGGGCAATCGGCACGCCGGTTTCGCGGTTGAGCAGGAAGATCTCGCCCTGCTTGGTGACTTGCGCCAGGGCTGGCTGGGTGCCGCCCTTGTCGTCCGGCACGTCGTACAGCAGCGGTTGCGCCGGCAGGTCAAAATCCCACAGGTCGTGGTGAGTGGTCTGGAAGTGCCAGCGCACCTGACCGGTCTTCACATCGATGGCGACGATGGACGAGTTCCACTTGTCGTCGAACTCGGTGCGTTGCCCGCCGAAGAAGTCTGGTGTCGCGTTGCCGGTCGGCAAGTAGACCAGACCAAGCTTGGCGTCGTAGGACATGGCCGACCACACGTTCGGCGTGCCACGGGTGTAAGTCTCACCGGCCGGCGGACGTTTGGTGGTGTTCGGATTGCCCGGATCCCACGCCCACACCAGTTCACCGCTGCGCACGTCGTAGGCACGCACCACGCCCGGCGGTTCGCCGGTGGAGTAGTTGTCGGCCACGCGGCCACCGACGATCACCACGTCCCCTGCGACCAATGGGGTCGAGGTTTGCTGGTAGTAACCGGGCTTCACTTCGCCCATGTCGGTGGTCAGGTCGACGGTGCCCTGGTTGCCGAACTCTTCGCAGGGCTTGCCGGTGTCGGCGTTGATGGCGATCAGACGGACATCGCCGGTCGGCAGAAACAGACGTTTCGTACAGGCGGTTGGCTGATTGTCCGAAGACGCCGGGGTTTCGGAATAGCCCAGGCCGCGGCAGCGCTGCCAGTTGGGCGCGGTGCCTTGCGGGTCGAACTTCCAGCGCTGGGTGCCGGTGTCGGCATCCAGGGCGAAGACTTTGCCGTAGGCGGTGCAGGTGTAGACCGTGTCACCGATTTGCAGCGGGGTGTTCTGGTCTTCGGCGCCGGCACCGGTGCTTTGCGGGATATCACCGGTGCGGAAAGTCCAGGCAACCTGCAACTTGTCGATGTTGCCCTTGTTGATCTGGTCCAGCGCGGCAAAGCGGTTGCCGGCGGTGGTGTTGCCCCAGTGCGCCCAGTCTTTCTGCTCGGTGCCCGGCAGGACCGGCGTGACCGCAGGTTCAACGGAGGCCTTGACCACGTGGGTCGGCACGAACATGTAGGCCATCGTCGCCACAACGCCCACACCCAGAATGCTGGCCAGACCGTAGGCGCCACGCCCACCGGTCGCGCCCGAAGCGCGGACCAGGGTCGGATAGATCAGCGCCACCACCAGACCGATCACGGCGAAGGTCAGCACCCGCGAGACCAGCGGCCAGTATTCGAGGCCCGCATCCCACAGGGCCCAGATCGCGGTGAGGACCAGCGCCACACCATACAGCCAGGCGCCCAGCGGCTTGCGATGGGCAATCAACAGGCCGGCCACCAGCATGGCCAGGCCCATCAGCAGGAAATACCAGCTGCCACCCAGCGCAATCAGATAGCCGCCGCCACCCGCCAGGCCGAGCCCGATCAGTGCAATCAGCACACCCAGCCCCGCCAGCAACCATTTGCTGCCGGCGGCAGCCCCAGAATTGTTCATGTCGGACATTTTCCCCATTTGTGACAAGGGCGGAATAATGTACCAACTGGTTACTTATGGCAATTTGTCGCAGGCAGAAATGTCATGAACGGTACGGAGGCCAGATCAGGGATCCGTCGCGAGCGTCGTACAGAATCTGCCTGTAACATGCTTGCGCACTGATCCATGCCGCTGGAGATAACCCTTTGCCTGACACTCGCCCACCCGTTCTCGACGAAATCGACCGCCAGTTGATTGCCGCCCTGCAGATCAATGCTCGCGAGAGTGTGGCCATGCTCGCCCGGCAACTGGGCATCGCCCGCACCACCGTCACCTCGCGCCTGGCGCGGCTGGAAAAGGCCAAAGTGATCACCGGCTACGGCGTGCGCCTCGGACAGCGGGTAGTGGATGGCGGGTTGCAGGCGTATGTCGGGATCACGGTGCAACCCCGTTCCGGCAAGGAGGTGTTGCGCCGCCTGAGCGCGATGGCGCAGGTACAGCAGTTGTGTGCGGTGAGTGGCGAATTTGATTATGTGGCGTGGTTGCGCACTGATTCGCCGGAACAGCTGGATCAGTTGCTGGATCAGATTGGCAGTGTGGATGGGGTGGAGAAGACCACGACGTCGATCATCTTGAGCAGCAAGATTGATCGGGGGCAGCCGGTTTGACTTTTCAGGCCTGGGTTCATCGGTGACTGAACTGGCGCTATCGCGAGCAAGCTCGCTCCCACAGTGGTCAGTGTGTACATCGATATCGTCATATTGACCAATAAAATGGCAAAACGACGACACTTTGCGTCTTATTAACGTGTTCTGTGCTCTCTAAAATGACCGGCATCTTTTCCTATACTCAGATGCGCATTCCGCGTCGGGTCGCCAGCAAGGTCAGCCATGAACAAGAACAATCGCCATCCTGCAGACGGTAAAAAACCAATCACCATTTTCGGCCCGGACTTTCCCTTCGCCTTCGACGACTGGATTGAACACCCGGCCGGGCTGGGCAGCATTCCCGAGCACAATCACGGTGCCGAAGTGGCGATTGTCGGCGGCGGGATTGCCGGTCTGGTGGCCGCGTATGAGCTAATGAAACTGGGGCTGAAACCGGTCGTCTACGAAGCCTCTAAAATGGGTGGCCGTCTGCGCTCCCAGGCATTCAACGGTGCCGAAGGCATCGTGGCCGAACTGGGTGGCATGCGCTTTCCGGTGTCGTCCACCGCGTTCTATCACTACGTCGACAAGCTCGGCCTGGAAACCAAACCGTTCCCCAACCCGCTGACGCCTGCATCGGGCAGCACGGTCATCGACCTCGAAGGCCAGACCCATTACGCACAGAAGCTGTCGGACCTTCCTACGCTGTTCCAGGAAGTGGCTGACGCCTGGGCCGACGCCCTGGAAGCCGGTTCCCAGTTCTCGGATATCCAGCAAGCCATTCGCGACCGCGACGTGCCGCGCCTCAAGGAACTGTGGAACACCCTGGTGCCACTGTGGGACGACCGCACCTTCTATGACTTCGTCGCCACCTCCAAGGCGTTCGCCAAGCTGTCGTTCCATCACCGCGAAGTGTTCGGCCAGGTCGGTTTCGGTACCGGCGGCTGGGATTCGGACTTCCCGAACTCAATGCTGGAAATCTTCCGCGTGGTGATGACCAACTGCGACGATCACCAGCACCTGGTGGTCGGTGGCGTGGAACAGGTGCCACAAGGCATCTGGCGCCATGTGCCGGAGCGTTGCGCGCACTGGCCGGCCGGCACCAGCCTCAGCTCCCTGCACAGCGGCGCACCACGCACCGGCGTGAAGAAGATTGCCCACGCGCCGGGCGGTCGTTTCGCCGTCACCGACAACTGGGGCGACACCCGCGAATACGCCGCCGTGTTGACCACCTGCCAGAGCTGGCTGCTGACCACCCAGATCGAATGCGACGAAACCCTGTTCTCGCAAAAGATGTGGATGGCCCTGGATCGCACCCGCTACATGCAATCGTCGAAAACCTTCGTGATGGTCGACCGCCCGTTCTGGAAGGACAAGGATCCGGAAACCGGCCGCGACCTGATGAGCATGACCCTCACCGATCGCCTGACCCGTGGCACCTACCTGTTCGACAACGGCGACGACAAGCCAGGGGTGATTTGCCTGTCGTACTCGTGGATGAGCGACGCGCTGAAAATGCTCCCGCACCCGGTGGAAAAACGCGTGAAACTGGCGCTGGATGCACTGAAGAAGATCTACCCGAAAGTCGACATCGCCGCACGGATCATTGGCGATCCGATCACCGTGTCCTGGGAAGCCGACCCGCATTTCCTCGGCGCGTTCAAAGGCGCCCTGCCCGGTCACTACCGCTACAACCAGCGCATGTACGCGCACTTCATGCAGGACGACATGCCGGCAGAACAGCGCGGGATCTTCATTGCCGGTGACGACGTTTCGTGGACGCCAGCCTGGGTTGAGGGCGCGGTACAGACCTCACTCAACGCAGTGTGGGGCATCATGAAACACTTCGGCGGTGCAACTCACGCCGAGAATCCGGGTCCAGGAGATGTATTCAACGAGATCGGACCGATCGCCCTGCCCGAGTAAGAGGAATCCGAAATGCGCGTAGCCCTTTACCAATGTCCACCGTTGCCGCTGGATGTCGCCGGCAACCTGCAACGCCTGCAACAACTGGCGCTGGAGGCAAAAGGCGCGGACCTGCTGGTGCTGCCGGAGATGTTCCTGACCGGCTACAACATCGGCGTCGATGCCGTCGGCGTGTTGGCGGAGGTGTACAACGGTGAGTCGGCGCAGCAGATCGCACGCATTGCCAAGGCAACCGGGATTGCCATCTTGTATGGCTATCCCGAGCGCACCGAGGACGGGCAGATCTACAACGCCGTGCAGTTGATCGACGCCAATGGCGAGCGCGTGTGCAACTACCGCAAGACGCACTTGTTCGGCGACCTCGATCACTCGATGTTCAGTGCAGGTTCCGATGAGTTTCCCATCGTTGAGCTCAACGGCTGGAAGCTCGGTTTCCTGATCTGCTACGACCTGGAGTTTCCGGAAAATGCCCGACGCCTGGCCCTGGGCGGCGCCGAGCTGATTCTGGTGCCGACCGCGAACATGATTCCGTTCGATTTCGTCGCCGATGTCACCGTGCGTTCCCGCGCCTTCGAAAACCAATGCTATGTGGCTTACGCCAACTACTGTGGCCATGAAGGCGACATCCACTATTGCGGCCAGAGCAGCATTGCTGCGCCGGATGGCAGCCGTATCGCTCAGGCGGGACTGGATGAATCGCTGATTGTCGGTGAGCTGGATCGACAGTTGATGGTCGATTCCCGCGCCGCCAATCGCTACCTGATCGATCGTCGTCCCGAGCTTTACGGCGAGCTGAACAAGTCCTAATCCGCTAGCATTGGCACTTCACTGTTCTGGAAGTGCCCATGCCCGCGCTGAATCACCCTCGCCCCCACACTGAAACCCTGGCCAACGGCTTGCGGGTGACGCTGCGTCATGCCCCGAATCTGAAGCGTTGCGCAGCAGCGTTGCGGGTCGCCGCGGGCAGCCATGATGTGCCGCTGGCATGGCCGGGCCTGGCGCACTTTCTTGAGCATCTGCTGTTTTTGGGCACTGAGCGTTTTCCTGCCGGGCAAGGGTTGATGGCCTACGTCCAGAGTCATGGCGGCCAGATGAACGCGCGAACCAGCGAGCGCACCACGGACTACTTTTTCGAACTGCCACCCCCGGCATTTGCCGGTGGGCTGGAGCATCTGTCAGACATGCTCGCCCATCCGCGTATGAATCCGGACGATCAGCAGCGGGAACGGGAAGTGCTGCAGGCAGAATTTGTCGCCTGGTCGCAAGATGCGGCGGCGCAACAGCAATTTGCACTGTTCGACGGACTGGCAGAAGCACATCCGCTTCGCGGTTTTCATGCCGGCAATCGCGCCACCCTGCCTGTCGAGCAGCCCGAATTTCAGCAGGCGTTGCAGGAATTTTATCAGCGGTTTTACCAGACCGGGCAGATGACATTGAGCCTGGCCGGACCGCAAAGCCTCGAAGAGCTAAGGACCCTGGCTGAAGCGTTTGGCAACGTCATCGCCAAGGGAGAAAGCATTGAGCAACACCCTCCTGTACCACTGATGTCGAGCTCAGAAAGAAGTTATCAACAGGCTGAAGCACGGCGACTGGATTGGCTGTTCGCCCTCGAATCGCTGCCCGAGTCTTGCGCCGAGGCGCTGGCATTCTTGTGCCACTGGCTGAATTCGGCAAAACCCGGTGGCTTGTTGGCGGACCTGCGAGAGCGCGGACTGGCCGATCACCTGAAAGCCCAGTTGCTGTACCAGTTCGCCGGTCAAGCCTTGCTACATATCGAATTCACCCTGCCCGCCGCCGACTCGGCAACAGGGATTCACGAACGCCTTATGGACTGGCTGAGCTTTTTTGCCCAGCAGGACTGGACCCCGTTGCGCGAAGAATACGCAACCCTGAGCCAGCGCCAGCAACAGGTCAGCAGTGCCTTGCAATTGGCCCGGCTGGACAGCGAACAACGCGAAGTCGGGTTATCTGGCCAAGGCGTTACAGCGCTCAAGCAAGTCCTCAATCAAATCGGCGCTGTGGATAACTTCAGCGGCCCATGGCAGTTACCCGCACCCAACCCGTTCCTGCGCACCGAAACACCCGCGTCCAACGCTGGACTGATTCGTGGCCAGACCAGCGCCCACCGTGGCCTGCGTACCTTTGCCCAGGATCGCTCGCGCAGCCGTCGTGAACGTTCGCCGATGCAATTCAGCCAGGCCTTGCCGGACAACAGCGCGGAAGGTGCGATTTATCTGCGCTGGCGTCTGGACTCGAGTCCCGCCAGCGCCCTTCAATCACGCCTGGAAAATAACCTGCAAGCGCTGTGCGAAGACGCACGTCAGGCCGGCGTGGATGTCTCCTTCAGTGCCTCGGGCAACGAATGGCTGCTGAAAATGACCGGACTGCAGGAGCCGATGCCCAGCGTATTGGAGCATGCGCTGAAAGAGCTGACACAACCTGAAGCTGCCGTCTCACAAGCCGCGCCGGCGAACGTCGCGCTGATACCCATTCGACAGCTGCTCAAGGTATTGCCCGATCACTGCCTTGCGCACACCGCGAACACGGACGATGCGCAGCAACTCTGGTCGAGTGCACGCTGGGATGGTCTGGCGATTGGCCTGTCCGCCCAGACTCAAGCGGCCATGGGCCTGGCCTTGAGCCGTATACCCGGCACGCCGGACAATCAATTGACCCCGGCGCCAACCTTCCCGTCACAACGTCTGTGGAACGCCGTCGACAGCGATTCCAGCGAGCACGCACTGCTGCTGTTTTGCCCTGCCGCAACCGGGGAGTTGGCCGACGAAGCCGCATGGCGCCTGCTTGCGCACTTCTGTCAGACGCCGTTCTACCAGCGCCTGCGAGTGGAGTTGCAACTGGGCTATGCGGTGTTCAGCGCCCTGCGCCAGATTCACGGGACAACCGGATTACTGTTCGGCGTGCAATCACCGAACGTAGCGCCGGCAGATCTGCTGCAACACATCGAGCAGTTCCTCAGCGGTTTGCCAATACTGATCAATGCCCTCGACGACAACGCGTTCATCGCCGGGCGCCAGACCTTGGCCGAGCAATTTTCCCAGACTGCATTGCCCACTGCCCAGGCTGCGGAATTGCTTTGGCAGGGCAAGCTGGGCGGCCGCTCGTCGGATTATCTGACGCAATTGCCCGAGGCAATCCTGCTGATCGAGCGCTCCGAACTGCTGGTCGCAGCACAGCGATTGAATCGGGCCGAGAGCGGTTGGCTTTGCCTAGCGAACAGCCCTGCACCAGGCGCGCCATGGCAAGCGGCAAAATGATCATTACCGGGGCAGTAAGGAGCTTTCTCAAAGTTTCACGGGCAATTTCTTTGAAATTTTGAGTAACATAGCAACCTAACTATTTGGAACATCTCTGACCTGAGGTGGACTAAACCTATAGATAGCGCTGTCCCACCTACCTGAAGGAGTTCAATTGATGGCCTGGACCAAACCTGCCTACACCGACCTGCGTATCGGCTTTGAAGTCACCATGTACTTCGCAAGCCGCTAATCTCTGCTTTGGCAGATGTGCAGCACAACGCCTCGGTTATCCGAGGCGTTTTATTTTCAGCGTTGAATTGATGGAGCGTCCATGTTTGTCCAGATTCTAGGTTCCGCCGCCGGCGGCGGCTTCCCCCAGTGGAACTGCAACTGCGCGAACTGCGCAGGCTTTCGCGACGGCAGCCTGCGGGCCAAGGCGCGGACGCAGTCGTCCATCGCGCTTTCCGATGACGGCGTGAATTGGGTGCTGTGCAACACCTCCCCGGACATTCGCGCCCAACTCCAGGGTTTCGCCCCGATGCAGCCTGGCCGGGCTCTGCGCGATACCGGGATCGGCGCGATTATCCTGATGGACAGCCAGATCGACCACACCACCGGCCTGCTCATGCTGCGCGAGGGTTGCCCGCATCAGGTCTGGTGTACGGACATGGTCCACGAAGACCTGAGCAGCGGTTTTCCGCTGTTCAACATGCTGACCCACTGGAACGGCGGGCTGAGCTGGAACCGCATCGAGCTCGATCTAAGCTTCACCATTCCCGCCTGCCCGAACCTGCGCTTCACTCCACTGCCTTTGCGCAGTGCCGCGCCGCCGTACTCGCCGCACCGCTTCGACCCGCATCCGGGCGACAACATCGGCCTGATCGTCGAAGACCGGGGCACTGGCGGCAAACTGTTCTACGCACCGGGTCTGGGCAAGGTGGATGCCGCGCTGCTGGAAATCATGGCCGGCAGCGATTGCCTGCTGGTCGACGGCACGCTGTGGGATGACGATGAAATGCAGCGTCGTGGCGTAGGCACCCGCACCGGTCGGGAGATGGGCCACCTGGCGCAAAACGGCCCCGGCGGCATGCTCGAAGTGCTGGAGCAACTGCCCACGCAGCGCAAGGTGCTTATCCACATCAACAACACCAATCCGATTCTCGATGAAGATTCGCCCGAGCGCGCGGAGCTGGATCGGCGCCAGGTTGAAGTGGCGTATGACGGCATGAGTATTGTGCTGTAGCTGAGGGCCCCTTCGCGGGCAAGCCCGCTCCCACAGTTGACCGCGTTCCAATGTGGGAGCGGGCTTGCTCGCGAAGACGGCCGACCATGCACCAAAGAATCCACCGGATGTATCCCGGAGAACCCCGATGACCGACACCCCGATGTCCCCCGCCGAATTCGAAGCGGCCCTGCGCGCCAAGGGCGCCTACTACCACATCCATCACCCCTACCACGTGGCGATGTATGAAGGCCGGGCGACCCGCGAGCAGATCCAGGGCTGGGTCGCCAACCGTTTCTACTATCAGGTGAACATTCCCCTGAAGGACGCGGCCATTCTGGCGAATTGCCCTGACCGCGAGGTCCGCCGCGAGTGGATTCAACGCCTGCTCGACCACGACGGCGCGCCCGGTGAAGACGGCGGCATCGAAGCCTGGCTGCGACTGGGCCAGGCCGTCGGCCTCGACCCGGACCAGTTGCGTTCCCAGGAGCTGGTGCTGCCCGGCGTGCGTTTCGCCGTGGACGCCTACGTCAACTTCGCCCGCCGCGCCAGCTGGCAGGAGGCCGCCAGCAGCTCGCTGACCGAACTGTTCGCCCCGCAAATCCACCAATCGCGCCTGGACAGCTGGCCGCAGCATTACCCATGGATCGACCCGGCCGGATACGCGTATTTCCGCACGCGCCTGGGTCAGGCACGGCGTGATGTCGAGCACGGCCTGGCGATCACGTTGCAGCACTACACCACCCGTGAAGGCCAGGAGCGCATGCTGGAAATTCTCCAGTTCAAACTGGACATTCTTTGGAGCATGCTCGATGCCATGAGCATGGCCTACGAACTGAAACGCCCGCCGTATCACAGCGTGACCGGAGAACGGGTCTGGCACAAGGGAATCACCTTATGAGTTTCGATCGCAGCAAGACCCCGACCTGGCGTCCCGGCTACCGCTTCCAATACGAACCGGCGCAGAAAGGCCACGTGCTGCTGTACCCGGAAGGCATGATCAAGCTCAATGAAAGCGCCGCACTGATCGGTGGCTTGATTGACGGTGAACGGGATGTCGCGGCGATCATCGCCGAACTCGAGCAACAGTTCCCCGGCGTACCCGAGCTCGGTGACGACATCGAGCAATTCATGGAGGTGGCCCGTGCGCAGCACTGGATCGAACTTGCCTGACTCATCAAGGCAAGTGCCGCCCAAACCAGAAGTCGGCCTGCCGCTGTGGCTGCTCGCCGAGCTGACCTATCGCTGCCCGCTGCAATGCCCTTACTGCTCCAATCCGCTGGATTTCGCCGAACAGGGCAAAGAGCTGAGCACCGAACAGTGGATCAAGGTGTTCCGTGAAGCGCGGGAAATGGGCGCGGCGCAACTGGGCTTTTCCGGTGGTGAACCGCTGGTGCGCCAGGACCTCGCCGAGCTGATTACCGAAGCCCGCAAACTGGGTTTCTACACCAACCTGATCACCTCCGGCATCGGCCTGACCGAGCAGAAAATCAGCGACTTCAAGAAGGCCGGCCTCGATCACATCCAGATCAGTTTCCAGGCCAGCGACGAGCAAGTGAACAATCTGCTGGCCGGCTCGAAAAAGGCCTTTGCGCAGAAACTGGAAATGGCCCGGGCAGTGAAGGCCCACGGTTATCCGATGGTGCTGAACTTCGTGACCCATCGGCACAACATCGACCAGATCGACCGCATCATCGAGCTGTGCATCGCGCTGGAAGCCGACTTCGTCGAGCTCGCCACGTGCCAGTTCTACGGTTGGGCGCAGCTCAATCGCGTCGGGCTATTGCCGACCCGGGAGCAACTGGTGCGCGCCGAACGCATCACCAATGAATACCGCGCCAAACTGGAAGCCCAAGGGCATCCGTGCAAGCTGATTTTCGTCACCCCGGACTATTACGAAGAACGCCCGAAAGCCTGCATGAACGGCTGGGGCAGTATTTTTCTGACGGTCACGCCGGACGGAACCGCCCTGCCCTGTCACGGTGCCCGACAACTGCCGGTGCAGTTTCCCAACGTACGTGACCACAGCATGCAGCACATCTGGTACGACTCGTTCGGCTTCAATCGCTTTCGCGGTTATGACTGGATGCCCGAGCCGTGCCGCTCCTGTGACGAGAAAGAAAAAGACTTCGGCGGCTGCCGCTGCCAGGCGTTCATGCTCACCGGTGATGCCAGCAACGCCGACCCGGTGTGCAGCAAATCGCCACAACACGGCGTGATCCTCAAGGCTCGCGAAGAAGCCGAACACGCGACCCAGACCATCGACCAACTGGCCTTTCGCAATGAACGAAACTCACGCCTCATCGCCAAAAGCTGAACCGTTCAGCGCTGCCAAAGCCGTGGCTGCCGGTATCGATTTTGCCGAACTGCAGGTCGGTCCAAGCGGCCTGTTCTGGAACGAGTACCGACCCGAAGACGCGGCGTGCCGGATCTGGCATTGGCGTGAGGGCACAGCGAAATGCCTGACGCCGCCGGGGTTCAGCGTGCGCAGTCGGGTGTACGAATATGGCGGTGGAGCGTTTTGTCTGACGGACGACGGCATCGTTTTCGTCAACGAAGCCGACCAGCAGTTGTATCGGCAATCACTGCAAGACGAAGTACCCGAAAGGCTGACGTCCGGTGCGTGCCGTTTTGGCGATCTGCAGTTCGCCAACGGGCAGGTGCTGGCGGTCGAGGAGCATCGAGACCAACACCGACTGGTGGCGATCGATCTGCTGGATGGCACACGCCATCTGCTGGCCGAAGGTGCTGATTTTTACGCGGCACCGACGCTGAGCCCTGATGCCCGACGCCTGGCCTGGATCGAATGGAGTCGCCCGGATCAGCCATGGACAGCGACCCGCTTGATGGTTGCCGAACGCCTCGCCAACGGTCGGTTTGCCGAGACTCGTTGTGTGGCGGGCGACGGCGCTCAAGAGTCTGTGCAACAGCCACGGTTTGATGCCGATGGTCGCTTGTACTGCCTGACGGATCGCGGCGGTTACTGGCAGCCATGGGTGGAATCCGGGAAAGGCCTGAGCCCATTGCCAAGTGCCAGCGCCGACCATGGCCCGGCGCCCTGGCAACTCGGCGGCAGTACCTGGTTGCCGCTGGGCGACGACCGTTATCTGGCCAGTTGGACCGAAGGCGGGTTTGGCCGTTTGGGCATCGGCGGCGACTCCTGCGCCGACTTCACCGGCGACTACAGCCGCTTCCGCCATCTCGCCGTGGATGGGCAGTTCATCTATTGCATTGCAGCATCGCCCGTCAGCTCAACCGCCGTCATCGCCATCGACCGTCAGAGCCGGCAAGTGAAAGTACTGGCCGGCGGCATCGCACCGCTTCCTCCCGAGCGGATCAGCCGCCCGCAGACCTTGCGTTACCCCTGTGGCTCCGGCGAAGCACACGGCTTCTTCTACCCGGCAATGACCGGCACGGCGAAACCGCCACTGGTGGTGTTCATCCATGGCGGCCCGACTTCGGCGTGCTACCCGATGCTCGATCCGCGCATCCAGTTCTGGACACAGCGGGGCTTCGCCGTGGCCGACCTCAACTATCGCGGCAGCAGCGGTTATGGCCGGGCCTATCGTCAGGCGCTTCATTTGAGCTGGGGTGATGTGGATGTCGAAGACGCTTGCGCGGTGGTCAGTTACCTCAACGAACGCAGCCTGATCGACGGCGACAAGGCCTTCATTCGCGGCGGCAGCGCCGGTGGCTACACAACACTTTGCGCCCTGGCGTTTCACAACGTGTTCTGTGCCGGAGCCAGTCTGTATGGGGTCAGTGACCCAGTCGCGCTGGGGCGTGCGACCCACAAATTCGAAAGCGACTATCTGGACTGGTTGATCGGCGATCCTCTGCTGGACGCCGAACGCTACGCCGCCCGCACTCCGCTGCTGCATGCCGGCAACATCCGCGTGCCGATGATCTTCTTTCAGGGAGAACTGGATGCCGTGGTCGTCCCGCAACAGACCCGCGACATGGTCGCGGCGCTGCGGGACAACGGCATTGCGGTTGAAGCGCATTACTACGCGGAAGAACGCCATGGCTTTCGCAAGGCCGGCAATCAGGCCCATGCGCTGGAGCAGGAGTGGTTGTTTTATCGGCGGGTGATGGATTCAGTGGACTGAAGCCGCTCCCACAGGTTCTGTGGTTTGCACAAATCCTGTGGGAGCGGGCTTGCTCGCGAAGGCGGCCGACCTGCCGCCGCAAAATTCAGCGCTTGGCGATGATGTAAACAGCATGCACGATCCCCGGAATATAACCGCACAACGTCAGCAGAATATTCAGCCAGAACGCTCCGCCGAATCCTACTTGCAAAAACACACCCAGCGGCGGCAACAGGATGGCGATGATGATGCGAATAAAGTCCATGGGGGCAGCTCCTGATTGGGGTGGACTCGTTCGAGCCCTACAGCTAATCGACCTGTGCCGTTTGTCAGGGTTCAGCCCGATTCTTCAGGCCAGTATTTCCAGACCGTGTTTCTGCACGATACTCAGCAACTTCAACGCCATGCCACTGGGGTGCTTATCCCCTGCTTCCCATTGTTTGACCGTGGAAGCACTGGTGTTCAGGTAGCGCGCAAACACCGGTTGGCTGACATTGTTGCGTTCGCGCAATGCCTTGATCTCCTCAGCGGGAATCGCATTCGGCACCGTTGCAAGACAAGACTCATCGAATTCACGCATGGTCGCCTTGCTGATTGCACCGATGGCGTACAGGGCACTGGCCGATTCGTGGATCGATTCCGATAGCTCACTTTTGAATTTTTTACTCATTTGGTATCTCCACAAACTCCTTTGCATCCAGCAGGCGCTGAATTTCCATTTCGGTCAGCCCACCATATGTCTTGGCCAACTCTCGCAAGTCGAGCAAATGCCTGGGACTGATATTGCTCTGATCTTTCTTCGCATACAGGAACTGATAGATCCAATAAGCACCTCCCTTGGCCAGGATAATCGAGCGATGGCGATTGGCGTTCAACGCTTCTTCCAGACCCCGCCACCCAGATTGTCAGCCTGGCCATTGAGCATTTCGGTGAATGCCTCCTGGAGTTCGTCATCACCGATCCAGGCCTTGGCGGCCTGCATCGCAAAACGTTTTGTCTTGAACAGCCTCGGCGACATAGGTATCCCTTCCGCAAAAACATACCACCCAGTGGTATGGAATTCAAAGCCAACGACGAAACAAGGTTCAATCGCTGGCACCGGCACTCCCTGCCGATGCACGCTAGAAAGCCATTGATGGGCTAACCGCTCAAGCCGAAATTGCCTTTGGCAAAAACCAGCCACAAAAAAACGCCCCACACCAAAAATTCCGGGCGTGAGGCGTGCGTATTACCGCGAGACGGTTCGGGAATGTGTGCAGGGCGCGTCGGATCAGACGGCAATCCCTTTGCGGCACTGCAATTGCGCGGTGCGTACTCGGGAGAAGGCGCGCGCCAGGCGCAGGAGCATTTCATCGATGTTGGCGTTGCTGACATTCAGCGCAGGGGTAAAGCGCAGGCAGTCGGGTTGCGGGGCGTTGAGCAATAAACCTTCGTAGAGCGCGGCCTTGACGACCGCGTCAGCGGAGTCGTCCGACAGCGTCAGCCCCCACAGCAGCCCTTGTCCGCGCAACTCGCCATGACCGTACCGATGGGCCAAACGCCCCAACCCCTCACGCAGGTGCTGACCGGCTTCTGCGACGTGCTTGAGGAAAGCCTTGTCCTGCACCGTATCGAGCACCGAAAGTCCCGCCGTGGTCATCAGTGCATTGCCATGATGGGTACCGGTCATCTCGCCGGGTTCGAAGCAGCAGGCCTTGCCCCGCGCCAGCAGCGCGGCCAATGGCACGCCGCCGCCCAGGCCTTTGCCGAGCACGACGATATCCGCCGTGACCCCGCAGGACTGTTCCGCAAGCAAGGTGCCACAACGGCCGATGCCGGTTTGCACTTCGTCGAAGATCAGCAAAATGCCGAGTTCACGGCACAAGCGTTCGACACCCTTGAGGTAATGCGCGGTGGCCGGGATCACACCGGCTTCGCTCTGGATCGGTTCGAGCATGATCGCGACGGTCCGTTCATCCACGGCCGCATGCAAAGCCGGAAGGTCATTGAACGGGACATGACTGAAGCCCGGCAGTTGCGGCTCGAATCGGTTGGCCAATGTCGAACTGTCCGACGCCGACATCGTCGCCAGGCTACGGCCATGGTTACCGTTGTTGGCCACAATGATTCCCGACGCACCACCGCGATGCTGTTGACCCCATTTGCGCGCCAGTTTTATCGCCGCCTCACAGGCTTCGCTGCCGGTATTGAGCAGGTAGGCCTGATCACTGCCGGTGCTGGCACACAGGCGTTCGGCAAGTTTGAGCATGCCGCGGTTATGCAGGCCGAAACCCGGATTGATCAGCGATTGAGCCTGGGCAGTGATGGCGTTGACCAGTACCGAAGGGCTATGACCAAGGCTGTTGGCCCCACCGCCCTGGGAGAAATCCAGATACGCACGGTCATCGCTGTCCCACAGCCATGAACCCTGGCCGCGCACAAACACCTGTTTCGGCCGCTCGATACCGGGCATCAAGTACTCGCTGGAAAGACTGTTGTCTTTGGAAGGCAGGGAGGCGTCCATGACCAGATCATCAAGACTGGGAGGACTCCGGCGCAGACTGAACAGATTCATCTGAAACAACCTCTTTTGAGGTTTTTTGCCTTACCTATGTAAACAGCATCGTAGCAAAGGGTATTCATCGCGCTCTGTGGCCCTGTAAGCCCTGTGAATGCGGTTAGACTAGGCTCAGGCAAGGCATACAGCCATTTCGATTTCCCAGCATTTTCGATAAGTAATACTTATGGATTTCAAGCAACTGCGTTATTTCGTCGCGGTCTATGAAGAAGGCCATGTGGGCCGGGCCGCCGAACGCCTGTCGATCTCCCAGCCGGCGCTGTCCCAGCAAATCCGTCACCTCGAGCAAAACCTCGATGTGAGCCTGTTCGAACGCAACAGCAAACGCCTGTTGCCGACCCTCGCGGCCCACACGCTGTACAACCACGCCCTGCCTTTGCTCGATGGCCTGCAACGGGCACGGGAGGCGCTCGGCAACTTCAAGGGTCAGGCGCTGCGCACCCTGGCCATCGGTGTATTGCAGACCGTGCATACCAGCCTCGTTCCACAGATGCTCGAACGCGTGCGCAAGGCGCAGCCGCATCTTGTCGTGCAGATCTACGAACTGACCGGACTGGAAATCGAGCGGCGACTGCTCAACGGTTCTCTGGATATCGGCATCAGCTACCTGCCGCCCCGCCAACCTGGCCTGCATGGCGTGATGCTGTACGAAGATGAACTGACCCTGGTCATCCCGGCAGAGCACCCGCTGCGTGAATTCAAGAAAGTGTCCATGAGCCAGGCCGCCGAGCTGCCGATGTTGCTGCTGGGCGAGGAGTTTCAAATCCGGCAGATCTGGCAAACCCAACTGGCGAACCTCGGACGTCGCCCGCAGGTGCAAGCCGAACTGAACAACATGGCCGGTATCCTCGACAGCCTGCCGCACACACGCCTGGCGACGGTGCTGCCCGGACGCTCGCAAAAGACCCATGGCAACCACGAACTGCTGTGGAAACCCCTGAGCGAACCACGAGTACCACTGAAAGTCGGATTGGTGTGTCGGGATGTGCAACGGCAGCAGGCCTCGCTGGCCTTGCTGCGGACATTGCTGGAAGAAGTAATCAATGGCCCGGCTGAACGCTTGAACAGCGCGCAGGCTCTGGACGGGCTGAGCTAGGAAACTTTTCTTCGGGCAAAAGAAAACCCCGCCGAAGCGGGGCTTTGCAGACTGTTTCCCTGACATCCATTTCACTCCGCCATCCTGGCAGAATCCTACGTGTCCCTGTTGTTGCTTTGCGCTTCCTGCGCTACGTCCATGAGAAGTAGATTAGCTGTGGATCCAATTTGCATCTATGGGAGAACAGCAGCACGTTATGTAAGAGAATGCTTACAAACCATTACGTCATCAGAATT
The DNA here is from genome assembly GCF_003097365.1 of Pseudomonas sp. B1(2018). Taxonomy (NCBI): domain Bacteria; kingdom Pseudomonadati; phylum Pseudomonadota; class Gammaproteobacteria; order Pseudomonadales; family Pseudomonadaceae; genus Pseudomonas; species Pseudomonas sp. B1(2018). Next base: position 80,400 of record NZ_PYUK01000016.1, read on the forward strand.
GTCCTGCATCCAGCAGGAACAACGATTCGCTACCGGCCTTGACCGACGCGCTCAACGAGTGAATCCGCGGCAACAGACGGGCGAAATAGAACCGTGCGGTGCCCAGTTTGCTGGCGTAGAAATCGTCTTGCGCTTCCTTGCCCAATGCGGCCTTGGCCATCAGGGCCCACATGTAGGCATACGCCACGTAGCCGAAGACCTGCAGGTACTCGACCGATGCCGCGCCGATTTCGTTCGGATTGCTCTTCGCCCGGTCCAGCAACCACGCGGTCAATTCATCGAGGGTGGTGACGGCGTCGTTGAGCGGCTTGGTGAACTCCGCCAGGTCCGCGCTGGCCGTTGCGGTGAAGTGACGAATCTCGTCGGCGAACAGGTTGTAGAACGCCCCGCCGCTGCCGACGATCTTGCGCCCCACCAGGTCCAGCGCCTGAATGCCGTTGGTGCCTTCGTAGATCTGGGTGATGCGCACGTCACGCACCAGTTGCTCCTGGCCCCACTCGCGGATGTAACCGTGGCCGCCGAACACTTGCTGGCCGTGAACGGTGGTTTCCAGACCGAGATCGGTCAGGAATGCCTTCGCCACCGGAGTCAGCAAGGCCACCAGGTCTTCCGCACGCTTGCGGGTGGCGGCATCTTCGCTGAACTTGGCGGTGTCCAGTTGCATGGCCACGTAAGTGGAGAATGCACGGCCACCCTCGTTCGAGGCTTTCATGGTCAGCAGCATGCGACGCACGTCCGGGTGGACGATGATCGGGTCAGCCACTTTGTCCTTGTTCTGCGCGCCCGTCGGCGAACGGCTTTGCAGACGGTCACGGGCGTATTCCACGGCGTTCTGGTACGAGCGCTCGCCCGTGGCCAGGCCCTGGATACCGACACCCAGACGCTCGTAGTTCATCATGGTGAACATCGCCGCCAGGCCTTTGTTCGGCTCGCCGACCAGGTAACCCACGGCCTCATCGAAGTTCATCACGCAGGTCGCGGACGCCTGGATGCCCATCTTGTGTTCGATCGACCCGCAGTTCGCCGGGTTGCGAGCGCCCAGGCTGCCATCGGCATTGACCATGAACTTCGGCACCAGGAACAGCGAAATGCCTTTCGGCCCCGCCGGTGCATCCGGCAACTTGGCCAGCACCAGGTGGATGATGTTTTCGGTGAGGTCGTGTTCACCACCAGTGATGAAGATCTTGGTGCCGCTGACCTTGTAGGAACCGTCGGCCTGAGGCTCGGCCTTGGTGCGAATGATCCCCAGGTCAGTACCGGCGTGTGGCTCGGTCAGGCACATGGAACCCGCCCAGGTGCCAGCGTACATGTTCGGCAGGTACGCGGCTTTCAGCTCTTCGCTGGCGTGGGCGTTGATCGACAGGCAGGCACCGGCGGTCAGCATCGGATACAGACCGAACGACAGGCTGGCGGAGTTGACCATTTCTTCGACCTGGGCCGAAACGGCTTTGGGCATGCCCATGCCGCCGTAGGTCGGATCGCCACCGACACCGACCCAGCCGCCTTCCGCGTAGGTCTGATAGGCCTGCGGGAAGCCCGCCGGCGTGGTGACGGCACCGTCTGCCCAATGGCAACCTTCCTCGTCCGCGGCACGGCTCAGCGGTGCAATGCTTTTGCTGGTGACTTTGCCGGCTTCTTCCAGGATGGCTTCGACCGTTTCCGCATCGACGGTCTCGGCTAGCGCAGGCAGTTCGGCCCAGAGTTTGGCGACCTCGAAAACCTCATTGAGGACGAAGCGCATATCGCGCAGGGGCGCTTTGTAGTCAGCCATGGCAAACCTCGCAAGATCTATACAGGTGATTCACAGGAAGAGTGGTTTCGTTGGGTCGGAGTGTACCTCAACAACTTTTGTGACACATAGGGTCAGCTCATGACTATTTTGTTATTTTTAGTCATTGCGATATGGAGAGGCGAAACATAAGAACTGTAGGAGCGAGCCCGCTCGCGAAAAACCCCAAGGCGCCACTGGACATCTGGTTTACGCGTTATCGTTCACGACCATCGCGAGCAAGCTCGCTCCTACAAGGTAGGTGTCAGAGCGCAAACATCTCGGCCGGCAGTTGCATCAGACAGTCGCTCCCCGCTTCGATGGCCGCCCGATGAGCGGTGGTGCGTGGCAACAGACGCTTGAAGTAAAACTCGCTGGTCGCCAGTTTACCCCGGCAGAAGCCGGCATCACCGCTGCCAGCATCGAGCTGCGCCTGAGCCACCAGCGCCATGCGCAACCACAGGTAGCCAAGGATGATGTAACCGCTGTACATCAGGTAATCCACCGACGCGGCACCGACTTCGTCCGGGTTTTTCATCGCCGCCATGCCGACCCTGGTGGTCAGCTCACCCCACTGCTGATTCAGTTGATTGAGCTGCGCCACATACCCGGCCAATTGTGGATGTCCGGCGTTCGCCGCGCAGAACTTGTGGACTATTTTGGTGAACCCGCGCAGCAGCTTGCCCTGGCTGCCGAGTACCTTGCGCCCGAGCAAGTCCAGTGCCTGAATGCCGTTGGTGCCTTCGTAGATCGGCGCAATGCGGCAGTCGCGTACCAGTTGCTCCATTCCCCACTCACGAATGAACCCGTGGCCGCCAAACACCTGCATGCCATGGTTGGTCACTTCCAGGCCGGTGTCGGTCATGAAGGCTTTGCAGATCGGCGTGAGGAACGCCAGCAGGTCTTCGGCATCCTGGCGCGCCGTTTCATCCGGACTCAGATGTGCAACATCGAGTAACTGCGCGGTGAAGTAAGTCAGCGCGCGGTTGCCTTCGTTGAAGGCTTTCATGGTCAGCAACATCCGCCGCACATCAGGGTGCACGATGATCGGGTCGGCGGCTTTTTCCGGGGCTTTCGGGCCAGTCAGCGAGCGCATCTGCAATCGGTCGTTGGCGTATTTGATCGCGCCCTGGAAGCTCGCCTCGCCCAGACACAGACCTTGCATGCCCGTGCCCAACCGCGCGTGGTTCATCATGGTGAACATGCAGTTGAGGCCCTTGTTCGGCTCGCCGATCAAAAAGCCCTTGGCCTCGTCGAAGTTCAGCACGCAGGTGGCCGAGGCCTTGATGCCCATCTTGTGTTCGATCGAGCCGCAGGACACGTTGTTGCGCTCACCCGCTTCGCCCATCGCGTCGGGCAGGAACTTGGGCACGATAAACAGCGAAATCCCCTTGGTCCCGGCCGGTGCGTCCGGCAATTTGGCGAGCACCAGGTGAATGATGTTGGCGCTCATGTCGTGCTCGCCCGCAGAGATAAAGATCTTGCTGCCCGAGATCGCATAGCTGCCATCGGCCGCTGGCACGGCACGGGTCTTGATGATGCCCAGGTCGGTGCCGCAATGGGCTTCCGTCAGGCACATGGTGCCGGTCCATTGGCCAGCGGTGAGTTTCTTCAAATAGGTCTGCTTCTGCTCCTCGGTGCCATGGGCGTGGATCGCCGACATCGCACCGTGGGTCAGGCCGGGGTACATGCCCCACGAGGTGTTGCTGGAACCCACCATCTCGCTGATGACCAGGCCCAGAGAGATCGGCAACCCTTGGCCGCCGTAGACCGGGTCCGCCGCCAGGCCATGCCAGCCGCCCTCGACATATTGGGCGAAGGCCTGCTTGAAGCCCGCAGGCGTAGTGACCACGCCGTTGTCGAAATGGCAGCCTTCTTCATCACCGCTGCGGTTGAGCGGCGACAGCACGTTTTCGCAGAACTTCGCGCCTTCTTCGAGGATCGCATTGACCATGTCCGGGCTGGCATCGATGGCCCCCAGCGCGGCGTAGCTACTGTGAAAGTCGAAGACGTGGTCGATCAGAAAGCGCATGTCGCGCAAGGGAGCTTTGTACTCGGGCATGGTCATTCTCCGTCGGCAGTTTTTTCCAACCTACTGCCGCCGACACTACGCCACAATCAATGTCCAGTCGCTGAATGCGCGATCATCACTCAACCGTAGCGGCGTCCATGCGTACGGCGCCACGGCGGTTCTGCCCGAACGCCATCACGCAGTTGCGCCCGGCGCCCTTGGCGCTGTAGAGCGCCTGGTCAGCAGACTTGAGCACCTCTTCCGGGGTGCGTTGATCGATACGTTCGGCAACGCCGATACTGACCGTCACCGACACACTCGATGCGCCGGAACCGGCTCGCCGCTGGCGCCCCTGATTGTCGTCCTGCGGGCGGTTTTCCTGATTACGCAGCTGAATGTTGTAAGTGGCGATGGACTCGCGGATGACTTCCAGGTGCGGCATGCACTCTTCGAGGGTCTTGCCTGCAAACACCAGGGCAAATTCCTCACCGCCATAGCGATACGCCTTACCGCCACCACCGATTTTCGACAGTTTGCTGGCCACCAGCCGCAGTACCTGGTCGCCGACATCGTGGCCGTGGGTGTCGTTGAATTTCTTGAAGTGGTCGACGTCGCTCATGGCCAACACGTAGTTGCGCCCCAGCCGTTGCATGCGTTCATTCAGCGCACGGCGGCCCGGCAGCCCGGTCAGTTCGTCGCGGAAGGCCATTTGATAGGCTTCGTGGGCAACGGCGGCGGCGATCATCAGCATCACCTGGCTGCACATGATGTTCAGTGTGAACGGCAGGATAAAGGTCTTCGGCAGCATCCAGAACAACCCGAGCAATCCCACAAGTTGCGCGGCATGCAGCGGTCGCGGGTTGCGCCAGTATTGCCAGGTCAGCAGCACAAACACGGCAATGAACACCGGATAGGACAACTGGATCAGACTCATCCAGGCGCCATGCAAGGCGGGCCAGCGAATCTCCGACAACCAGATCAGCAGCGCGTGTGGATAACTTTGCTCAAGTCCCAGCGCCACGCTGCCGACCGCCAGCAATACGGCGAAACGCGCAACCATGTCCTGGAACAGATGAGTGCGTTCCTGCCACGCCGCGAACACCCCGAACAACAATGGCAGCAGCAGGCAACACAGGTGAAAGACCACGGCGGCATCGTCACGCACCTTGCCGTTGTCGCGGTAATAGTCGGTCTGGGTGTCGAGCAGGAAGTAGGCGATGTACACCGTGACCATCAGAAACAGTTCACGCTGGCGTCGGTACACCGCGCAATAGGCGCCGCCGAGTAACAACACCAGGGTGGGCAGCACGTTGAACAGCGAGGTGAAAAAGACGTTCAGATCCTTGATGTAAGCAGCCGCAAGCCCCGCCAGCAACAGCAGTAATGACGGCAGGAAATGACTGAAACGTACAGCGGATGAGCGCGGCAAGGGTAAAGCTCCGACCCGTCAGATCAATAGATGGCAATGTGCCCACTACTGTAACGGCAGAAACCCCGAATTGCTGAGTGAAATACTGAGGTAATTGTAAAAGGGCGCCACTGGCATCCATCAGATGCCAGTGGCGCAAGGGGAAATACGGTTACAGGTCGTTGTTGAACGGTTGCAGCGGACCTTCCAGACGTGTGCGACCTTCGGCACCGACCGGTCTGAGCTGGATGTCGGCGTCCTGCGCCTGCCTCGTTGTGATCTTCGGACTGGCCGGTTTTTGCCCGACGGAGTTTTCATCTCCCTTCTCGCCCTGCGGCAGTACCAGCGAAGGATGGTCAAACGGCGCCCGTTCCCACGCCACCCGAGGATCGGTCAACCCGACCTCCATGAACTTGACCAGCGCATCCACTTCATCCGGGGTGAGGTTCAGCCGGGTCATGTCCGGGTCGAGGTTCGAACCGTTGTGCTGATTGACCGCCGGGTGCTCGAAACCACTGGTATTGCTGGCATCCTCGCCACGCCGATCGCCACCACGGTTGTAGAACTCCATGACCTGCTGCAGCGTTGCGCGACTGCCGTTGTGGAAGTACGGGCCGGTCAACGCGATATTGCGCAGGGTTGGCGTCTTGAAGGCGCCATCGACCGCGTCGCGGAAATCGACATTGGGCTTGAGCGTCGCATCACAGGGGATAGCCGGGCTCAAACGCGCTTCGAAGGTGCACACATCGACGTCCAGTGGATCAGGGATCGTGCCGCCCTTCAGTACGGTGTTGTACTGACGGGTGAAAGACAACGGATTACCCCACGCATCCGAGCCACCGAGTGCCAGGTCTTCCGAGGTCGGGCGCACCCCGGTGTTGTAGAAGCCGTTGTCATAGAGCGTGGTCAGGTTGTCGGCCATGATCATCCGTTCGATACGCTCCCGAGGATGGAACAGCAAGCGGCTGCCGGCGTTGGTCAATTCCGCGCCGCCGTGGCAACTGATGCACTTGCCTTTGCCCAGGAACAGGTTCATGCCCTGGACCTGCTGGCTGTTCATGGCAGTGTGATCGCCTTGCAAATAGGCATCCAGCGGTGCCTGGTCCGAGATCAGCGTGGACTCATACATCTGAATCGCCAGCCCGAAGAACAGCGGGAAGTTCGCCTCCATCTGGGTGTATGGCGCGCCGCCCAGCGAGACCTGCTGCGTGGCATTCCACAAGCGCGGCTGGAACGCGTTCTTGATCAGCTCACGGTACGTCGGCCGACGGGCACCGGATACCGGCCCGAGCACCGAATCAGTGGATGAAATCCGCTGCTGCTTGAGCATCAAGGTGTCGAGCATGCGCCGGCCAATGTCGGCGAAGGTACGCCCGCCGCAGGACATTTCCACCGGGCTGCCGGGTGGACCTACCGCTTGCGAGGCGGCGGAAGCATCCTTGAGCGCCAGCCTGACTTTGGTCGCCACGCCACTGCGATCGCTAGTCACGAAAATCCCGGCGTCAGGGTCGCGATTGCCGAACGGCGAGAAGCCGTTGAAGACGTTATTGGCCCGGCCATCCCAGAAGTTGCGCACGTTGAACGCGGCGTTGATCACCGTGGGTGCGTTGCGTCCGGTGCTGCGGCGAACATTGATCCCGCCCACCTGGAAGATGCCGTCCGGTTGCTGGATGCACCTGTCGAAACGCGACTGACGAGGCTTGACGAAGTTGGCGTCGAACACGCCTTGCGAACCGATCACATCGTCAGTCGAATAGACAATCGCCGAATTGCGATCCAGGGGATCTGCCAGCACATGGGTCGGGAAGTCGCCTTTCTTCAGCAGGTAGTTCGGACCGCCCTTGCCTCCTGATTTGGTGGTGTAGCTTGGCACGTCCCCCGGAATGTCCGAGGCGGTGAACGGTTTGTTGAAGATCGACGAGACGTTCGCGTTAGTGTTCGCCTGACCCGGGTTGATCTGGTTGGTAGTGCGGTGATCGGCGCCCGCGTGGAAGTGACATGACGCGCAAGCCGTGGAACCGTCACTGCCGATCTCCATATCCCAGAACAGTGCCTTGCCCAGAAGCACTGCCGCCGAGCGATTGAGCACGTAGTCGGTCATCAGGTCGACTTTGCGCCCGCCTTCGGTTCCCGATGGGTCGGGCGGGAGCAGCCCACGCAGCGATTGCAGAGTGGGCACGTCCGGCACGGGCGGATCGACCACTACCGGGTCAGCGGCCCAAACGTTCATGACAGGCAGGCCGGTGACGAAGAGAGTCATCGCCATCGCCCTGGCCAAACAGGTGGTTCGGAAGATGCTCAAATACTTAAACATGACGACGCTCCCGATTCAGTACGGAGTAGTCAGCCTCCGCGGTTACCCTGTTACAAGATGAGCTCATCGCCATGAATCTTGCTGTTCGCTCGAACAACCACGCCAACTTTAAGTTACATGGGTATTGCGAGACCTGACTGGCAAAGCACTCTCGTGACTCAGGCATTCTTAAACAGTGATATTTCGCAGCACTGGGTAGCGCTTCACGAAACTCTAGACGTAACAAAACATTTCATCAGGAAAATTTCAATATTTTTTTAATTTAATCGAATCAAGAAACCCTACTAACTACAGCAACTGCGCACTATCCCTCAGTTCTGGTTAAACTTTACCCATTAGTGGGTGACATTCCCCGGACAGCCAGTAACAGGCGGCTAACAACGACCTCAAAGGCCATATTTTAAAGGGCAAAGCGACACCAGACGCATTTTTTTGAAATTGGCAGAGTATTTGCTCCTCCAAGCACCGCGATGTAAACGGCACTTTAAAAATCCTGAAACTTCGCATCGCCAGTCAATAACCCCCCACCAGACATACAACAAACCATTCGCGCGCAAGTTGCACTGCGCTAGCTATTTTTTATTTAAACCTCCCACACAAGACTACTTTCTCACCCTTTCTTAAACATCCCTCTTGCACACCTAAGACCTTAGTAGTATTCAATAGGCAACACTTCTCATCTGCCACTACCGGCGATACACTTACCTACAGTTTTCACAGAACTCCAAACTTGGGTGTATATCCCCACCTACTTTGGTGTAAACCACATAACATACAATTATGTGTATATCACCAACTTCAGCGCAGCCCGCATGTTTGCTGGCTAACAATCAATTGTGCCAATCAGGCACGACTACTGCTATGTGCCCCTCAGGCTCAAGGAAATGTCTCTCGCGTTTGCGTCCGTAACCGGCCGACGCACGCAGGTGAAAGCATCCGAACGGCAAGTGCCGACCTTACACCGGCACTGAATCCGCTGGATCGAGCCCCCATTCGACATTCACGGCTTTGCGTTTCTCTTGCGCAGGATCAAGCGCATCAGCAGATCTGTGATCCCGATTGGCCGGCAATTGGTCCTGCAAGATTCTGGAGTGAGCCATGAGCTTATCTTTGTTCGAAAAAACGCTCGCGATACCGCTGCTGCCTCACAAACGACTCAACGGCATCTTCAGTCGCCATGCTCTGCTCGCCAGTGCTGTCGCCATCGCACTGGTCATTGGTGGTGGTGGAGATGCATTTGCCAAAAACGGAGCTGGCGGTGGCGGTGGCGGTGGGGGCGGAGGCGGGACTGCCAAGCCCCCGGGAGTGCCCTCGCCGTTCACGACGCCCACACTGCCCGATCCGATTTTCACAAACCCGACGGCGATTCATGGGTTTGATGTGACCGGTTTTATCCAAAACATGACCCTGGACACCACCAATACGAATTGCCCTACAACCAGCGACCCGGGTCGCTTCGGGGGGACTGTCCAGCTGAATGGCGTCACGATTGTTGTCCCTTGCAACACCGTTATGCAGATGCCGGCCAATACCCTGACCTGGGCTGAATTCGTCAGGGGTGGAACCCTGGCGCTCGGAAAATCTCCGGCGGTCTATCCCTCGTTCGAGATCCATGTAGTAGGCAATACCGTCTCCAACAAGCAGATTGCCGGGCTGATCTTTGTCTCCCAGCAATCGGTCAACGCCGGGAGCGGTGTCATCACCCGGATCGACTACACCAACGGCAACCTCGAAGTCGACAGCGGGAACCCGACGCAACCCACGATTATTCAGATCAACGACCCGAACGGACGTTTTGGCCGCGCCCAAAGCCCCGACCCACGCTTCTCCGTCGATGATGCCAACCCGACCATCCATGCCGCCACCGGCTACCCGATGTGCGTGCCGCGCACGATTTCCGGGGACGATGCGCTCTGCCCGCAGAAAAACCGGCCAAAAGTGGTCACCCCGACCACGACCAACAACTGCCGCAACTTCAGCCAGGCTGGCGTCACGCCTCCGGCCAGCGGAGAGCTCTCAGGTCCAGCGGTGGGGCAAACCTATTGCAGCCAGTACGTCATGAAGAGATTCAGCGATGCGACACGTACGGCGACGGACCCCGACCCGACCCAACAGGCACCCTTCGAAGTCGGCGACTTCATCAGTTGGTCCGGCACTCTGTTCAAGTCAGCAACAACAGGCCTCCCGGACTTCGTCTCTGCACACACGATCGAGGCGAATGTCGGGATCTACACTCAACCGGGTTCGCAGCCCAGCTACCTGGCTATCGGGGAATTTGGCATCGGTACGGCCGACCCGGCCGCAACGGCCATCAACGGAGTAGCCCAAGAGACGCAGGACCGGATTTTCCTTGAAGCCTCGACCACCGACATCAAGACCCCGGTCGACATTTACCTGATAGATGTCAATCCATCGACGGGCGTACAAACCAATCGCTGGGTGACACCCTATGAGATGACGGGTGAATGCAACCCTGCGCTGGGCCTTGCGACCAGTTGCCTGGGAGCCTCGGGCGGTATTACCACACAGAACACCGGTCCTCAGCCACAACGCGCCAGACTACGTGCGACCAAAGCGCCCGCTGGGCTGCTTAGCCAGCCGACGCGTACCTTGCGCGTCGTTGCACGGTCACTTTGCGTTCCGCAGCAAGCCTTATCCCAGGCCGGTGTGGACAGTTGCATCCAGAATGCGGCCCGGCTGACCGTCGCCAATGGACTGGTTGCCGGACAGTATGTGGCGCCGGTGTTCGAGTTCATCTTTCCGGAAGGCGTCAAGCCTGGCGATCCGGTGGTGCCTAACGACTTCTGGCACCTGCCGTTCATACGTAACGGCGAAGGCGCGACCTCCCCGACTGGCGTCGGCCCCCTGGATCCGACGCCATGGTGATCAAGGCCTGACCCCAGTGCAAAAAAAACCGCCGCTCCCGGGAGGAAGCGGCGGTTCTTTTGAACATCCCCTAAGGCTTAGTAGCCCAGGTCGAAGTTCTCTTCTTTCATGTCCATCAGGTTGTTGGCGCCCGACAGCATGGTTGCGACGTGAGTGCGGGTACGCGGCAGAATGCGCTGGAAGTAGAAGCGCGCAGTCTGCAGCTTGGCGGTGTAGAACGCCTCTTCGGAAGTGCCGGCAGCCAGTTTCTCGGCAGCCAGACGCGCCATGTCAGCCCAGAAGTAGGCCAGGCAGGCGTAACCGGAGTACATCAGGTAGTCCACGGAGGCCGCGCCGACTTCTTCGCGATCCTTCATGGCGGCCATACCGACCTTCATGGTCAGCTCGCCCCATTCCTTGTTCAGTGCAGCCAGCGGCGCGACGAACTCTTGAACCGCTTCGTTGCCTTCGTTGGTCTGGCAGAACTTGTGGACGATCTTGGTGAAGCCTTTGAGAGCCTCGCCCTGGGTCATCAGCACTTTACGGCCCAGCAGGTCGAGTGCCTGGATACCGGTGGTGCCTTCGTACAGCATCGAAATACGGCTGTCGCGAACGTTCTGCTCCATGCCCCACTCGGCGATGAAGCCGTGGCCGCCATAGATCTGCACGCCGTGGTTGGCCGCTTCAAAACCGACTTCGGTCATGAAGGCCTTGGCGATTGGCGTCATGAAGGCCAGTAGTGCGTCGGCTTTCTTCTTCTCTTCTTCGTCCACGCCGTACTTGACGATGTCGACTTGCTTGGCGGTGAAGTAAACCATCGCGCGGTTACCTTCGGCGAACGCCTTCATGGTCAACAGCATGCGACGTACGTCAGGGTGCACAATGATCGGGTCAGCGGCTTTGTCCGGCGCTTTCGGGCCAGTCAGCGAGCGCATTTGCAGACGGTCGCGAGCGTATTTCAGGCCGCCCTGGAAACCGACTTCAGCGTGGGCCAGGCCTTGCAGCGCGGTACCCAGGCGAGCGGTGTTCATGAAGGTGAACATGCAGTTCAGGCCTTTGTTCGCCGGGCCGATCAGGAAACCGGTGGCGCCGTCGAAGTTCATCACGCAGGTGGCGTTGCCGTGGATGCCCATCTTGTGTTCCAGGGAACCGCAAGACACAGCGTTACGCGTGCCAACCGAGCCATCGGCGTTGGGCAGGAACTTCGGCACGATGAACAGGGAGATGCCTTTGGTGCCAGCCGGTGCATCCGGCAGGCGGGCCAGTACGATGTGGACGATGTTGTCGGCCATGTCGTGTTCACCGGCCGAGATGAAGATCTTGGTGCCGGAGACTTTGTAGGAACCGTCGGCCTGAGGCTCGGCCTTGGTGCGCAGCATGCCCAGGTCGGTGCCGCAGTGCGGCTCGGTCAGGCACATGGTGCCGGTCCATTCGCCGGAAACCAGCTTGGTCAGGTAGGCCTCTTGCTGCTCAGGGGTGCCGTGCTCGGAGATGGTGTTCATCGCACCGTGCGACAGCCCCGGGTACATGCCCCACGACCAGTTGGACTCGCCGACCATTTCACTGATGGCCAGGCCCAGGGATTCCGGCAAGCCTTGGCCGCCGTGCTCGACGTCATGAGCCAGGCTCGGCCAGCCGCCTTCAACGAATTGCTTGTAGGCTTCCTTGAAGCCAGTCGGCGTCTTAACGCCAGACTCGCTCCAGGTGCAGCCTTCGAGGTCGCCCACACGGTTCAGCGGAGCCAGTACCTGCTCACAAAACTTGGCGCCTTCCTCGAGAATGGCGTCAACCATGTCCGGCGTTGCGTCGGCACAAGCCGGAAGGCTCTGATAGTGCGCTTCGTAGCCGAGCAGTTCGTCACGAACGAAGCGAATATCACGCAAGGGGGCCTTGTAGTCAGGCATAGCGATAAACCTCTGCTGATGTAACCGGGAATGAACGACCGCATGGATTTGTTGTTGCGATCAAACAGTTGTTTGAAACATACGTTTACGCCGAAATCTTGTCAAGCGTCGATCTTTTGCCGTTCGTCATCGCAGCTTTGGACACACAGGCACACGGCAACGCAGCCGCGCTTTCAAAGCAGCCCGCCACACTGAAAAGATTAGTTGAGCAAGAAAGACTTACGCAGAAAAACGCCGCGAACAGGCGCGGCGTCGAGGGTGCGGTATCAGTGAAGAATCAAGCGTAGGTATCGATCAACGTTCCGAGCACTTCATCGGAGGCCTTGGCGATTTTTACGCCCAGCTCCGCCTGAATCTTGCCTTGGGCCATTTCGACCACGTTGCTGGCCAGATCCGATTGCTGGCTACGATCAACCGATCGCAGACGATCGACCTGCGCCTCGGAAGACTGGCTGGTGACCGAACGTTCGATGGTGGTGTTGGCAATCTGCCCGGCGGCTTGATCGACTCGGTTCTGCCCTGTCTGAAGAGTGCTCAGACCGGCATAAAAAGCGGTGTTTCCTGAGATTTCCATGGGAGAACTCGTCCTTTCAAAGGATCAACAACGGCCATTGAAGCAGAGTGGCAGGCAAAACACCCGTCAAAAACACTAATGGCACAGTGCCTTGCAATAGGCAAAGCCCGCATTCCCAAACCTCAGTCCAACAGGTCCAGTTGCAAGTGCTCGGCCACGGCTTCTGCCGTCACGGTCTTGAGTTTGGGCACACGCCCCAGGCACGGCGCCGGGAGGCGCTCGGCCAGGGTGGCGAGGTTTTCTTCCAGCCGCGAGGTCTTCGGGTCGATGATGTTGGCCACCCATCCCGCCAGTTGCAAACCGTCCCGGGCGATCGCTTCGGCGGTCAACAAGGCATGGCTGATACACCCCAGGCGCACGCCGACCACCAGGATCACCGGCAGCTTCAATGCAATGGCCAGGTCCGACAGATTGTCCTGATCCGCCAAGGGTACGCGCCAGCCGCCAGCGCCTTCGATCAGGGTGAAGTCCGCCTGCAGCCCGAGAATCTGCCGCATCGGCGCCAGCAACGACTGCACCGTCAACGCCACGCCCGCCTCCCGTGCCGCCAGATGCGGAGCAATGGCCGGTTCGAAGGCCACCGGATTGATCTGTACGTAGGTCAGCGGCAGCGAACACTCCGCCAGCAACGCCAGTGCATCGGCGTTGCGCAAGCCTTTGGGCGTCACATCGCACCCGGACGCGACCGGCTTGCCCGCCGCCGTGCTCAGCCCCGCCGAACGCGCCGCATGCAGCAGCCCCGCAGCGACTGTGGTTTTGCCGACATCCGTATCCGTACCGGTGATGAAATAGGCTGCGCTCATAAGGGTTTCTCCAAAACGGCGTACACCACTTGATAAGTCGCCGGCAGGCCTCGGGCCTGACGAAACTGCTCATAAGCCTCGATCAAACCCAGAATCCGCGCCCGGCCAGTCAAGCCACCCGGTCGACCGGGATTGAGATTGTGCGCACCCAGCGCCTTGAGCTCATGGGTCAGGCTGCGCACATCCGGGTAATGCAGCACATGCGCAAGGTTTTGCAGACTGACCACCCTCAAGCCGCTGGCCGCACACAACTGCTGATAAACACCAAACTCCCGAAAGCGGTTGACGTGCACCATGCCATCGACCTGTCGCCAGCTGTCGCGCAGTTCAAACAACGTCCCTGTACAAAGACTAGCAAACGCAAAAATGCCACCCGGTTTCAGCACTCGATAAGCTTCACGAAGCACCGAGTCGAAGTCCGCACACCATTGCACCGCCAGGCTCGAGAAGATCAGGTCGCAGGTCGAGTCCTGGAGTGGCAAACGCTCGGCATCGCCCGCCACGAAATGCGTGGCACCGCCCAACGGCCGGGCGTGGTTGAGCATGCCCTCGGCGATATCCAGCGCCACACCGTGACTGCTCGGAAATTGCTCACCCAAGGCACGACTGAAATGCCCGGTGCCGCAGCCCAGGTCCAACCAACGCTGCGGTACAAAATCCTGCGGCAAACACCGGAGCAATTGGCTGCCGACATCACGCTGCAACTCGGCCACGCTGTCGTAGCTTTGCGCCGCACGGGAGAAAGATGCAGCGACCTGGCGTTTGTCGGGTAAGCCGCCGGGCAGGTTGGGAAGGGATAAATCAGTCATCGCCGGACTCATGCAAAAAGGCCTGGATCGCCCCCGCCACACCGTGGGGATCTTCCAGAAGAAACGCGTGGCCGGCCTGCTCAATCAGACCGACTTCTATATCCGGCAGCAACGCCAGTAAATCGCCCGCCGCCTCCGCCGGTACCAGCCCGTCGAGGCCGGCGAACAGATGCAGTTGCGGACCCCGGAACGATTGCATTGCCTGCCGTGTATCCAGTTGCGCAAGTACTTGCAGACCGCTCAGCAGCACTGGCGCGGCGGTGTTCGGTGCGCCAGCGAGCAAAAGCCGCGACAATCCACGCGGGTCTTCGGCGCCTTGGGCGCAGAGCAGTGAAAAGCGTTTCAAGGTCGCGCGCGGATCGGCTGCACATCCCGCCAGAAACGCATCGAAGGTTTCCCCAGGCATGGCGGCCGACCAGTGTTCATGCGCGACAAAAGACGCGTTGCTGGCCAGCGTGAACACGCCGCAGCAGCGATCGCCACGCCGGGCCGCCAGTTCGCAGGCAAGCATGCCACCCAATGACCAGCCGCCCAGCCAGGCGTCTTGCGGCAATGTCGCATCAAGCTCATCGAGCCACTCTTGAAGATCGCTCGACTCCAGGTCGGGCAACGGCTCGATCTCGACACGCAGGTGCTCGTCCAGGCCGCGTAAAGCCGCAGCCAAAGGCTCCAGCGGTGAAACGCCGAGGCCCCAGCCGGGCAGCAGAATCAAACGATCACGCATGGCTTGGCTCCGGCTGCAGTTGTTGAAAACAATCGGCCAGTCCGTTTAACAATAGCTGCACCTGGGCCTCGCTGTGGGCTGCCGTCAGCGTGACCCGCAGTCGGGCGCTGCCAGCGGGTACGGTCGGCGGGCGAATCGCGGTCACCATCAACCCGCGCTCGCGCAGCATTTGCGAAAGACGCACAGCGCGCCCGGCATCACCGACCATGATCGGTTGAATCGGTGTGAAGCTGTCCATGAGTTCCAGGCCGATCTGTTCGGCACCCTGGCGGAACTGGCGGATCAGCGTCTGCAAATGCTCGCGGCGCCAGTGTTCGCTGCGCAGCAGTTCCAGGCTTTTCAACGTGGCGCAGGCCAGCGCCGGTGGCTGGCTGGTGGTGTAGATGTAAGGCCGGGCAAACTGGATCAGACTTTCAATCAGCTCTTCGCTGCCGGCCACAAAAGCGCCCGCCGTACCGAAGGCTTTGCCGAGGGTGCCGACCAGCACCGGAACCTCTTCCTGGCTCAAACCGAAATGCTCGACGACGCCGCCACCGTTGGCACCCAGCGGTCCGAAACCATGGGCATCGTCGACCATCAACCAGGCGCCTTTGGCCTTGGCCTCTCGGGCCAGTGCCGGCAAGTCGGCGATATCGCCGTCCATGCTGAACACGCCGTCGGTGACCACCAGGGTATTGCCGGTGGCTTTTTCCAGGCGCTTGGCCAGGCTCACCGGGTCGTTGTGCAAGTAGCGATTGAACCGCGCGCCGGACAGCAGCCCCGCGTCGAGCAGCGACGCATGATTGAGCCGGTCTTCGAGCACCGTATCACCCTGCCCCACCAACGCCGTGACCGCACCGAGGTTGGCCATGTAACCGGTGGTGAACAGCAGCGCGCGCGGACGACCGGTCAGGTCGGCCAAGGCTTCTTCCAGGGCATGGTGCGGGGCGCTATGGCCGATGACCAGATGTGAGGCGCCGCCACCCACCCCCCACTTAGAAGCGCCGGCACGCCAGGCTTCGATCACTTGTGGATGATTGGCCAGCCCCAGGTAGTCGTTGTTACAGAACGCCAGCAACGGCTTGCCATCAACCACCACTTGCGGCCCTTGCGGGCTTTCGAGCAGCGGACGCTGGCGGTAGAGATTTTCGGCACGACGGGCAGCAAGGCGTGCGGCGAGATCGAAAGACATGCAGGCCTCGCGAAAAAGAAAGAAACATCAATTCCTGTAGGAGCTGCCGCAGGCTGCGATCTTTTGATCTTAAAAAATCAAGATCAAAAGATCGCAGCCTGCGGCAGCTCCTACAGAGAGCGATCAGACGGCGGCGTTATAGAACTGCTCGCTGCTCTTCTGCTCCACCAGCGCCTGCTCGATCGCCGCCTGATGCACTTCATCGGCGTGCTCTTCGCGGGCTTCCGGCAGGATCCCCAGGCGCCCGAACAGTTGCATGTCCTTGTCGGCCTGCGGGTTGGCGGTGGTCAGCAGTTTCTCGCCGTAGAAAATCGAGTTGGCACCGGCGAAGAACGCCAGAGCCTGCATCTGCTCGTTCATTGCTTCGCGGCCGGCAGACAGGCGCACGTGGGATTGCGGCATCAGGATGCGCGCGACCGCGAGCATGCGGATGAAATCGAACGGGTCGACGTCGTCGGCATTTTCCAGCGGCGTACCGGCGACTTTCACCAGCATGTTGATCGGCACCGACTCCGGATGCTCCGGCAGGTTGGCCAGCTGGATCAGCAGGTTGGCGCGGTCGTCCAGCGACTCGCCCATGCCGAGGATGCCGCCGGAGCAGATCTTCATCCCCGACTCACGCACATAGGCCAGGGTTTGCAGGCGCTCGCTGTAGGTGCGGGTGGTGATGATGCTGCCGTAGAACTCCGGCGATGTATCGAGGTTGTGGTTGTAGTAGTCGAGACCGGCCTTGGCCAGCGCCTCGGTCTGCTCCTGATCCAGGCGGCCGAGGGTCATGCAGGTTTCCAGGCCCAGGGCTTTCACGCCTTCAACCATCTTCAGTACGTACGGCATGTCCTTGGCCGACGGGTGCTTCCACGCCGCGCCCATGCAGAAGCGGGTCGAACCGATGGCCTTGGCGCGAGCGGCCTCTTCGAGGACCTTCTGCACTTCCATCAGTTTTTCTTTTTCCAGGCCAGTGTTGTAGTGACCGGACTGCGGACAATATTTGCAATCTTCCGGGCAGGCGCCGGTCTTGATCGACAACAGGGTCGACACCTGAACGCGGTTGGCGTCGAAATGCGCACGGTGCACCGTCTGCGCCTGGAACAACAGGTCATTGAATGGCTGAACGAAGAGTGCTTTGACTTCGGCCAAAGACCAGTCATGACGCAGGGTTGCAGTGGTGCTGGCGCTCATGGGCGTTTCCTTTGAATTATGCTTTGGCATGCGGCTGGGTCATGGAATGTCACAGCCGCCTCACAGATGTTTCGGCATATTTAAGGAAGAGCGATGCGCTGTCAACCACAGAACAAAGGACAGGTTTACATCTGGTCAAAAAACAAACAGCCGTGCTTGCTGTGCGATGAACCCGCCGACGGCATCGCCCCGGTCTGTACGGCATGTGAAACCGAGTTGCCCTGGCTTGGCGCTCACTGCCGTACCTGTGCCCTGCCGCTCCCGGCCGCGGGCCTGACCTGCGGCCATTGCGTGAAGCAGCCACCGGCCTTCGAACAGGTGATTGCCCCCTGGACCTACAGCTTTCCGGTTGACAGCCTGATCACCCGCTTCAAACACAATGCAAAGTGGCCGTTTGGCCGCTTGCTCGCCGAACTTCTCGCTCAATACCTGCAACATCGCTTCGAAGACGATCTGCAGCGACCCGATGCGCTGATTCCGGTACCGCTGGCCAACCGGCGCCTGCGCCAGCGCGGGTTTAACCAGGCGGCGATGCTGGCCCGCTGGTTGAGTGAAGCCCTGGACATTCCATGCGACGAACGGTTGCTGCTGCGAACCCAGGACACCGATGCCCAGCAGGCCTTGAATGCCCAAGCGCGCCGCAAGAACTTGCGCAACGCTTTCAGCCTGATACCCGGTGCCGCCGTCAAGGGCCGGCACCTGGCCCTGATCGACGACGTCCTCACCACCGGTGCCACGGCCCAGGCCCTGGCCTGGTTGTTGATCGACGCCGGTGCAGCGCGGGTCGACGTCTATTGCCTGGCCCGCACGCCCAAACCCGGCGATGCGGTTTGACCTGAGCGCACAAAACCTGTGGGAGCGAGCCTGCTCGCGATGACGGTGTATCAGACACGCCAATGTTGAATCTGATGAACTCATCGCGAGCAGGCTCGCTCCCACAGGGATTGTGGCGTGACTTGACTCCCAGGCTTTCAGCCGCCACCGTCCTCCCCATCGCCACCACCCAAAGCGACTTGCCATGTCTTTGCCCACCTTGTTGTCCCAGCACATTGTCCGCCGTCCGCAGCGCATCGCCCTGCTGCAGCACATCGCCGAGCAAGGCTCGATCACCCGTGCGGCAAAAAGCGCGGGCCTGAGCTACAAGGCTGCCTGGGATGCCATTGATGAGTTGAACAACCTGGCGCAGAAGCCGTTGGTGGAGCGGATTGTCGGCGGCAAGGGTGGCGGCGGTGCCCGCCTCTCCAAAGAAGGCGAGCGGGTGCTGCGGCTGTACCAGAAGCTGCAAGCCTTGCAGGCCCAGGTGCTGGAAGCCGCTGAAGATGCCAGCGACCTCGACCTGCTCGGGCGTTTGATGCTGCGCACCAGCGCGCGCAATCAGTTGCACGGCAAGGTGGTGGCGATCGAGTCCCAGGGACGCAACGACCTGATTCGCCTCGAAGTCGCCGAAGGCTTGATCGTCGACGCGCAAATCACCCACGACAGCACCGAGCGCCTGGAACTGCAGATCGGCACCGAAGTCGTGGCCTTGATCAAGGCCGGCTGGCTCGATGTGCTGCAGATCGATTCAGCCGAAACGCCGGGAAACAATTGCCTGAAAGGCACCATCGAGAAGATTCTCGACGCCGACGACGGCCCCAGCGAGGTGCGCATCACCCTGCCTAACGGCCTGACCCTGTGCGCGCTGGACGAACCAACGCACCTGCGGGCATTGGGGCTGACCTGCGGCAAACCGGTGCGCGTGGAGTTTTCGCCCTCCAGGGTTCTGCTGGGTACGCCGCTTTAAGCAAACTGCAACAAAAGGTTCATTACTCATCATTAAGGTGTCTGCAAAACCGCAGGGAGCCTGAAATGAGCCTATTAGAAGAAAACCAGTCCACCGACCTCGAAACCATGGTCGGCCTCAGTCGTCGCAGCTTCATCGGCGCAGGTGCCCTGTGCGGCGCGGCGATGTTCCTCGGCGGCAACCTGCTGAGCCGCAGCGTGATGGCCGCCAGCGTCAGCGCCGGTAACAGCCAGTTGCTGGGCTTTGACAGCATTGCCGCCGCCACCAGCGACGCCATCACCCTGCCCCCGGGCTACAAATCCTCGGTGCTGATCAGCTGGGGCCAGCCCCTGCACAAGGACGGCCCGGCGTTCGACCCGAGCGGCAACGGCAGCGCCGAGCATCAGGAAGCCCAGTTCGGCGACAACAACGACGGCATGAGCCTGTTCGAGTTTCCGGGCGAAAAAGACCGCGCGCTGATGGCGATCAACAACGAATACACCAACTACCGCTACCTCTACGCCCATGGCGGCATGCCGCAATCGGCGCAAGACGTGCGCAAGGCGCTGGCCTGCGAAGGCGTGTCGGTGATTGAAGTGCAGCGCAAGAAGGGCCAATGGCAATTCGTCCAGGGCTCGCGCTACAACCGCCGCATTCACGGCAATACGCCGATCACCCTGAGCGGCCCGGCCGCCGGCCATGCCCTGCTGAAAACCAGCGCCGATCCCCAGGGCAAGAACGTTCTCGGCACCTTCCAGAACTGTGCCAACGGCAAGACGCCGTGGGGCACCTATCTGACCTGTGAAGAAAACTTCACCGACTGCTTCGGCAGCAGCAACGCCGAGCAGAAGTTCGACCCGGCGCAAAAACGCTACGGCGCGGTGGTGACCAGCAAAGAGATCAACTGGCACCAGCACGACGAGCGCTTCGACCTGGCCAAGAACCCCAACGAACTCAACCGTCATGGCTGGGTGGTGGAAATCGATCCGTTCGATCCGCAGTCGACGCCGGTCAAACGCACCGCCCTGGGCCGCTTCAAACACGAAAACGCCGCCCTGGCCGAAACCGGCGATGGCCATGCCGTGGTGTACATGGGCGACGACGAGCGCGGCGAGTTCATCTACAAATTCGTCAGCCGCGACAAGATCGACCACAAGAACCCCAAGGCCAACCGCGACATTCTCGATCACGGCACCCTCTATGTGGCGCGTTTCGATGCCGGGGACGGCAACGCCGATCACCCGAAAGGCCAGGGTGAATGGATCGAGTTGACCCACGGCAAAAACGGCATCGACGCCAGCAGCGGCTTTGCCGATCAGGCAGAAGTGCTGATCCACGCCCGTCTCGCCGCCAGTGTGGTGAAAGCCACGCGCATGGATCGCCCGGAATGGATCGTGGTCAGCCCCAAGGATGGCCAGGTCTACTGCACATTGACCAACAACGCCAAGCGCGGCGAAGACGGACAACCGGTGGGCGGACCGAACCCGCGGGAGAAGAACGTCTACGGCCAGATCCTGCGCTGGCGCACCGAGCGTGACGATCACGCTTCACACACCTTTGCCTGGGACCTGTTTGTGGTGGCCGGCAACCCGGCCGCACATGCCGGGACGCCCAAGGCCGGCTCGTCGAACATCACGCCGCAGAACATGTTCAACAGCCCGGACGGCTTGGGCTTCGACAAGGCCGGACGCTTGTGGATCCTGACCGACGGTGATGTGAGCAACACCGGTGACTTTGCCGGCATGGGCAATAACCAGATGCTCTGCGCTGATCCGGCGACCGGCGAGATTCGCCGCTTCATGGTCGGGCCGGTGGGCTGCGAGGTGACCGGGATCAGCTTCTCGCCGGACCAGAAAACCCTGTTCGTCGGAATCCAGCACCCGGGTGAAAACGGTGGCTCGACCTTCCCCGAGCATTTGCCCAATGGCAAGCCGCGCTCATCGGTGATGGCGATTTCGCGGGAAGATGGCGGGATCGTCGGCGCCTGATCCGGCCTCTTCGCGGGCAAGCCCGCTCCCACAGGGATTCATGTAGTCCTTGTGGGAGCGGGCTTGCCCCGGGCGGCGTTCCGACGAAGGCGTCAGCCCAGACACCACACATCTCAAGCCCACCCCCTAAAGCCCTGCCGTCTGCGCTACCATGCCTGGCCGGACGCAGCAGCCTGCTGCGCGCAGGAGTCAGCATGGCCCACCCGTTTGAAACCCTTACGCCAGACCTCGTGCTCGATGCCGTCGAAAGCATCGGCTTTCTCAGCGACGCGCGCATCCTGGCGCTCAACAGCTACGAGAACCGCGTCTATCAGGTCGGTATCGAAGACGCCGAGCCGCTGATCGCCAAGTTCTACCGGCCGCAACGCTGGTCCAACGAAGCGATTCTGGAAGAACACCAATTCACCGCCGAACTCGCCGATTGCGAGGTGCCGGTCGTGGCGCCGTTGATTCACAACGGTGAAACCCTGCACGAACACAGCGGTTTCCGTTTTACCCTGTTCCCCCGCCGCGGCGGCCGCGCACCGGAGCCGGGCAACCTCGATCAACTGTATCGCCTGGGTCAGTTGCTCGGACGCCTGCACGCGGTCGGCTCGACCCGGCCGTTCGAACACCGTGAAGCGCTGGCGGTGAAAAACTTCGGCCATGACTCGCTGGCCACGTTGCTCGACGGCAACTTCATCCCCCGCAGTCTGCTGCCGGCCTACGAGTCGGTGGCCCGCGACCTGCTAAAGCGTGTGGAAGATGCCTACAGCAACACGCCGCACCAGAACATCCGCATGCATGGTGACTGCCACCCCGGCAACATGATGTGCCGCGACGAGATGTTCCATATCGTCGACCTCGACGACTGCCGCATGGGCCCGGCGGTACAGGACATCTGGATGATGCTCGCCGGCGATCGCCAGGATTGCCTGAGCCAGTTGTCGGAACTGATGGATGGCTACAACGAATTCCACGACTTCGACCCGCGTGAACTGGCGCTCATCGAACCCTTGCGCGCCCTGCGTCTGTTGCACTACAGCGCGTGGCTCGCCCGTCGCTGGGACGATCCGGCGTTCCCCCGCAGCTTCCCGTGGTTCGGCACCGAGCGTTACTGGGGTGATCAGGTGTTGGCTCTGCGCGAACAACTGGCGGCGCTCAATGAAGAGCCGTTGAAGCTGTTTTGATCGAAAATCAAAAGATCGCAGCCTTCGGCAGCTCCTACAGGGCTGCGATCTTTTTTCTGACACGACACATCTATACAACCACCTTACAATCCCTTCTTTGTTAGCTGCCTAAGCAAGGATTCTGCATGCAAGCCGCCAACCCGCGTCGCGGGTACATTCTGGGCCTGAGTGCCTACATCATCTGGGGACTTTTTCCCCTCTACTTCAAAGCCATCGCCAGCGTGCCCGCCGTGGAAATCATCATCCACCGAGTGTTGTGGTCGGCATTGTTCGGCGCCTTGTTGCTGATGGTATGGAAGCATCCCGGCTGGTGGCGCGAGCTGCGGGAGAACCCGCGACGCCTGGCGATCCTGGCCCTGAGCGGTGCGCTGATCGCGGCCAACTGGCTGACTTACGTCTGGTCAGTGAACAACGGCCGCATGCTGGAGGCCAGCCTCGGTTACTACATCAACCCCTTGGTAAACGTGTTGCTGGGCATGCTGATCCTTGGCGAACGACTGCGGCGCATGCAGTGGATTGCCGTCGGTCTGGCGGCTGTGGGTGTGGCACAACAGGTCTGGCAAGTCGGCAGCCTGCCGTGGGTGTCGCTGGTGCTGGCACTGACCTTCGGTTTCTACGGGCTGATTCGCAAGCAGGCACCGGTCAAGGCTCTGCCCGGACTGGTAGTGGAAACCTGGATGCTGGTGCCGATCGCCATTGCCTGGTTGCTGTTCAACCCGACCGCCCACAGCGCTCAGGCCGAGTTCTGGACCACGTCAGAAGCCTGGTGGCTGGTGGCAGCCGGACCGGTCACGCTGGTGCCGCTGGTCTGCTTCAACGCGGCTGCACGGCATTTGCCATACACGACACTGGGCTTTCTCCAGTACCTGGCGCCGACATTGGTGCTGCTGCAAGCGGTGCTGCTGTTTGGCGAGCACCTGTCGTCCAGCACCCTGGTAGCGTTCATGTTCATCTGGGCCGGTCTGGCGGTTTACAGCGTGGATGCATGGCTAAGTTTGCGTCGCCGCAGCTGATCAAAAAACACACAAACCTCTACAGGCCACGAGTTCCGTGGCCTGTAGCATTCCTTCCCAAGGTTATCCACAGCGTGATCCCCGCTGATTGTGCGCAAGTGGCTGAAACTGCTGGTTTTTTGATCAGATCCCGAAGAGCCCCGGTCGGCGTGGCCTGGCGGGGTGTCTCTACAGGTTATCCACAAGCCGGTGCACGTTTAACTTGGATAACCTGATCAGGGCTCACTGCGCAGCACCAATTCGACCATCAGATCGTCGGCCAGGGTTTCCAGGCGCGATTGCAGGACGTCCAGCGACAGCGTCAGCGGAACGGCAAGAATCGCTTCGGCGTGGAACAACGGCTCGCTGCTCATCGGTGCCGGGCGCACTTCGGTAACCAACCGTTCCAGACTTACCCCCTGCTCGTTCAACAAGCGTGTGATGTCACGCACGATCCCCGGGCGATCATTGCCCACCAGTTCCATCGCGATCGGCTTCCAGGTGCAGGATTGTTCGATGCTGCTTTCGGCGATCAATACGCGGATGCCCTGGGTGGACAAGCCTTGCAGGGCATCGACCAATTCGTCATAGGCCTCGGCCGGCACCCCCACCCGCAGAATGCCGGCGAATTGTCCGGCCATGCGCGACATGCGGCTTTCCAGCCAGTTGCCGCCATGCTCGGCAATGCATTGGGCAATGCGCTCGACTTGCCCGGGCTTGTCCGGTGCAAAAACGGTGAGTACGAGGTGGTCCATGGCGCAGCCCTCTGGTCATGATTTTTGTGACAGAGAACCAAGTATAGGCAAGGGTTGAAAGGTGCCTGGGCAGATCCGGAATCAAAGGTGCATCGACTGCCCCCTTCGCGGGCAAGCCCGCTCCCACAGGGTCATGCGCTGTCCTTGTGGGAGCGGGCTTGCTCGCGAAGGGATGCACCGCCGATCTGACCGACCAAACAAATCGTGTACAACTTTTGATATTTAACTGGAACAATCTACTGGTTTTTTGAGAACATCCTGTTCCGCGCCGTGACTGCAATGCGTCATGGGGTCGCAGAACGACGTGATTAGTCTAATTTTCACATCCGCAATTCATCATGTAGTATGCCGCAGCGCGCACTACATAACGTTGGATCGATGTCTGCCGCCGGCCCGTTCGCAACCCTGAAAGCCCTGTCAGCAAGGCCCCAAGCCGTTGATTGGTCCCAACCCAGCCGCCCGTCATGGGCATGTACTGGCAGAGGGGTTTGTGGTTTAAATGGCCAAGGCTTCATTGTTAATTTGAAGAGCTGAAAAGCGAAATAGCTGAGCAGAGTGAGGCAAGCAATGACTGAACACGTTCAAGTCGGTGGCCTGCAGGTCGCCAAAGTCCTGTTCGACTTCGTGAACAACGAAGCCATTCCCGGTACCGGCCTCACCGCCGATAAGTTCTGGGCCGGTGCCGACAAGGTCATCCATGACCTGGCACCGAAGAACAAAGCCCTACTCGCCAAACGCGATGATTTCCAGGCTCGTATTGATTCCTGGCACCAGGAACGCGCCGGTCAGGCGCACGACGCCGTGGCCTATAAAGCCTTCCTGCAAGACATCGGTTATCTGCTGCCAGAAGCGGCCGATTTCCAGGCAACGACGCAAAACGTCGATGACGAAATCGCCCGCATGGCCGGCCCGCAGCTCGTGGTGCCGGTGATGAACGCCCGCTTTGCGCTCAACGCCTCGAACGCCCGCTGGGGCTCGCTGTACGACGCGCTCTACGGCACCGACGCCATCAGCGAAGCCAACGGTGCGGAAAAAGGCAAAGGCTACAACAAGGTTCGCGGTGACAAGGTCATCGCCTTCGCCCGTGCCTTCCTCGACGAAGCGGCGCCACTGGCGGCCGGCTCCCACGTCGATTCCACCGGCTACAAGATCGTCGCCGGCAAACTGGTGGTCGCCCTTAAAGGCGGCAGCAACACCGGCCTGCGCAACGACGCTCAGCTGATCGGCTTCCAGGGCGATGCCGCTGCACCGACCGCGATCCTGCTGAAAAACAACGGCCTGCATTTCGAAATCCAGGTCGACGCCAGCACCCCGGTCGGCCAGACCGACGCGGCCGGCGTCAAAGACATCCTGATGGAGGCCGCACTGACCACCATCATGGACTGCGAAGACTCGGTTGCCGCCGTCGACGCCGATGACAAAGTGGTGATCTACCGCAACTGGCTCGGCCTGATGAAGGGCGATCTGTCGGAAAGCGTCGCCAAGGGCGGTCAGACCTTTACCCGCACCATGAACGCCGACCGCACCTACACCGCGGTCGATGGCAGTGAACTGAGCCTGCACGGTCGTTCGTTGCTGTTCGTGCGCAACGTTGGCCACCTGATGACCATCGACGCGATCCTCGACAAAGAGGGCAACGAAGTGCCGGAAGGCATTCTCGATGGCCTGGTGACCTGCCTGTCGGCGATCCACAACCTCAACGGCAACAGCTCGCGCAAGAACAGCCGCACCGGCTCGGTCTATATCGTGAAACCGAAGATGCACGGCCCTGAAGAAGCCGCGTTCACCAACGAGTTGTTCGGTCGCATCGAAGACGTGCTGGGCCTGCCACGCAACACCCTGAAAGTCGGGATCATGGACGAGGAGCGTCGTACCACGATCAACCTCAAGGCCTGCATCAAGGCGGCGAGCGAGCGTGTGGTGTTCATCAACACCGGTTTCCTCGACCGCACCGGCGATGAAATCCACACCTCCATGGAAGCCGGCCCGATGGTGCGCAAGGCGGACATGAAGGCGGAAAAATGGATCGGCGCCTATGAGAATTCCAACGTCGATATCGGTCTGAGCACCGGCCTGCAAGGTCGCGCACAGATCGGTAAAGGCATGTGGGCCATGCCGGACCTGATGGCAGCGATGCTCGAACAGAAAATCGCTCACCCGCTGGCCGGTGCCAACACCGCCTGGGTACCTTCGCCGACTGCCGCTGCACTGCACGCACTGCACTACCACAAGGTCGACGTGTTCGCCCGTCAGGCCGAACTGGCCAAACGTGCCCATGCTTCGGTAGACGACATCCTGACCATCCCGCTGGCGGTGAACCCGCAGTGGACCGCCGAACAGATCAAGAACGAACTGGACAACAATAGCCAGGGCATTCTCGGTTACGTCGTGCGCTGGATCGACCAGGGCGTCGGTTGTTCGAAAGTGCCGGACATCAATGATGTCGGCCTGATGGAAGACCGTGCCACGCTGCGTATTTCCAGCCAGCACATCGCCAACTGGCTGCGCCATGGCGTCGTCACCGAAGAGCAGGTCATGGAAAGCCTCAAGCGCATGGCGCCGGTGGTTGACCGTCAGAACGCCGGTGACGCGCTGTACCGTCCGCTGGCCCCGAACTTCGACAGCAACATCGCCTTCCAGGCAGCGGTCGAACTGGTGGTCGAAGGTACCAAACAGCCGAACGGCTACACCGAGCCGGTCCTGCACCGTCGTCGTCGCGAGTTCAAGGCCGCCAATGGTCTGTAACTGAGCGTCTGCGCCAGACATGAAAAAGCCCTGATCGAAAGATCAGGGCTTTTTTGTTTGTATGATTTGTTGCTCTTTGTGGGCGCGGGCTTGGACTAAGGCTCAATCCCAAGCTCATGCTTGACCAACTCCAGCAGCTTGTCGGCATCAATCGGCTTGAGCAGAAAGTCCACCACATTCAAATGCATCGCGGCGATCGCATCTTTTACGTCGGCATCGCCCGAGACGATGATGACCGGCAACGCCGCCCGTACCGACTCGCGCACCTGTCGGATCAGGTCCAGCCCGTCGACATGCCCCATGCGCAGGTCGGTAATCACCAGTCCGATCGAAGGTTTCTCTTCCAGCATCTTGAGTGCCGCTTCGCCACTGGCCGCGGTCAGGCAACGAATACCGTCCAGTGCCAGGATCTCTGACAGCAGCTCCCGGGCGTCTTTATCGTCGTCGACGATCAGCACCCGTTGCGGTGGCAGGTCAGGTTCCAGCATGACTGCACTCAGCGCTTCGCGCTCGGCGTCGCTCAAAATAT
This sequence comes from Pseudomonas sp. B1(2018), assembly GCF_003097365.1. Taxonomy (NCBI): domain Bacteria; kingdom Pseudomonadati; phylum Pseudomonadota; class Gammaproteobacteria; order Pseudomonadales; family Pseudomonadaceae; genus Pseudomonas; species Pseudomonas sp. B1(2018). Next base: position 107,870 of record NZ_PYUK01000016.1, read on the forward strand.
CGTGGTCGGACATGGCTTTCTCTACATATTCAATACAATTCCCTAGCACAGTGGTGAGACATCACTAAGCAGGCCATCAATGTGCACCTCGTCGGAAAATTTTCCAAGAGGGCAGAAGAGAGGTTTTTCGCACGTTTGCGTAGGATTCTTCCGACATTTCAGGATGCTAAAAGCCTACCTAGACTTACGTCCAATGGGCACCCCGGCCACAGGGGCCGACCATGTCCGGGTCATCCGACTACAACAATTCAAAAAAAGACTGCGGTAATGGTTATGAGTAAAGCGGACGCCTTCACACAGGCAGGGAAAACCGCGGTGTTGCAGAACATCCAGGGCACGTTGCAATTCCTTCAGCGCTTCCCGCCTTTCAACCAGATGGAGCACGCGCACCTGGCGTATCTGGTCGAGCAATGTCAGCTGCGTTTTTACGCCCCCGGCGAGAGCATCATCAAACCCGCCGACGGCCCGGTCGAGCACTTCTATATCGTCAAGCAAGGCCGGGTCGTGGGCGAGCGTCCGGATACGGCAAAAGGTGGCACCGAAACAGTCTTCGAGATCACCACCGGCGAATGTTTTCCCCTCGCGGCATTGCTGGGTGAACGGGCGACCCGTACCGAGCACCTGGCCGGCGAAGACACCTTTTGCCTGCAATTGAACAAGCCGGCGTTCATCCGCCTGTTTTCGCTATCGGACACCTTCCGCAACTTCGCCCTGCGCTGCGTCAGCAGCCTGCTGGACCAGGTCAACCAGCAAGTGCAGCAAAAAGCCGTGGAAACCCTCGGCACCCAATATTCGCTCAATACCCGACTGGGTGAATTGGCCATGCGCCACCCGGTGTCATGCGCCCCGCAGACCCCCTTGCGCGAAGCCGTGACGTTGATGCACGAACAACAGGTCGGCAGCATCGTGGTGGTCGATGAACTCAAGGCGCCACTGGGGATTTTCACCCTGCGCGACCTGCGTCAGACCGTGGCCAACGGCAGCAGCGATTTCAACGAAGCCATCGAAGGGCACATGACCCGGGCACCGTTTTTCCTGTCGCCGGATCACAGTGCATTCGACGCGGCAATTGCCATGACCGAGCGTCACATCGCCCATGTCTGCCTGGTCAAGGACCAACGCTTGTGCGGCGTGGTTTCCGAGCGCGATCTGTTTTCCCTGCAACGGGTCGACCTGGTGCACCTGGCGCGCACCATCCGCAACGCGCAGAAGGTGGAAAACCTGGTGGCGCTGCGGGGCGAAATCGGCCAACTGGTCGAGCGCATGCTGGCCCATGGCGCGTCTTCGACGCAGATCACCCACATCATTACCCTGCTCAACGATCACACCGTGTGCCGGGTGATCGAACTGACCCTCGCCGAAAAAGGCGATCCCGGCGTGCCATTCAGTTGGCTGTGCTTCGGCAGTGAAGGCCGTCGCGAGCAGACCCTGCACACCGATCAGGACAACGGCATTCTGTTCGAAGCCAGGGATGCAGCCCATGCCGCCGAGATTCGCGGCAAGTTGTTGCCCATCGCCCAGCAGATCAATCAGAGCCTGGCGCTGTGCGGCTTCACCTTGTGCAAGGGCAATATCATGGCCGGCAACCCCGAGCTGTGCCTGTCCCGGGCCGAATGGGCGCGGCGCTTTGCGGCGTTCATCCGCGAGGCCACCCCGGAGAACCTGCTGGGTTCGAGCATCTATTTCGATTTGCGCGTGGTCTGGGGCAGCGAGCAAGGCTGCGAGCAGTTGCGTCGGGGCATTCTCGATCAGGTCGGTGACAACCGTTTGTTCCAGCGCATGATGGCCGAGAATGCGTTGCGCAATCGCCCGCCCGTAGGGCGTTTGCGCGAGTTCGTGCTGACGCGCAAGAATGGCGAGAAGGCCACCCTGGATTTGAAAATTCAGGGGCTGACCCCATTTGTCGACGGCGCCCGGCTGTTGGCCCTGGCCCATGGCATCGAGGCCAATAACACGCTGGAGCGTTTTCGCCAATTGGTCGCCAAAGAGGTCATCGAACCCCTGGACGGCGCCGCGTACGAAGAGGCCTATCATTTCATTCAGCAAACCCGCATGCAGCAACATCAATTACAGACCCGGGAGAATTTTCCCTACTCGAACCGGGTCGATCCCGACAGCCTCAATCATCTGGACCGGCGCATCCTGCGTGAGTCCCTGCGTCAGGCCCAACGCCTGCAGAGCAGCCTGACCTTGCGGTATCAGTTATGAGCCTGTTTTCCTGGCTGCGCCCGCCGAGTCCCACCCTGCCCGCCGACCTGCAACATCGCCTGGAACGCTTGCCTGCCGCTGCCGCCTTGGGCGAATGCAGCCTGCGTGAGCAGCGCTGGGTGGTGCTGGATCTGGAAACCACCGGGCTGAACCTGAACAAGGACCATGTGCTGTCGATTGGCGCGATAGCGATCGAGGACGGGGCCATCGACTTTCGCCAGCAGTTCGAACGCACCTTGCAATATCCGCAAGTAAAACTCGGCCCCAGCGTGCTGATCCACGGCATTGGCCCCAGCGCCATTGCGGCGGGCAGCGATCCAGCAGAAGCGCTGGTGGACTTGATGGAGTACCTCGGTGACAGTCCGGTACTGGCCTTCCACGCGCCGTTTGACCAGCACATGCTCGGCCGTGCGCTGAAAGATCACCTGGGTTTCAAGTTGCAGCATCCGTTTCTGGACGTGGCGGACATTGCACCGCTGCTATGCCCCCAGGCGCACTTTCGCGAGGCCGGGCTGGACGATTGGATCGACTGTTTCAAGCTCGAAGTCTTCGAACGCCACCACGCCAGCGCCGACGCCTTGGCCACCGCCGAACTGGCGCTGATCCTGTTCAGCCGCGCGCGGCAGCAGCAGATTCATAGCCCGTTGAATTTGCAACAGCGCTTGAGTCAGTGGAAGCGTCGGCAACAAGCGCCGTCCTTCTAGTCTTCGGCGCCTGCTCTGGCCTCATCGCGGGCAAGCCCGCTCCCACAGGAGTACCGAACCCCCTGTGGGACCGGGCTTGCCCGCGATGAACGATGACGCGGTCTCCCGACCAACGCCGATTGCGGACCTCCCGCGCCTCTGCCACAATCGCGAACAATTCTCGTTAGTTAATACTTCCCAAGCGGTGATGCGGCGTGTCGTCAGTCCCAAGCCCTCAAAGTGAGCTCGTCGGTGCGTTATATCGCGACCATCGCGGTTGGCTATTGGCCTGGCTTCGACGCAATGTCGCCTGCCCACAGCGGGCCGAAGACCTGAGCCAGGACACTTTTGTGCGCTTGCTGGGCCGCGAGGAACTGAAGGAACCACGCGAACCCCGGGCATTCCTGGTGGCCATCGCCAAGGGCCTGCTGTTCGATTATTTCCGTCGCGCCGCACTGGAGCAGGCTTACCTCACCGAGCTGATGCTGATTCCCGAAGCCGAACAACCGTCGGCGGAAGAGCAGCAGATGATCCTCGAAGACCTGAAAAACATCGACCGTTTGCTCGGCAAGCTTTCCACCAAGGCCCGGGCGGCGTTCCTCTACAACCGTCTCGACGGTCTTGGCCACGCAGAAATCGCCGAGCGCCTGGGGGTATCGGTGCCGCGGGTGCGCCAGTACCTGGCCCAGGGCATTCGCCAATGCTACATCGCGCTGTACGGTGAGCCGACATGAACCCGCTCGGTTCCAAACCGGTATCGGCCAACGTGCTGGACGCGGCGATTGCCTGGCAGTTGTCCATGGAGGGCGCCAACCCGGTAGAGCGCGAAGAATTCGCCAAGTGGCACGCTGCCCACGAAGAGCACGCCCGCGCCTGGCGCCAGTTGGGCATGCTCGACCAACGCTTCAGCGCAGCCAGTGGCCCGGCCCGCACTGCCCTGCTGCAATCGCGCGAAGGCATTCGCCGACGGGTGCGCAAGCTCGGCAAAGGCGTGGCGAGTGTGGTGGCCGTGATCGGCCTGGCGCTGTTTGCCGGGCCACGTTACCTGCCGATCGATTACTGGCTGGCCGACCAGCGCACCGCCGTCGGAGAGCAGCGCACCCTGCGCCTGGCGGATGGCACGCTGGTCAATCTCAACACCCACAGTGCCCTGGATGTGCGCTTCGATGAGCAGCAGCGGCGCATCGTGCTTCAGGAAGGCGAGATTCTGGTTGAAACCGGTCACGGCGATCCCCGGCCGTTCATCGTCGAAACCCGTGAAGGCAGCATGCGCGCGCTGGGTACGCGGTTTCTGGTCAAGCGTGAAGAAGAAGGCACACGCCTGAGTGTGTTGCAGTCGGCGGTGGCGGTTCACCCAGAGTCCAGCCCGGATGAACAGATTCTGCGCGAAGGCCAGCAGGTGTTGATCCGCAATAACGGCCTGGGCCCGGTTCTGGCCGTCAACTTCGGCGCGGATGCCTGGACCCGCGGCATGCTGGTGGTGGACAACACGCGGCTGGAAGATCTGGTGCATGAAATCGGTCGCTATCGAACCGGTTACACAGGCGTTGCGCCGGAAGTGGCCGATCTGCGCATCACTGGCAGCTTCCCGCTGCGTGACACCGACCTGGCGCTCAATGCCCTGCTGCCGACCCTGCCGGTGCAGATCGAACAGCACACGCAATGGTGGGTGAAGGTAATAGCCAAGGCCGAAACAAAGCCCTGAACCCGCACACAACTCCTTTGTGGCGAGGGAGCTTGCTCCCGCTCGGCTACGAAGCAGTCGCCAAACCGCAAATGCGGTTTACCTGGTAAATCGCGGGGGCCGCTTCGCGACCCAACGGGGGCAAGCCCCTCGCCACAAAGGCGCACGCCTGAAACCCTTCAGTGCTTATTGAATAACTGAATCGAAATTATTTTCATCCAGCCCTATCACTTTCTGATTCTCGTTCGGCACACAGGCAATTGAGAAATGTTTCCATTCAGGAGCCGCTGTATGTCCCGTTCGCTGAACACCCTGTTGCGCCCCAGTTTGCTGGCGGTCGCCGTTGCCCTTTGCACACCTTTGGCGAGCAGCCAACTGGTCGCCGCTGAGCAGGCGTCAAGCGTTCGCGCCTACAACCTGCCAGCCGCACCATTGGCCAGCACCCTGAACCAGATCGCCAGCCAGGCCGGCCTGGCCTTGTCGTTGAACCCATCCCTGGCGGCAGGCAAAACCTCGGCGCCAGTCAACGGCCAGTTCGACGCCGCCGGCGCCCTGCGCGAGGCCCTGCGTGGCACCGGGCTGCAACTGGAACAAAGCAGTGCCGGCACCTACAGCCTGGTGGCCGTGCCCGAGGGCGTGATGGCTCTGCCGGCAACCAGCGTGATTGGCGTGGAAGACGCTGAAAGCGCCTGGGGCCCGGTGCAAGGCTACGTGGCCAAGCGCACCGCCGCCGGCACCAAGACCGACACCGCGTTGGTCGAGGTACCGCGCTCGATTTCGGTCGTCACTCGCGAGCAGATGGACGACCGCAACGCGCATACCCTGGACGCCGCCGTGCGCTACCTGCCGGGCATCACCGCCAGCAGCTACGGCAGCGACACCCGCGCTGACTGGCTGCGCGTGCGTGGTTTCGAGCCGACTCAATTCCTCGACGGCCTGCCCCTGCCAAAAGGCGTCTACGCCAACCCGAAACAGGAAACCTGGAACCTCGACCGCCTGGCCTTGCTGCGCGGCCCGGCCTCGTCCGTGTACGGCCAGACCCCGCCAGGCGGTCTGCTGGACATGGTCAGCCGTCGCCCGAGCGCCGAAGCCAGCAGCGAAATCCAGCTGCAGTACGGCAGCGACAACCATCGCCAGATCAACTTCGCCAGCACCGGCAAGATCGACGACGAAGGCCGGTTTCTCTATGGCGTGAGCGGCGTGGTGCGTGACGGCGGCACCCAGATCGACCATATCGATGACAAGCGCTACAACATTGCGCCAAGCCTGACCTGGAACATCGACGAAGACACCCGCTTCACCCTGCTGACACAGTTCACCCGTGACGATACCGGCGTTACCAGCCAGTTCTATCCGATTCAGGGCACCAAGATCGACATGCCGTTCGGCAAGATCTCGCACCACAAGAACCTGGGTGATCCGGACTACGATTTCTACGACCGCACCTATTACGCACTGGGTTATGCCTTCGAGCATCGCTTCAACGATGTCTGGCAGTTCCGCCAGAACCTGCGCTACACCAAGTCGGACCTGTCGTTCCAGACGGTCACCGTCAACAGCTACTTTCCCTCCATCGGATTTGTCGTGGACGATGAGGGCAACACCGGGCGCGGCACGACCAATGTCGACGAAGACATCAGCCAGTTCGCCGTGGACAACAACCTCCAGGCCGACTTCGCCACCGGCGACATTAATCACACGCTGTTGATCGGCCTGGACCACCAGCGCAGCAACACCAACTACACCTCGATTTTTGGCGGCGCACCTTCCATCAACGTCAACAATCCGGTCTATGGCTTGCCGATCACCCGTCCACCACGCTCCTCGGCGTTTTATGACTATGACCAGAAGACCTACCAGACCGGTCTGTACGTCCAGGATCAAATGGCCCTCGACCAATGGCGCCTGACCCTCGGCGGTCGTGAAGACTGGGTGCATACCGGCACCAAATTCTTCAACAAGGGTGATGCCACCAACACTCAGCGTGACAAGAACTTCAGCGGCAACGCGGCGATCAGCTATGTGTTCGACTCGGGCTTCGTGCCTTACTTGTCCTACGCCGAATCGTTCCAGCCGGCCAGCAATGCCGTCGCCTCGCCGACCGATTCGTTCAAGCCAACCGAAGGCAAGCAGTGGGAACTGGGTATCAAGTACCAGCCACCGGGCAGCAACACATTGCTGACAGCCGCTGTGTATGACCTGACCCAGAAAAACGTTTCCGTCACCAACAATGTGGGCAACGTGACGGTCACCAGCCAGACCGGCGAAGTGAGAGTCAAAGGCCTGGAGCTGGAAGCCGTTTCCGACGTGACCGAAAACCTCAAGGTCACCGCCGCCTACACCCTGGCCAGGTCCGAAGTGCAAGACGGCGCGTTCAAGGGCAATCGCCTGCAACTGATGCCTAACCAGCAAGCATCGGTGTGGGGCGACTACACCTGGCACAACGGCGTGCTCGACGGCTTCGGCATCGGCGCCGGCGCGCGCTACACCGGCAACACTTATGGCGACGAGGCCAACACCTGGCTGGGCAAGGCCGGTGCCTACACGGTGTTCGACGCCGCGGTACACTACGACCTCGGCCGCCTCGACAACAGCCTCAAGGGCGCTTCGCTGGCCGTTAACGCAACCAACCTGTTCGACAAGGACTACATCTCGACTTGCGACAGCTTCTACTGTTACTACGGCGACCAGCGCAGTGTCGTCGCCAGTGCAACGTACAAGTGGTAACAGTTTGAGCCGACACGCCCTATGACCAAGCCGTCCCCAAAGGACGGCTTTGGTTTTTCTGAAGGCCATGAAATGAAAAGTAAAACAATTCGCCGCTGGTCCGCTGTTCATACCTGGACCAGCCTGATTTGTACGGTGTTCCTGTTGCTGCTGGCACTGACCGGTCTGCCACTGATCTTCCATCACGAGATCGACCACCTCCTCGGTGATGCGGCCGAGCTGAAGCAGATGCCGGCAGACACCCCGCTGCTTGATTTGCAGCAGCTGGTAGCTGCGGCTGAAAAGCATCGCCCTGGCGAAATCATGCAGTATTTCGGCTTCGAGGACGACGAGCCCAATGCGGCGATTGCGATCATGGCCCCCACCGCCGGCACCGAGCCCAATTCGTCCCACACCTTCATGCTCGACGCCCGTACCGGCAAGGCCCTGGAGATGCCGTCGGCAAACGGTGGTTTCATGATGGTCATGCTGCGCCTGCACGTGGACATGTTTGCCGGCTTACCGGGCAAGCTGCTGTTGGCGTTCATGGGCATTCTGTTCGTGGTGGCGATCGTCTCCGGCACCGTCTTGTACCTGCCATTCATGCGCCGTCTGAAGTTCGCCACTGTGCGCCAGGACAAATCCACCCGCCTGCGCTGGCTCGACCTGCATAACCTGATCGGCGTCGTGACCTTGACCTGGGCCCTGGTGGTCGGCGTGACCGGCGTGATCAGTGCCTGCGCCGACCTGATCATTGCCGCCTGGCGCAACGACAGCCTGAGCGCGATGATCGCGCCGTACCGCGATGCGCCACCGTTGACGCAACTGGCGCCGGCCACCCGTTTGCTCGACATCGCCAAGGACGTCGCACCGGGCATGCAGCCGGACTTCATCGCCTTCCCCGGCACGCGGTTTTCCAGCGAGCACCATTACGCGGTGTTCATGAAAGGCAGCACGCACCTGACCTCGCACCTGCTGACGCCGGTACTGATCGACGCCAGTACCCTGCAAGTCACCGCCGTGGCCGAGCGGCCCTGGTATATGGATGCCATGGGCATGTCGCAACCGCTGCACTTCGGCGACTACGGCGGCATGCCGATGCAAATCCTCTGGGCGACCCTGGATGTGCTGACCATCATTGTGCTCGGCAGTGGAGTCTATCTGTGGGTGGTGCGGCGCAAGGCTGCCAGGCCTGTGCTGGAAAAAGCGGAGAGCGTGGCATGAAGCCCCGGCAGTCGAATTTCTGGAAGGTCTTTGCCATTCCCACCGTCATCGCGGTACTCAGCGCGGCAGGGCTGTTTGCCGCGTTGCTCGGGGATGGTGTGTGGGATTCACTGAGCTGGGTGGGGCTGGGCATCCCGGCTGTGCTGGCCCTGCGCGGCCTCCTGCAACGCCGCTGACCCCCTGTAGGAGCGAGCTTGCTCGCGATGGACTTGAGAACGCCGCTGGGTGTCAGGTTTCCGCGTTATCGTTAACGTCCATCGCGAGCAAGCTCGCTTCTACAGGGGTGTTTGCCATCTTGAGCTATCGCCCCAACACGCTATGCTGCCCGACACTGCCACCGATCGAGACGCTGCCATGTCCGCCCCGAGCATGACCCTGTACCACAACCCGCTCTCTCCCTTCGTTCGCAAAGTCATGGTGCTGCTGCACGAAACCGGTCAACAGGACCGCGTGGCGCTGCAGACCAGCGTCCTCACCCCGGTTACCCCGGACCCGGCCCTGATCGACGACAACCCCCTGAGCAAAATCCCGGCATTGCGCCTGGCCGACGGCAATGTCATCCATGACAGCCGGGTCATCCTCGACTACCTCGATCAGCAGCACGTCGGCAACCCGCTGATCCCCCGCGAAGGCTCGGCCCGCTGGCGGCGCCTGACCCTCGCCTCCCTTGCCGACGGGATCATGGACGCGGCCGTGCTGGTGCGCTACGAAGTCGCCCTGCGTGCCCCGGAGAAGCACTGGGACGAATGGCTCGACGGCCAGCGCGACAAGATCCGCCGCACCCTGGCCCTGCTGGAAAAAGACGCGATTGCGGAGCTGACCAGCCACTTCGACGTGGCCGCAATCAGCGTGGCCTGTGCACTGGGTTACCTGGATCTGCGCCATCCGGATCTGGATTGGCGCGAAGCCAATCCACAGCTGGCGGCGTGGTACTTCGAGGTGAGCCAGCGGCCTTCGATGATTGCGACGATGCCCAGGCTTTAAGCCTTCGAAAAATCAGCAGTCCGGCTTGTCGGCCGTAAACCGCCGCGCCGGGTTCACCGCCGCACCGAACTCGCGCAACGCCTTGGCGCCGATCAGCAACGGGTAGTTGAAGCTGCTGCGGTCTGTCAGGTTGACCTCGACCGTGCGCTTGATGTGACCCAGGCACAGCTCCAGATCGACCACGGGACGCTTGGTCGGCGCGACGACTTCGCTGTCCTCCTCGTCCTCTTCGGAGCGGGTCTTGATCTTGCTGATGCGCGCGATCTTGTGTTCATAGACCTGGTTGCCCGCATCCTTGGTGCCCAGGCGGAAACGCACCCAGTCTTCGCCGTCACGCTTGAAGGTTTCGATGTCTTTGGCCGACAGCGACGCGGTCAGGGCGCCGGTGTCCATTTTCGCCTTGAGGACCTGCCCGCCGATTTCCGGCAGGGCGATGTATTCGTAACGGCCGTACAGGGTCGGCTCGGCGGCCATGACCGGCAGGGCCAGGAGGGAAAGCAGTGCGAGGAGCGGTTTCACGTAGGGCTTCCTTGAAGGATGGGCGGCGGAATTTTAGACCGTGGCCGTTGAATTCGTTCGCAGATATTTGAAGATCAAAGCCCTGTAGGAGCTGCCGAAGGCTGCGATCTTTTGACCTTCAAGACAAAGTCAAAAGATCGCAGCCTTCGGCAGCTCCTACAGGGACGAGGGTATCCAGCCTACCGCCGCCCAGGTGAAGCATTCGTCATAGCGATTTGGCCTGTCGCCCGAAGCTGCTTATCATGGCGCGCCCAACCGCTTCCACGAGTGACTTATGCGCCGCCTGCTCACCGGCTGTTTCGTGACCCTGCTGCTTCTGCTCAATACCCTGGTCCTGATCGGGCCATTGCTGGTGTTTGCCCTGCTCAAGCTGATCCTGTCCGGCCGCTTGCGCGATTTCGCTTCCTGGGCCGTGATGTGGATCGCCGAAACCTGGTCAGAAATCGACAAGCTGATTTTCCGCGTCTGCATCCCCACCCAATGGGACATTCGTGGCGGTGAAGATCTGCGCCGCGATACCTCGTATCTGGTGATCAGCAACCATCAATCCTGGGTCGACATCCCGGCGCTGATCCAGACGCTGAACCGGCGCACGCCGTTCTTCAAATTCTTCCTCAAGAAAGAGCTGATCTGGGTGCCCTTCCTGGGCCTGGCGTGGTGGGCGCTGGATTACCCGTTCATGAAGCGCTACAGCAAGGCGTTCCTGGCCAAACACCCGGAGCTGGCGGGCAAGGATCTGGAGATCACCAAAAAGGCCTGCGAGCTGTTCAAGCGCCAGCCGGTGACGGTGGTCAACTATCTGGAAGGTACGCGCTTCACTGCAGCGAAAAGCGCTCAACAGCAGTCACCGTTCACTCACCTGCTCAAGCCCAAGGCTGGCGGCGTGGCATTCGTGCTGGCGGCAATGGGCGAGCAGCTGGACGCCGTTCTCGATGTGACGGTGGTTTATCCGCAGCAGAAGATTCCGGGGTTCTGGGACCTGATCAGCGGCAATGTGCCAAGGGTCATCATCGACATCAAGACCCGCGAGCTCGATCCGGCGCTGTGGCAGGGCGATTACGAAAACGATCCGGTGTTTCGCGAGAAGATCCAGAACTGGGTCAACCAGCTCTGGATCGAGAAGGATCGGCGCATCGACGCCTTGCGCACCGATCGCTACTGAATCAGCTTCCGGTGCCGGTGCCGGCGCCCCAGATGTTGCCCAGGCTGCTCAGCAACGTACCGCCGACGCCCTGCTGACCGAGGTACTGCAAGAGCACCGGGGTAAACAGGCCGATCATGCCGCTGTCCATGCCCAGGGCACTGAAGGCGTTGTTCAGGTCGTTGGTGTCCTTGACGTTGCCCAGGGCGTTATCCAGCCCTGCCGCTTTGCCGCTGGAGCCGAGCAGGCCGGCCAGCGCGCCCAACTCACCGCCGCCCGAGAGCATGTCGATGCCCGGCACGCTTTTGGCCAATTGCGCGTAGTCGGTCGAACTCAACTGGTTCTTCGCCAGGCCCAGCATCGCCCCGGCGCCGCCGATGGCTTGCTCCGGGGTGATGTCCAATTCACTGAGGGTGCTCAGCAAATCGGCGGTCTGCGGCGTCGGTGCGGCGGTCGCGGTCGCGTCATCGCCCTTCATGCCGGCAATGACATTGGCTGCATCGCTCAGGTTGAACTGTGCAAAGGCCGGGCTGGCAGCCAGGGTCAGGAGTGATGCCAGTGCAAAACCGCGTGAAATCTTCATTCAGACATCCTCGATGAACACCGCCCGGCAATGGGCGGCGAAAAACTGCCCATTGGACTGACGCCCTCAAGGATTGTTCCCGGCCTGTAGGAGCTGCCGGAGGCTGCGATCTTTTGATCTTGATCTGCACGCCAGGATCAAAAGATCGCAGCCTCCGGCAGCTCCTAAAAGGTCAGTGTCGTGGCAAATAGCGATCCACTGCATCCAATCCCACCCTGTCTGCGTATATCAAGCACGGACAGACACTCCTGGCCGATTCTCATCACAAGGATCATCACCATGAAACGCACTTCGATCAAAACGCCATTGATTGCCAGCCTGCTGACCCTGGCCCTTGGTGGCGGACTCGTCCTGAACACCGTGCAAGCGGCGGACATGGGCCACGGCACCGTCACGGTCGGCGGCCAGAGCATGCTGCCGAGCAAGGACATCGTCGATAACGCAGTGAACTCCGCCGATCACACCACCCTGGTCGCCGCAGTAAAAGCCGCCGGCCTGGTTGACACCCTCAAGGGCAAAGGCCCGTTCACCGTGTTCGCCCCGGTCAATTCGGCCTTCACCGCCCTGCCCGCGGGCACCGTCGACACCCTGCTCAAACCGGCCAACAAGGCCACACTGGCCCACATCCTCACCTACCACGTGGTCGCCGGGAAACTCGACATGATGACCCTGTCCGAGAAAATCAGGGCAGGTGGCGGCAAGGCCGAGCTGACCACGGTTGCCGGCGGCAAACTGTGGGTCATGATGAACGGTCCGCACAACATCACCATCAAGGATGAACAGGGCGACGTCGCCGACATCACCACCTACGACGTGTACCAGTCCAACGGGGTGATTCAGGTCATCGACAAGGTGCTGATGCCGAAAAGCTGAGCCGTGCCGCCGCCCTCGCGCATTGGGGGCGGCGGTCCTTCCGAGGTGTTCGCCGTGAATGGAACAACTGCACGCCGTGAACTAACCTCTGCCTGCAACCGGCCACCTGCCCCGCTTTCCGGGAGAACCGCCATTCCCATCGCCGACGCCGATCAGCTCAGGCAACTGTTGGCCCAGTGTTCACTGGGCGACCGCCGCGCGTTCGAGACGCTGTACCGCAGCGTCGGCCCGCGCCTGCACGGGGTAGCACTGCGTTTCATGGGTCGTCCGGACCTGGCCGAAGAGGTGCTGCAAGAGAGTTTCGTGCGCATCTGGAACAATGCATCGCGCTACGAAGCGCATCTGTCGGCGCCGCTGACCTGGATGATCAACATCACCCGTCACCAGGCCATCGACCAGTTGCGCAAACACCGCGATCGGCCATTGAGCGATCTCGAAGAACAGAGTCTCGTGGATGAAAGCCCATCGGCCCACGAGCAACTGGACAGTGCTCGCGAAGCCAGCGCCTTGAACCGTTGCCTGGACAGCCTCGAAGGCATGCAGCGCCAGTCGATAACCGTCGCCTATTTCCAGGGACTGTCGTGCTCCGAACTTGCCGAACACCTGGCCGCGCCGCTGGGCTCGGTGAAGTCCTGGATCCGCCGCGGCATGGAACGCCTGCGCAGGTGCCTTGAATCATGAACTATCGAACCCCGACCCTGCGCCGCGCCCTCGCCGCCGACTATGCCATTGGCCTGATGCCTGCCACCGCACGCCGGCGTTTCGAACAGCTGCTATTGGAGGATGCGACCTTGCGCGCAGAACTGGCACAGTGGCAGGAAAGCCTGGTCAGCCTGACCGATGCCCTGCCGGAGCAGCCGGTGCCGGATCGCGTCTGGCAAGGCATTACCGCGCGGATCGAACCACAAGTGCTGCACGTGCCAGAGAAGCGTCCGTTCTGGAATTGGCTACGAGTGACGGCGGCGGTTGGCTCGCTACTGATCGCAGTGACGCTCGGTGTGCTCTACCTCCCCGACGACGCCCGCTACAGCGCCACGCTGGTGAGCGCCGACGCGCAGCCGGCGTTGCGCGTGCAGGCCCACGAGGATTACCTGCAGGTCGAGCCCCTGGCGTTGGCCGCAATCGGGCCGGATCGCAGTCTGGAATTGTGGGCGATACCGGCGGACGGCAAACCGATTTCCCTCGGAGTGATTCCGCCGAACGGCAAAGGCAAGGTCGAATTGAGCGAGGCGCAGAAAGCGCTGATCGGCAAGCCGATTGCGCTGGCGGTCAGCCTTGAACCGAAGGGTGGCTCACCGACCGGGAAACCGACTGGCCCCGTCCTTTATCAAGGTGCTTTGGTTTTGCTTTGACGCGAACAAAGCGCACTTCATGAGCGCGCCTTGTGCCTTTCCTTTCCCTGACTATCACCCTGGCCGTTATCTCGAAACGCCACGCAAACCTATCAATACCGCCAGTACACACCGCATCCATCCTCCTCCAACATGACTACTCCAAACCATGTAAAGGAGTACATCATGATACGTAAAACACTCGCGGCAAGCGCCGTATTACTGTCGATATTCACAACTAACGCCCTGGCAGCAATCGCTGTGTGTCCGTCAGCTGAAAGCATCACACAAAAGGAAGATGGGCCAGGCTATAGCTATTCCGCTCCCGGCCCGAATGGCCGCCTCTGGGTAGGCGAAAACCCCATGGCCGAGGAAGGAGATCTTGAAACCTTCGTGTTCAAACGTGCGCTCTACCGGACTGTCAGCTCCGAAGGAAACTGGGATGTGGTGTCCTGTGATTACGAGGGTGACGGCGATTACGCGGGTGCCCGAATGACACTGTATTCCTTCAATGGGTGGGCACCCGTCAACGGGACGAAGTGGAAGCCTCAGCCCTTTAAAGAACAGGCCGGCGCCTCCCATAAAGTCAACTACTTCGCGCAATGCGAGTCACTTGTCCAAAAGGAATGTGAATTCAACTACAAGTTCCTGACCACACCCCCAACAGGTCATTGAACACAAAAAAGGGCGACCTCGGTCGCCCTTTTTTTTACCCGACGCTTACGCCGCGCTGAACATCTTGTGCGGATCGATCACAAACTTCTTCGGCACGCCAGCATCAAACTCGCCATAACCCTGCGGAGCCTGATCCAGGCTGATCACCTGAACACCCACAACTTCGGCGATGTTGATACGGTCCCACATGATCGCTTGCATGAGCGCGCGGTTGTACTTCATTACCGGGGTCTGGCCGGTGTGGAAGCTGTGGGACTTGGCCCAGCCCAGGCCGAAGCGGATGCTCAGGCTGCCCATTTTCGCGGCAGCGTCGACAGCACCCGGGTCTTCGGTCACGTAGAGGCCGGGAATGCCGATCTTGCCGGCCACACGCACAACGCCCATCAGCGAGTTGAGCACGGTGGCCGGGGCTTCGTGTTTCACGCCGTCATGGCCATGGCCACGGGCTTCGAAGCCGACGGCGTCGATGGCGCAGTCAACTTCCGGTTCGCCCAGCAGTGCGGCGATCTGTTCGTGCAGCGGCGTGTCCAGGGACAGGTCGGCAATCTCGAAGCCCTGGGCTTTGGCATGGGCCAGTCGAACGGTGTTGACGTCACCGATGATCACCACCGCAGCGCCCAGCAGGCGAGCGGATGCGGCCGCCGCCAGACCGACCGGACCGGCACCGGCGATGTACACAGTGCTGCCTGGGCCAACGCCGGCAGTCACGGCACCGTGATAGCCGGTCGGCAGGATGTCGGAGAGGCAGGTCAGGTCGCGGATTTTTTCCATGGCCCGGTCGCGATCCGGCAGTTTCAGCAGGTTGAAGTCGGCGTACGGCACCATGGCGTATTCCGCCTGGCCACCGGTCCAGTCACCCATGTCGACATAACCGTAAGCACCGCCCGGGCGGGCCGGGTTGACGCTCAGGCACACGCCGGTGTGCATTTCCTTGCAGGAACGGCAGCGCCCGCAAGCCACGTTGAACGGTACGGACACCAAGTCGCCGATTTTCAGGTTCTCGACGTCGCTGCCCTTCTCGATCACTTCGCCAGTGATCTCATGGCCCAACACAAGGCCGGTTTGCGCCGTGGTACGCCCGCGCACCATGTGCTGGTCGGAACCACAGATGTTGGTGGAAACCACTTTGAGAATGACCCCGTGCTCGATCTTGCGACCGCGCGGGTCCTGCATTTTCGGATAGTCAATCTTCTGTACTTCGACCTTGCCAGCGCCGAGATACACCACACCACGATTGCCAGACATGCTTTCACCTCGCTGTTGTTTTTATGGAACCGCGTCGCCCAGGCAGGCAGCGCGTTAAGTGCTCGGGTTATTGCCTGTTTGTCTTGTATTGCTTGTCAGGGCCCCATCGCGAGCAAGCTCGCTCCCACAGTGGATCGGGGGGTGGACACAAGATCTGTGAACAACACAAAACCTGTGGGAGCGAGCTTGCTCGCGATGGGCTGCGAAGCGGCCCCAAAAATCTAGAGAACGACCGTTCTGTTGGCGTTCAAAAACACTCTTCTTTCGATGTGATATCCAACCGCCCGCGCCAGCGTCAGCCCTTCGATATCCCGCCCCTTGGCGATCAAGTCTTCCGGGTAATGGCTGTGGTCCACTGCCTCGACGCCCTGGGCAATGATCGGGCCTTCATCAAGGTCGTTGTTGATGTAATGCGCCGTGGCGCCCACCAGTTTCACTCCCTTGTTGTAGGCCTGGTGATAGGGCTTGGCGCCCTTGAAACCCGGCAGCAGGGAGTGGTGGATGTTGATTGCCTTGCCATCGAGCTTGCGGCACAACTCTGGCGACAGCACTTGCATGTAGCGCGCAAGGATCACCAGCTCGGCACCGGACTCTTCAATCACCTGCCACACCTGACGCTCTTGCGACGGCTTGTCGTTCGGGTCCAGCGGGAAGTGGTAGTACGGAATCTGGTGCCAGTCAGCCAGCGGCTTGAGGTCCGGGTGGTTGGAGACCACTGCGGCCACATCCATCGACAATTGGCCGATGCGCTGGCGATAGAGCAAATCGTTGAGGCAGTGATCGGCCTTGGAGACCATGATCACCACTTTCGGCCGATAGTTCGGTTCAGTCAGTTCGAAGGTCATGCCGAAGGCTTCACCGCGTGAAGCGAGCCCCGCGCGGAATGATTGCTCGTCGAAGCCGTCGGGTTGACGGAATTCCACACGAATGAAGAAACGGCCCGAGAGCCGATCATCGAAAGAGTGGTGCTCGGTGACGTAGCAGCCCTGCTCGAACAGAAAGCGGGTCACCGCGTCCACGGTGCCGAGGACGCTGGGGCAGTCGGCGGTCAGAATCCATGTGTCTGGGGCGCGGCTCATGGTGCGGTGACTCCTGTTTCAACATCGGTGATCACAGAGAATCCTGTGGCGAGGGGGCTTGCCCCCGTTCGGCTGCGAAGCAGTCGTAAATCCGGTGATCGCGGTGTGCCTGGCAGACTGTGCCTTCAGGTTCTGGGGCCGCTGCGCGACCCAACGGGGGCAAGCCCCCTCGCCACAAAAAACAGCCACAGCCATAGGTCGTTTTAAGCCTGCACGCTCAACCCGTACTCGGCAGAAGCATCCTGCAACCACAGCCACCAGTAATCGGAGAAGCTGCGACGAATCAGCAGTTCCCAGGTGTCTTCGGCGGTGTGACGGATCATCAGTTGCGACTTGGCGAACACCGTGCCGACCGCTTTACCCACCGGAAAGTTGTTCGGGTGCACGTCGTAGCTGGTGGACTTCATCAGCACCTGGCGCACGTTCGGACCGCTCAGTTCGAGGAGTTGCTGGCCGCCGCTGACGTTGACGATTGCAATGTGCAGATCGCCCAGTGCTTCGCGCAGTTTCTGCTCGGCGGCCAGTTCTTCACCGGTCGGCACGATCAGCAGCCATTCATCCGGCCCCATCCACTGCAGGCTGGTTTCGCCTTTGACGATGACGCTCAGTGCGCCCGGCAATTCGATGCCCAGGGCCTTGTGCACACCGGCGGCGAACGCGGCATCGTGGCCGTCGCCACGAATGGTCAGGTGGCCGAGGAGTTTTTTCTCACGCACGGTCACGCCGGCGTTCTTGCGACCCTTGCCCACCAGGCTGGCGAGGTCGGCATGATGCAACGACGACTCGGCCTTGGCCCCGGAGGTTGGGCGTTGTTGGTAAACATTGGCTGCGGTCATAAAGCACCTGTTCTGAATTCTGTTGGTTCCGGCCCTTGTGGTGGCTGCTCTATCGCCATCGCGAGCAAGCTCGCTCCCACAGTGGACTGATGCCTGGCACAAATTTTTCTGGCGACTTCAATCCTGTGGGAGCGAGCTTGCTCGCGATGCAGACGACGCGGTTTCACGGCGCGCCCACAGGACCCGAGGCCATTTAAACGTTCTGGCGTTCGCCTTTCGGATCGAAGAACACCGAAGAAACGATTTCCGCCTCGATCACGCTGCCGTCGGCCAGCGGTGCGAACACTCGCTCGCCCATCCGCTGCAACCCGCCCTTGACCACACCCATGGCGAACGAATAGCCCAGGGAGTTGTGCAGGTAACTGGAAGTCACGTGACCCACCATGGTCATCGGGATGGCTTGCTTGGTGTTGAACACCAGTTGCGCACCTTCCGGCAGCCATTTGGTCGGATCGATAGGCTTCAGGCCAACCAGCTGTTTGCGCTGATCACGCACGCAGTCTTCACGGTTCATGCCACGCCAGCCGATCCACGAGAACGGTTTGGTGCGACCGACACACCAGCCCATGTTCAGGTCGTCCGGGGTCATCGAGCTGTCAGTGTCCTGACCGACGATGATGAAGCCCTTCTCGGCGCGCAGTACGTGCATGGTTTCAGTGCCGTACGGCGTCAGGTTGTACTTCTTGCCGGCGTCGACGATTTTTTCCAGCACGCCCATTGCATAGTCGGCTTGCACGTTGACTTCGTACGACAGTTCACCGGTAAACGAAATCCGGAACACTCGCGCCGGCACTCCGCCGACCAAACCTTCTTTCCAGGTCATGAACGGGAAGGCTTCGCTGCTCAAGTCGATGTCGGTGACTTCGCTGAGCAGTTTGCGGCTGTTCGGCCCGGACAGGGTCATGGTTGCCCAGTGGTCGGTGACGGAAGTGAAGTACACCTTCATGTCCGGCCATTCGGTCTGGTGGTACAGCTCCAGCCACTGCAACACGCGAGCTGCGCCGCCGGTGGTGGTGGTCATGACGAAATGGTTGTCGGCCAGGCAGGCCGTCACGCCGTCGTCGAACACCATGCCGTCTTCTTTGCACATCAGGCCGTAACGCGCCTTGCCCACATCAAGCTTGGTCCAGGCGTTGGTGTAGACGCGGTTGAGGAACTCGCGCGCATCCGGGCCCTGGATATCGATCTTGCCCAGGGTCGAAGCATCCAGCAGGCCGACGCTGTCGCGCACGGCTTTGCATTCGCGCTTGACCGCGGCATGCAGGTCTTCACCGGATTTCGGGAAGTACCACGGACGTTTCCACTGGCCGACGTCTTCGAACTCGGCGCCGTTTTTCAGGTGCCATTGATGCAGCGCGGTGTAGCGTACCGGCTCGAAGATGTGCCCACAGTGACGACCGGCCACGGCACCGAAAGTCACCGGCGTGTAGTTCGGACGGAACATGGTGGTGCCCATCTGCGGGATGGTCACGTTCAGCGAGCGGGCAGCGATGGCCAGGCCGTTGACGTTGCCGAGCTTGCCCTGATCGGTGCCGAAGCCCAGTGCGGTGTAGCGCTTGACGTGCTCGACCGACTCGAAGCCCTCGCGGGTCGCCAGTTCGATGGCGGCGGCGGTGACGTCGTTTTGCAGGTCGACGAATTGCTTCGGCGCACGTGCGGTGTTCTTTTCATGGGGTACCTGGAACAGCGCCAGGGTCGGCTCTTCGAGACGGCTCAGGGCTTTTGGCAACACACCTTCAATCGTCTGGAACCCGGCTTCGGCAGCGGCGCGGGCGCCACCTTCAAAACCGTCAGCCAGAGAATCGCCAAGGCCGTAGACACCGTTGATGCCACCGACGCATACGCGCTTCTGCGGTGCTTCGCCCGGTACGAAACCGAGGATGTCTTCGCGCCAGATCGGCTTGCCACCCAGGTGCGAAGCCAGGTGAACCACCGGGCTGTAACCGCCGGAACTGGCCACCACGTCGCATTCAAGCCATTCGCCAGGACTGGTCACGGCGTGGGCCTTGACGTCGATGGCGGCCACACGGGCAGCGGTCACGCGCTTGCTGCCACGAGCCTCGATCACGGCGCTGCCGGTGAGGATGCGGATGCCTTTGGCACGCGCCTCTTCCACCAGCGCACCACGCGGGTTGCTGCGGGCGTCGGCGATGGCCACCACTTGCAGGCTGGCATCGAGCCAATCCAGGGCAACGCGGTAGGCGTGGTCGTTGTTGGTCGACAGCACAAGCTTCTTGCCCGGTGCCACACCGTAACGACGCACGTAGGTCGAGATGGCGCCGGCGAGCATGTTGCCCGGCACATCGTTGTTGCCGTAGACCAGTGGACGCTCGTGAGCGCCGGTCGCCAGCACCACACGCTTGGCACGAACCCGGTGAATGCGCTGACGCACCTGGCCAATCGGTGCGCGGTCGCCGAGGTGATCGGTCAGGCGCTCGTGGATAGTCAGGAAGTTGTGGTCGTGGTAGCCATTGACGGTGGCGCGCGGCAACAGCAGCACGTCCGGGGTGTTCTTCAGTTCGTCGATGACGCTGGCGACCCACTCGGTCGCAGGCTTGCCGTCGAGGCTTTCGCGGGAATCGAGCAGGCTGCCGCCGAACTCTTCCTGTTCGTCAGCCAGAATCACACGGGCACCGCTGCGCGCAGCCGCCAGTGCAGCCGCCAGGCCGGCAGGGCCAGCACCGACGATCAGCACGTCGCAGTGCTGGTTCATGTAGTCGTAGGTGTCCGGATCATTCTCGGTCGGCGAGCGGCCCAGGCCGGCAGCCTTGCGGATGTACTTCTCGTAAGTCATCCAGAACGATTGCGGGTACATGAAGGTTTTGTAGTAGAAACCCGGCGGCATCAGCTTGCCGCCGACCTTGCCGAGAATCCCCATCATGTCGTTGTTCACGCTCGGCCAGCCGTTGGTGCTGGTGGCGACCAGGCCTTGATACAGCGCCTGTTGCGTGGCGCGCACGTTCGGGATCTGCGTGGCTTCGGTGGCGCCGATCTGCAGCACCGCGTTCGGCTCTTCGGCACCGGCGGCGAAGATGCCGCGCGGACGGGAATACTTGAAGCTGCGACCGATGATGTCGACGCCGTTGGCCAGCAGTGCAGCGGCCAGGGAATCGCCTTCGAAGCCTTTGTAGTTCTGGCCGTTGAAGGTGAAGCTCAGGACTTTGTTGCGGTCGATCCGTCCGCCGTTGGACAGGCGATTGATCTGGCTCATACCTTCTCTCCCAGAGCCGTGCTGGCCGCTTTCGGGCTATCGGTCTTGTCGGTGAATTGTGGCTTGGTGCCGATCTTGTAGGTTTCGAGAATCTCGTAGGTCACGGTGTCGCGGGTGACGTTGAAGTACTGACGGCAACCGGCGACGTGATCCCACAGCTCGTGGTGCAGACCGCGCGGGTTGTCGCGGAAGAACATGTAATCGCCCCACTCCTCGTCGGTGCAACTGTTCGGGTCCAGTGGGCGCGGGATGTGCGCCTGGCCGGATGCATGGAATTCCTCTTCGGAGCGCAGTTCGCCGCAGTGAGGACAGAAGATATGCAACATAGGAAATTTCTCCTGTTAGTGGGCGACGGCAGCAGCGCCGTGTTCGTCAATCAGCGCACCGTTGTGGAAACGGTCGATGGAGAAAGGTGCGGCCAACGGGTGCATTTCGCCCTTGGCCAGGCTTGCGGCAAACACGTTGCCCGAGCCAGGTGTGGCCTTGAAGCCGCCGGTGCCCCAACCGCAGTTGAAGAACATGTTCGGTACCGGGGTTTTCGAAATGATCGGGCAGGCATCCGGCGTGGTGTCGACGATGCCGCCCCACTGACGGTTCATGCGCACGCGCGACAGCACCGGGAACATCTCGACGATGGCCTGGATGGTGTGCTCGATCACCGGGTACGAACCACGCTGGCCGTAGCCGTTGTAGCCGTCGATACCGGCGCCGATCACCAGGTCGCCCTTGTCGGACTGGCTGATGTAGCCGTGCACGGCGTTGGACATGATCACGCTGTCGATAATCGGCTTGATCGGCTCGGACACCAGCGCTTGCAGCGGGTGGGATTCGATCGGCAGGCGGAAACCGGCGAGCTTGGCCATGTGCCCGGAGTTACCGGCAGTCACCACGCCGACGCGCTTGGCGCCGATGAAGCCCTTGTTGGTTTCCACGCCGATGCACACGCCGTTTTCCTTGCGGAAACCGATCACTTCGGTCTGCTGGATCAGGTCCACGCCAAGGGCGTCGGCGGCCCGGGCAAAGCCCCAGGCCACGGCATCGTGACGAGCTACGCCGCCGCGACGCTGGACGGTTGCGCCCATCACCGGGTAGCGGGTGTTCTTGGAGCAGTCGAGGTACGGAATCTCGTCGGCAACCTGTTTGGCATCCAGCAGTTCGCCGTCCACGCCATTGAGGCGGTTGGCGCTGACCCGACGCTCGGAATCACGGATGTCCTGCAGGGTGTGGCACAGGTTGTAGACGCCGCGCTGGGAGAACATCACGTTGTAGTTCAGGTCCTGGGACAGGCCTTCCCACAGTTTCATCGCGTGTTCGTACAGGTGGGCCGATTCGTCCCACAGGTAGTTGGAGCGCACGATGGTGGTGTTGCGCGCGGTGTTACCGCCGCCCAGCCAGCCTTTCTCGACCACGGCCACGTTGGTGATGCCGTGTTCCTTGGCCAGGTAGTAAGCCGTGGCCAGGCCATGCCCGCCACCGCCGACAATGACCACGTCGTAGACCTTTTTCGGGGTCGGCGTGCGCCACATGCGCTGCCAGTTTTCATGGTGGCTGAGAGAGTGTTTGAAGAGGCCGAAGCCCGAGTAGCGTTGCATAGTCATTTACTCCAAAACCGCACTCAGCGATAAACCGGGAAGTCCGCGCACAAGGCTGCCACTTGCTCGGCGACATTGGCCTCGACATCGGCATCGCCGAGGTTGTCGAGGATGTCGCAGATCCAGCCGGCCAGCGTGACGCACTGGGCCACCTTGAAGCCGCGCGTGGTCACCGCCGGGGTGCCGATGCGCAGGCCGGAGGTCACGAACGGCGACTGCGGATCGTTCGGCACAGCGTTCTTGTTCACAGTGATATGGGCGCGACCGAGGGCGGCATCCGCGTCCTTGCCGGTCAGGCCCTGACGGATCAGGCTGACCAGGAACAGGTGATTGTCGGTACCGCCGGACACTACATCGTAGCCGCGTTTGATAAACACGCCGGCCATGGCCTGGGCGTTGTCGATCACTTGTTGCTGGTAAGCCTTGAAGCCAGGCTCCAGCGCTTCCTTGAAGCACACCGCCTTACCGGCGATCACGTGCATCAGCGGGCCGCCCTGGGCACCCGGGAAAACTGCTGCGTTGAGCTTCTTCTCGATTTCCTCGTTGGCCTTGCACAGGATCAGGCCGCCACGCGGACCGCGCAGGGTCTTGTGGGTCGTGGTGGTAACCACGTCGGCATAAGGCAGCGGGTTCGGGTACAGACCGGCGGCAACCAGACCGGCAACGTGGGCCATGTCGACGAACAGCAGCGCACCGACCTTGTCGGCGATCTGGCGGAAGCGCGGGAAGTCGAGGGTCTTGGAGTAGGCCGAGAAACCGGCAACGATCATCTTCGGCTTGCACTCGACGGCCAGGCGCTCGACTTCGTCGTAGTCGATCAGACCGGTCTTGGTGTCGATGCCGTACTGCACCGCGTTGTACAGCTTGCCCGAGGACGACACTTTGGCGCCGTGGGTCAGGTGACCGCCGTGGGCCAGGCTCATGCCGAGGATGGTGTCGCCAGCTTGCAGCAGGGCCAGGTACACGGCGCTGTTGGCCGAGGAACCGGAGTGCGGCTGGACGTTGGCGTAATCGGCGCCGAACAGTTGCTTGGCGCGTTCGATGGCCAGCGCCTCGACCTTGTCGACGTGCTCGCAGCCACCGTAGTAGCGCTTGCCCGGGTAACCTTCGGCGTATTTGTTGGTCAGGCCGCTGCCCTGGGCCTGCATCACGCGCTTGCTGGTGTAGTTCTCCGACGCGATCAGCTCGATGTGATCTTCCTGACGTTGCTCCTCGGCATTCATCGCCGCCAGCAGTGCATCGTCGTAACCCTGGATCTGGTCTTGCTTGCTGAACATCGCGTCTCTCCCAGCGGCGGCGGTGCGCCATTCGTCTCGGTGAGGCACTGGCTTTTCGGCAGTGCCCTTTGGTAGCGATGGTATGACTGGCTTGGAGTCGTCAAATGCCTACGGGCGCCACGCAAAGGTGCGTTTACGACATGGACTGCCAAGCGGGGATACGTATGCCTCTGTAGGAGCTGCCGAAGGCTGCGATCTTTTGACCTTGCCGTTCTAAAAGATCAAAAGATCGCAGCCTTCGGCAGCTCCTACAGGGTTATGCGAGAGATTCGCGCAGGGCCAGAAGAATGAGGAAATGCGCCGGATAGAGCGCATACGCCCAACGCCGCATCGGTGGTGGATTTACGCCCTTGGCATGTCGCAACAAGAACAGTCCGAGCCATGGCGCAATCAGACAAGCGGCGATAGCCGGAATGGCTGCGTGATTGCCCAGCCGTGCCGCGTGATACAGCACCTGCCATTGATTGGCTGCCAGACAGACCAACCCCGCCAACATCCCGAAATACCAGGGTCGTCGAAACACCAGCAGCATCACCCACGGCAACAACACACCAAAGAATCCGAACATCAGCCGCTCTGAGAAAATGCCCGCCAGCACCAATGCGCCAGCTGCCAGCAGTCGCGATGCAGGCACCGGCTGCTGCCAGCCACGAACCACCAGCAAACCCAGGGCAAGGGTGGGCAGCACGTTCAAGGTGTCGGGATGGGGAATGAACATCCGGTAAGGAATTTCACTCACCGCGCTAAAAAGCAGCAACCAACCCAGATAACGCCATTGGCCACCGGTCGTCGTAGTCCGCTCGCGCGCCAGATTGGCCGCCATCGCCAGACAGAACCACGGAAACGCCAGGCGCCCCGGCACATACAACCAATCGGCGGAAAAACCGACATATCGCAGGTGATCGAGCACCATGCTCAGCAGTGCCAGCCACTTGAGCAGATCCAGTGCCCCATCGCGCTGCTTTAAGTGCATGGTCTTGTGCATGATCTCCTGCGTTGTCACGTGCATAATTGCCCTTCGACACTGTATTTTCCAAACAGCGACATCCTGTGCGCTCCACCTGACGATCTTGGGTACAGTGCGCACCCTCATTGACCACGGGACGCTTCACCATAGGCATCTCGACCACGGAAGCAGGCCATGACCGACAAGAGCCAACAATTCGCCAGCGACAACTATTCCGGCATCTGCCCTGAAGCCTGGGCGGCCATGGAACAGGCCAACCACGGCCACCAGCGCGCCTACGGCGACGACGAGTGGACCGCCCGCGCGTCCGACGATTTCCGTAAACTGTTCGAAACCGACTGCGAAGTGTTTTTCGCCTTCAACGGCACCGCCGCCAACTCGCTCGCGCTGTCCTCGCTGTGCCAGAGTTACCACAGCGTGATCTGCTCGGAAACCGCTCACGTCGAAACCGACGAATGCGGCGCCCCGGAATTTTTCTCCAACGGCTCCAAGCTGCTGATCGCCCGCACTGAAAACGGCAAGTTGACCCCGGAATCGATCCGCGAGGTCGCGCTCAAGCGCCAGGACATCCACTACCCGAAACCTCGCGTGGTGACCCTGACCCAGGCCACCGAAGTCGGCAGCGTCTACACCCCGGACGAAATCCGCGCCATCAGCGCCACCTGCAAGGAACTGGGCCTGAACCTGCACATGGACGGCGCACGCTTCTCCAACGCCTGCGCATTCCTCGGCTGCTCCCCGGCCGACCTGACCTGGAAGGCCGGCGTCGACGTGCTGTGCTTCGGCGGCACCAAGAACGGCATGGCAGTGGGCGAGGCGATTCTTTTCTTCAACCACAAACTCGCCGAAGATTTCGATTACCGCTGCAAACAGGCCGGGCAGCTTGCTTCAAAGATGCGCTTCCTGTCGGCACCCTGGGTCGGCATCCTGGAAAACGACGCCTGGCTCAAATACGCCAACCACGCCAACCGCTGTGCCCAATTGCTGGCCGAACTGGTCAGCGACATTCCTGGCGTGGAATTGATGTTCCCGGTGCAGGCCAATGGCGTATTCCTGCAACTCTCGGAACCGGCCATCGCTGCCCTGACCGCCAGGGGCTGGCGTTTCTACACCTTCATCGGCAACGGCGGCGCACGCTTCATGTGCTCGTGGGACACCGAAGAAGCGCGCGTGCGCGAACTGGCGCGGGATATCCGAGAAGTCATGGCATAACCGCGATCCCGTGTGGCGAGGGGGCTTGCCCCCGTTCGGCGGCGCAGCCGTCGTAAAACCGACTCATGCGATCTGCCTGCCAGGTCGCGTGCTCAGGCTATGGGCCTGCTGCGCAGGCCAACGGGGGCAAGCCCCTCGCCACAGGTTCGCTCACCTCTTCCCTGCCCACATTCAGTCACATCTCTTGCCGCAGCGCCTGAACGACTTCGTCTACATTGTTTGTCGAGCCAATCCGCTCACATAACAACAATCAGGAGCGTCAACATGTCCTTGCAAGGCAAAACCCTGTTCATCACCGGCGCCAGCCGCGGCATCGGCCGCGAGATCGCGCTGCGGGCCGCACGCGATGGGGCCAACATTGTGATCGCCGCCAAAAGCGCCGAACCCCATGCCAAGCTGCCGGGCACGATTTTCAGCGTGGCCCGGGAAGTGGAAGCCGCAGGCGGCCAGGCGCTGGCCTTGCAGGTGGATGTACGTGAAGAGGATGCCGTACGTGAAGCGCTGGCCCGGGCCAATGAACATTTCGGCGGTATCGACGCGCTGATCAACAACGCCGGGGCGATCAAGCTGACCGGAGTCCAGCACCTAGAACTGAAACGCTTCGACCTGATGCACCAGATCAACACCCGTGCCGTATTGCTGTGCAGCCAGGCTGCGTTGCCGTACCTGAAGAAGTCCGGCGGCCACATCCTCAACCTGTCTCCGCCGCTGAACCTGGCCACCAAGTGGTTCGCCCAATACAGCCCCTATACCGTCACCAAGTACGGCATGAGCATGCTGACCCTGGGCATGAGTGAGGAATTCAGGAATTACGGCATCAGCGTCAACTCGCTGTGGCCACAGACGATGATTGCCACTGCGGCCATCGAGTTTCAGCTGGGGTCGAAGGAATCGTTCAAACATGCGCGAACGCCTGCGATCATGGCGGATGCGGCGCACGTCATTTTGAGCAGCGCCAACCGCAGCCTGACCGGGCGCTTGTTGATCGATGAGGAAGTCTTGCGGGAGAACGGCGTGACCGAGTTCGAACACTATCGGTTTGCACCCGATAGCACCGAAAAGCTGATGACAGACCTGTTTATCGATTGAATCCCTGTAGGAGCTGCCGAAGGCTGCGATCTTTTGATCCTGATCTTGAAAAACAAGATCAAAAGATCGCAGCCTTCGGCAGCTCCTACAAAGGTATTGCGTAACGCTTAGAATTCGATGCGCACGTCACCCTTCGGCACGCTGCAGCACGACAGGATGAACCCTTCGGCTTCGTCTTCCTCGGTGATTCCGCCGTTGTGCTCCATCTCCACTTCGCCACCCAGCTTCAACACCTTGCAGGTGCCGCAGATGCCCATGCCGCACGCTTTCGGAATCATCAGGCCAACCTTGGCCGCCGCCGCATGCACGGTCTCGCCCGGGGCCACGCGGATGCTCTTTCCGGAGGCGGTGAACTCCACCTGATGCAAGTCCGCCGCATCGACTTCCGGTGCCTCGGCCGCTTGTACTGCATGTTCTACCGCATCGGCGCGCGCCTCTGGCGGGGTCGCACCGAAGGATTCTTCGTGGTAACGCGACATGTCGAAACCTGCGCCTTCGAGCAAGCGCTTGACCGCATTCATATAGGGTGTCGGGCCGCAGCAGAATACTTCGCGCTCGAGGAAGTCAGGCGCCATCAATTCAAGCATTCTGTGGTTCAGGTAACCGCGATAACCGGCCCAGGGCTCACCCATGCCGTGCTTCTCGCAGATCAGGTGCAGGCTGAAGTTTTCGATCCGCGACGCCATGTGCTCCAGCTCGCGGTGGTAAATGATGTCTTTGGGCGAACGGGCGCTGTGGATAAACACCATGTCGACATTGCCGTTGGTGTCGTAGAACCAGCGCGCCATGGACATGACCGGCGTGATACCAACGCCGCCGCTGAGGTAGAGCACCTTCGGCGCGGTGAAGTCCATGGCATTGAACAGCCCGACCGGGCCGTGCACCGCCAGCTCCTGGCCTTCGTGCAGGGTGTCGTGCAGCCAGTTCGAGACCTTGCCGCCCGGCACACGCTTGATGGTCACCGAAAAGCTGTAGGGTACCGACGGCGAACTGGAAATGGTGTACGAACGCATGATCGGCTGGCCTTCGATTTCCAGCTCCAGGGTGACGAATTGCCCC
This sequence comes from Pseudomonas sp. B1(2018), assembly GCF_003097365.1. Classification (NCBI taxonomy): domain Bacteria; kingdom Pseudomonadati; phylum Pseudomonadota; class Gammaproteobacteria; order Pseudomonadales; family Pseudomonadaceae; genus Pseudomonas; species Pseudomonas sp. B1(2018). The sequence continues at coordinate 136,048 of NZ_PYUK01000016.1, forward strand.
GGCTTGAAGAAGAACAGGATCGGCTGGTCGGCCATGAAGCAAAAGGTGCGCACATCCCAGGTTTCCTGGATGACTTTGACACAACGGACAATGTGTCGACCATTGGCCCAGGTCTGGGTGGTTACCGGATTCAGGAAGCTGTTGGACATGCTGATCTCCACGGCCGACTGTCGGCCTTCATGTTGGCGATTCTGCGTATAGCGCGGATCACCCATTTACCTATCTGCGACATTGACATGCTTATCGCGACCAGCCCCCAACGACCGGGGCTTGCGCGTCGGGAACAGATTGCACCATGTCGCCCATGGATAAGGTTCTGGCCTGCGCCGGCCCCACACTCGCCCCATACCAAGACACATTCTTTACACCTTGCGTAGCAACCCTGAGCAGCACACCTGATTAGCCACTTTCGCCGGCCACACAGAATGGCCTTGAGGATTAAACGATGGACGTCACTACTACCCTGAGCCTGGGCGATCCGCTGGAACCCGCACGCAAGGCCACCGCGCAGATGCTGCAGGAGCGCGAGCGCACGTTCTCGCTGCCGCAGCCGTTTTACTCCGACGAGCGCCTGTTTGATATCGACATGCAGGAAATCTTTCAGAAAGAGTGGCTGATCGCCGGCATGACCTGCGAGATCCCCACCAAGGGCAACTACCTGACCCTGCAGGTCGGCAAGAACCCGATCATCGTGATCCGTGGCGCCGAAGGCGTGGTGCACGCGTTCCATAACGTCTGCCGCCATCGTGGCTCACGCCTGTGCACCAGCGACAAGGGCAAGGTCGCCAAGCTGGTTTGCCACTACCACCAATGGACCTACGAACTCGACGGCCGCCTGCTGTTCGCCGGCACCGAGATGGGCGCCGACTTCGACATGAATCAGTACGGCCTCAAACCGGTGAACGTGAAGACTGCCGGCGGCTACATCTTCATCAGCCTGGCGGAGAACCCGCCAGCCATCGATGACTTCCTGTCGACGCTCAACCACTACATGGAACCGTACGACATGGAAAACACCAAGGTGGCGGTGCAAACCACCTTGATGGAAAAGGCCAACTGGAAGCTGGTGCTAGAGAACAACCGCGAGTGCTACCACTGCAACGCATCGCACCCGGAACTGCTGAAAACCCTGCTGGAATGGGACGACGTCACCGACCCGCGCGCCGACCAGGCGTTCAAGGACCACGTGGCCGCCTCCGCCGCCGCCTGGGAAGCCGAGAAGATCCCGTACGCCCACGCCAGCTTCGGCCTGCGCAACCGCATCGTGCGCATGCCACTGCTCAAGGGCACCGTGTCGATGACCATGGACGGCAAACAGGGCTGCGCCAAGCTGATGGGCCGCATCAAGAACCCGGACCTGGGCTCGATGCGCATCCTGCACCTGCCGCACTCCTGGAACCACTGCATGGGCGACCACATCATCGTGTTCACCGTGTGGCCGATCAGCGCCCAGGAAACCATGGTCACCACCAAGTGGATCGTGCACAAGGACGCGGTCGAAGGCGTGGACTACGACGTGGAGCGCATGCGCCAGGTCTGGGACGCCACCAACGACCAGGACCGTCGTCTGGCCGAAGAGAACCAGCGCGGCATCAACTCCACCGCGTACCAGCCAGGCCCGTACTCCAAGACCTATGAGTTCGGCGTGGTGAACTTCGTGGACTGGTACAGCGAGCGTCTGCTGAGCAACCTGGGGGCCGAGCCTGCACCGTACCTCAAGGGCGTTCCAGTCCAAGGCTAAATCCACTCCCTGTAGGAGCGAGCTTGCTCGCGATGAGCCTGAGAACGCCGCCGGGTGTCAGGTTGCCAACGTTATCGTTGACGTCCATCGCGAGCAGGCTCGCTTCTACAGGGGGCTTGCCCGTCATTCATAGAACTGTACGAAATATGACCTATCTCGTTCAGACCTATGCCCGCCGCACCTCCCAGCCTTCCGCAAACAAGTTATCCACATCTCCACCCACAGCTATTGGGGACAACTGTGGATATGCCGGAAATTTTCTTCACGAAAACCAAAGAAAAACCGTGACTTATCCAGAAGCCTGCTTCTACGGATGGACTGGTCGTTTTTTGATCTAAAGCCTGAAAGCCACGTTTTTAAAGGCGTTCATAGGATGGCAAACACCTTATCCACAGAAGCACCAACAGACTTTGGGGTTAACTTGGAAGGCTCTGTGGAAAACCGCAGAAACCTTGAAAAATCCAGCGTTTGCGTGAAAGCCGGTAATGCAAAACCACCTTTTGATCACTTTATGATCAGACGCCTGCGAACCGCTATTTACAAGGCCTGCAGCCGATAGCAAACATCTTATCCACAGAAGCGCCAACAGAGATTGGGGGCAAGTCTGCCTTAACAGCAGCACTTATCCCCTTGAAAAAGCTTGGAAAAACCACGAACCAGGCTGGTTGTTTTTTGAACGACGCTTTGCAGGGCTTGATTTACATGGGTCGTAGCGAGGGGCGAACATGTTATCCACAGAACCACCAACAGGGATTGTGGGTAAACACCGCCGTGTTCAGACTTTATTGAAGCATGAGCGACCCGAGGCCAGGTCCAGGTTCAATTCAAAGTCCTTGAAGGCGCGCCAACCGAGCAATATCGACGGCACGTATTGCCCGCCCAGCAGCGACGGCGGGATGGTGAAGCCCGGAAAGTATTTGTAGCTGACCGCCATGATGTTGCCTTGCATGACCAGTACGCCGTCGAAGCGTTGAAAGTGCTTGTTGTCGCCGGTGTAACCGTTCGAGCTTCCTGGTGTCAGTGCCTGCACGGCATTGACCTGCCTGCCAGGTGACGAGGCCGTCAGGTAGTCGACATTTCCCGTATCGATGATGGCCTGCGTTGTCCGGCGATCCAGCTGAGCGGCCACCACCAGCCGCTGGTTGAGATCCTGGCGGCTAAAGGCAATGAACGCATCGCAGCGCCTGACAGGCGCAGGATTGAGTTCCAGGGCTCTTCTGGTGATCTTCAAGCGCCCCAGTTTGCTGATCAGGTCCAGCCCCAACAAATTATCCCGGTCGCTGACAAACACCAGGACATTCCTGAACTCGCGAGTGCCGACTTTGAGTGACCCGAGAATGCCCAGCCTCGCGATCAGGCCTTTTTCGCCATAAAACGTGCTGTAGCGATACTGAGCATCGGGCAACAACCTGATGCCCATCTGTTTCGCCGTGTCGATGTTGACCCGGGTTTGCGGTGCCCCCGTGTCCAGCACAAAACGCGCCGAGACACCGTTGGCCGCACCGACATCGATAAACGGCAGCACTTCCTGCGCGATGTAAAAGTCGTTGGCATACGGATGCAGCGGCAATACCTCATGCCGCGCCGAACCGCTGACCGAGAAATTGCCAGTCGTCGCCAGGATAGCCAGTGATTTGTCGCCGAACATGGAGAACAGCGGTTTCAGATCGGCGCTGGCCTCTATCGCCCGGGCATGCCTGCCCTTGATCGCCATAAAGTATTCGGGGAGTTGGTTGGCGACCTTGGCTTCGAGCATTCTGGCCAGGACCGTCACCGAACAGTCGAGGTGCTTATCGGCATCCAGAACCTTGTCGCACTGTTGCCGCAGTTGAGCCAGGGACGCGTTGCGCCCCTGTTCGGTCTCGACCCACTGATAAAAGTCCTGATCGGCCACGGGTGCTTTTGTCTGGACGGCAGACATCAAGCCTGTGGATACCCACATGGCCGTGGCAAAGAGCACCAAAAGAGCGAAAGTCTTCATATTCAAGCCAGTCATAAAACCGGGTTTTATGAGTCAGCGCTGAATGTCTGAAAACTCCCGAAAGCGTGCCACACCCTTGATCAGCGCATAGAAAACTGTAGCTCACCGCCCTTGTCGGCGTGGAGTCAGAAAAAGAATGCGTGGCGCTGTGGATAACTGTCGCGGGTGAAACACCCCCGATCCAGCTCAGGGCCTGTGCATAAGATAGGCGTCGCCGGTGACGCGGATCATGGGATGAGGGGTGACCTGGCAGGTCTTGATGATCCCGAAACCGTGTCGCTCGTAAAAACGCCGGGCACCCGTGTTGGCGGCATAGTCGATCAGGCTCAAGCCATTGAGCCCCAGCCGGTCGGCCCGTTCTTGGGCATGGGCGAGAAACTGCATGCCCAGCCCCCGGTTACGCCAGCCTTCATGCAGGGCCAGGCTGGAGATATACAGGGTGTCGGGCACTTCCATGTCGGCATAAGGCGCCAGCACCGGGTCGGTCGTCGGCACCGCCAGTGGATCGTGGCGCATCGCGTAACTGTGCATCATGCCAATGACCTGACCATCGGCCTCGGCAATCAGGCAGTTCTGGTAGGAGAAATCGACGTCGTCCCGGGCATATCGAATGGCACCGACGTCCAGCAATGTCTGGCCAGGTTCGGCCAGTTGGCTCCAGATATAATCCGAAGCGCCTTCCGATGAAATCTGGAACAGACGCGCAATCTCACGCGCGTCTGCACGCACTGCCGAACGAAATTCAACTGCCATTGTTTTCTCTGTCAGATTTATACGATTCACATGTAGGAGCTGCCGCAGGCTGCGATCTTTTGACCTTCATTTTTAAAAACAAGATCAACAGATCGCAGCCTGCGGCAGCTCCTACAACAAGCCCTAGCGGACTACACCTTCTTCAATCAGAAGCTTGAGAATCGCCTCGGCGCCGGCCTGGGCCGTCACGCCTTTGAGCACCTGCCCGCCTCCACCACTGGCCTTGGCCGTCGCGGCTTTCATGCGGTCGGCGCCGCTCTTGGCCTTGATCACTTTCAGGCGCTTGGGCCGTGGCTTGGCCGGTTGCAGGCTGGCGACCGCGAGCAGTTCATCATCAATGACTTCAACGTCCTGCGCTTGCAGCACGCCGCGTCGGGCCGGGCCATACGCGCTCTGGCGAGGCTTGGGCGCGGCGTTGTCCACCGTTGCCAGAAACGGCAGGCGTACCTTCAGCCGACGACGTTGACCGCGCGGCAAGGCTTGCAGCACCAGCGCCGAACCGCCATCGATGGACTCGACCTGTGCCAGTCCCACCACCAGCGGCCAGCCCAGGCTTTCAGCCAGCAGGAAGGGCAACATGCCCGAACCTTCACCGGTTTCCGCCTGGCTGCCGGTCAACACCACCTGAGCACCGGCATCGCGCAGATACTCGGTCAATGCCGGCAGCGCATCGGCACCCTCGGGCTGCTCAAGCACATGCAACTCTTCCAGGCCCATACCCAGGTAAGCGCGCAGCGCAGGCTCGGCGACATCGCCGGCATGCAGCACCTGCAAGTTATCCCCAGCCAGTTGCAGGCCCAGTTCCACCGCCCGCGCATCCTGTTCCGCACGACGCGGCCGACCGGACGTCGGGTGGGCGCCGATGGACACCAGGCTGATGATTTTCGTGCTCATAACCCTTTCCTTCCCTTAAGCCGCATCGCGCTTGGCGTCGTTGCGGTAAGCCTCTACCGCGTCGATCAAGGCTTGAAGAATCTCCGCGCTCTCGCCGATTACCGAGAGGTCGGCACGCTTGATCATGTCGCAGCCAGGGTCGAGGTTGATCGCCACCACCTTGTCGCAGGCACCGATGCCCTGCAGGTGCTGGATCGCCCCGGAAATCCCCACAGCCACATAGACCCGTGCAGTCACCCAGGTACCGGACGCCCCGACCTGACGATCGCGGGCCATGAAGCCGTCGTCCACCGCCACCCGCGATGCGCCTTCGGTCGCGCCGAGGGCTTCGGCGGTCCTGTGGAAAAGTCCCCAGTCCTTGACCCCGTTGCCGCCGGAGAAAATGAACTCGGCTTCGGCCATCGGAATCGCCGCCGGGTCCACCGCTACCGCGCCCAGATCTTCGATCCGCGACAGGCTGCGCGCCACGGTTGTGGATAACTCCACCGGCAACGCTTCATGACGGGTTTCACTGACCGGTTCAGCGCACTCGGCAGCCGCCAGAATCAAGCGCGCCAACGGACGGGCAAGGTCTTGCAGACCGGCACCGGCGCGGCCGATGCACTCCTGATCCTTGACCTGCCAGACCCGAGTGGCCGGGCGTTCGCCCAGGGCAGCGGCAAAGCGCCGACCCAGTTCCCCGCCACCGGTGCGACTGTCCGGCAACAACCAGTGACGCGGGCTGAACTGGTTATCCACAGCCCGCAGCCCCTGGACCCGTTGCTCCGGTGCATAACCGCTGAATGCTTCGCCTTCCAACACCAGCAGGCGGTCGACGCCCGCCGTGGCAAAAGCGCTTTCCTTGTGCTCGCCGAACACCACGGCCAGCACTGCGCCGTCCTTGCCGGCCAGTTGATGGGCCAGGCCCAGCAGGTCGCGGTCGTGACTGCTCAAGCGGCCACCGACCATGTCCGGCACCACGCTGATGTAAAACGCCGGCGCGGCCACCTGATGCAATGGCAATTGCACTTCAACCGCGGCTGAACGTTTAGTCGTCCCGCCCTGCTGGGCCCCACTGCGGTCGATGCGCTTGATGCCATTGGGGCCGATAAAGCCAATGCCATGGGGATTCTTGCGGATGACACCGTTAGGCCCCATCCAGCTGTGCTGCGCCGGTTGCATGGCCGCGTGCAATGGATGCAGACGATTGCGGGCGATCCATTCGGCCCGCGGGTCGCGGCGGATAATGTCGCTCATCAGTGGGCCTCCGCAGGTTCGCGCTTGACGGGTGTCTTGGCGGGCGCAGCGTCGTCGAGCAACGCGTCGGCCACCAGTTCGGCGATGTCCTTGATCAGCGGCCGGGGTTCGACCACGCCTTCGAGCATCGCGGTGCACTGTGGACAACCCACGGCCACCAGTTCGGCACCGGTTTCGCGGATGTCTTCCATGCGCATGTCAGGAATGCGTTGCTTGCCCGGAATGTCGGTGATCGGTGCACCGCCACCACCGCCGCAGCAGCGGGAGCGGAAACCGGAACGTTGCATCTCTTTCACTTCGATCCCGAGGGCACGCAACACCTGGCGCGGCGCCTCGTATTCGCCGTTGTAGCGGCCGAGGTAGCACGGGTCGTGGTAGGTCACGCTGTCACCTTTGTGCTGACCGAGGTTCAGCGCGCCAGCATCGATGATTTCCGCCATGTAGGTGCTGTGGTGCTGCACCAGGTAGTTGCCGTCGAAGGCGTCGTACTCGTTTTTCAGCACGTGGAAGCTGTGCGGATCGCAGGTGACGATGCGGTTGAAACTGTACTTGGCCAGGGTCTGGATGTTGCGCTTGGCCAGCAATTGGAACGTTGCTTCATCGCCCAGGCGTCGGGCCACGTCACCGCTGTCACGTTCTTCGAGGCCGAGTACGGCGAAGTCGATTTTCGCCGCCTTGAGCACTTTGACGAAGGCGCGCAGGGTGCGCTGGTTGCGCATGTCGAAGGCGCCGTCGCCGACCCAGAACAGCACGTCGGTGGATTTCTTTTCGCTGAGCAGGTTGAGGTTCAAGTCCGCCGCCCAGTTCATCCGCCCGCCCGGCGCAAAGCCGCCCGGGTTGTCGGTGGCGATCAGGTTTTCCAGGACTTCGGCGCCCTTGTTCGGGGTCGCGCCCTTTTCCAGGGTCAGGTGACGGCGCATGTCGACGATGGCATCGACGTGCTCGATCATCATCGGGCACTCCTCGACGCAGGCGCGGCAAGTCGTGCACGACCACAGGGTCTCGGCGTCCACCAGACCATTGACGATCGGCTGATGTGGATTGCCAGCGTGCTCGCCAATCGCTTTACCGGGATATGGGCTGCCAGCGAATTTTGCATCGGTGCCACCGGCCAGGCCGACGACCATGTCTTGAATCAGTTTTTTCGGGTTCAGCGGCTGGCCGGCGGCGAAGGCCGGGCACGCGGCTTCGCATTTACCGCACTGCACGCAGGCGTCGAAGCCGAGCAATTGGTTCCAGGTGAAATCCTTGGGTTTTTCCACGCCCAGTGGCGCACTCAAGTCGCTGAGATCCAGCGGCTTCAAACCGGTGGAACGGCCGCCGCCAAAACGCTCGGCGCGGCGGTGCCAGGCCAAGTGCAAGGCGCCGGCAAAGGCGTGCTTCATCGGCCCGCCCCAAGTCATGCCGAAGAACAGTTCCGACACGCCCCACAACACGCCAACCCCGAGAATCGCCGCCAACAGCCAACCGCCGAAGTTTTCCGGAAGGATGCCCGCCACCGGCAGGGTCAACAGGAAGAACGAGGCCGAGAATGCCAGCAGGCTTTTCGGCAGGCGCATCCACGGGCCTTTCGACAGGCGCGACGGCGGGTTGCGCCGACGCAGGTAAACGAAGATCGCGCCAACGAACATCACCGCCGACATCAGCAGCAGCGCATAGCCGAGGAAGCGGTTATGCAGGCCGAAACCATGCACCAGAATCGCCAGCACGATGGACGCCACCGCACCGCCGGCCGTGGCAACGTGGGTGTTGGCAATGTATTTGTCCCGCGCCACCACATGGTGCAAGTCGACCATGTAGCGCTTGGGCATGGCGAACAGTCCACCGATCAGGTCGACTTTCGAAGCCCGGCCCCGGCGCCACATGGCCACCCGCCGCAACGCGCCCAAGACACCAAGGCCCAGGGCTGCGAACAACAGGATTGGAAGAAGGGTGTTCAACATGGTGAAGCTCCCACCAGAACATCTTGGAGAAACGCGGTCGGTGTGTAGGAGCTGCCGCAGGCTGCGATCTTTTGATCTTGATCTTGAAAACAAAATCAAAAGATCGCAGCCTGCGGCAGCTCCTACACGGGGGACGTCAAAGGCTTAGAAATCCTTGCACAACCGCAACGCGTCATAGATCGCCGCGTGCACGTTACGCTGGGCCACGCAGTCGCCGATGCGGAACAGCAGGTAGCCGTCGCCGCTCTGTTCCAGGCAAGGTTGCGGCTTGATCGCGAACAAGGCTTCGACGTCGATCTGACCTTTGTTGCGCGAGCCTTCCTTCAGCGCGTAGTAGATTTCTTCGTCCGGACGCACGCCGTTTTCCACGACCACCTGGTCAACCACCCGCTCCTCTTTGGCACCGGTGTATTCGTTTTCCAGTACCGCCACCAGCTTGTCGCCTTCGCGGTAGACCTTCTCCAGCATCATGTCGCCGGTCATGATCACTTCTTTCGGGTACATGCTGCGGTAGTAAGTCGGGAACGATGTGCCCCCGATGGCCACGCCCGGCTTGATGTCGTCGGTGACGATCTCTACCTGGCTGCCCTTGTCGGCGATGAAGTCAGCGGTCGACATGCCGGTGAATTCGCAAATGGTGTCGTAGACCAGCACGTTTTTGCCCGGTGCAACCTTGCCGTCGAGGATGTCCCAGCTGCTGACCACCAGGCCTTCAGCCGCGCCCCAGTGTTCGTTCTGCTCGATGAACGGATGACCGCCGACGGCCAGCACCACCACGTCCGGACGCAGGTCCATGATGGTTGGCGCGTCAGCCGCGGTACCCAGGCGCAGGTCGACTTTCAACCGTGCCAGTTCCAGTTGATACCAGCGGGTGATACCGGCGATCTGGTCCCGTTGCGGGGCTTTCGATGCGGTGGTGATCTGCCCGCCGATGAATTCCTTTTTCTCGAACAGGGTCACGTCGTGGCCACGCTCGGCGGCCACGCGGGCGGCCTCCATCCCGGCAGGACCGGCGCCGACCACCACCACCTTGCGTTTCACGCCAGTGGTTTTTTCGATGATGTGCGGCAGGCCCATGTATTCACGAGAAGTCGCGGCGTTCTGAATGCACAGCACATCCAGGCCCTGATACTGACGGTCGATGCAGTAGTTGGCTCCGACGCATTGTTTGATCTGGTCGATCTGGCCCATCTTGATCTTGGCGATCAGGTGCGGGTCGGCGATGTGCGCGCGGGTCATGCCGACCATATCGACGTAACCGCCTTCCAGGATACGCGTGGCCTGGTTCGGGTCCTTGATGTTCTGCGCGTGCAGCACTGGAACCTTGACCACTTCCTTGATGCCGGCAGCCAGATGCAGGAACGGCTCCGGCGGATAACTCATGTTCGGAATCACGTTGGCCAGGGTGTTGTGGGTGTCGCAACCCGAACCCACGACGCCGATGAAGTCGAGCATGCCGGTATCGTCGTAATACTTGGCGATCTGCTTCATGTCTTCGTGGGACAGGCCGTCCGGGTGGAACTCGTCACCACAGATGCGCATGCCCACGCAGAAATCGTCACCGACCTCGGCGCGTACGGCTTTCAAGACTTCCAGACCGAACTTCATCCGGCCTTCGAAGGTGCCGCCCCATTCGTCGGTACGCTTGTTGACCCGCGGGCTCCAGAACTGGTCGATCATGTGCTGGTGCACCGCCGACAGTTCAACACCGTCCAGGCCACCGGCCTTGGCGCGGCGGGCCGCTTGAGCGTAGTTACCGATCACCCGCCAGATCTCTTCCGGCTCGATGGTTTTGCAAGTGGCACGGTGCACCGGCTCGCGTACACCCGACGGCGACATCAGCGTCGGCCAGTTGAAGCCGTCCCAACGCGAGCGACGGCCCATGTGGGTAATCTGGATCATGATCTTGGCGCCGTGCTTATGCATGGCATCGGCCAGATTCTGGAAGTGCGGAATGATGCGGTCGGTGGACAGATTCACCGAACTCCACCATTCCTGCGGGCTGTCGATGGCCACCACGGACGAACCGCCGCAAATCGCCAGGCCGATACCGCCCTTGGCTTTCTCTTCGTAGTACTTGACGTACCGATCGGTGGTCATGCCGCCGTCGGTGGCATAAACCTCGGCGTGCGCGGTGCTGAGCACGCGGTTACGGATGGTCAGTTTGCCGATCTGGATCGGCTGGAACATTGCTTCGAAAGCCATGGCGGGTTCCTCGACTTACAACGGCTTGACGATGAACAAGCCGTCTTCGTGGCCCTCTTCGGAGCCACCGTAGACTTGCTCGGCCACGGTGCGGATCTTGCTGCCACGAGCGGCGAGGATCTGGTCCATCGCGCCGGCAAACCAGCCAGTGAACATATAGTCGACCTTGCGCCCGACCTTGCCGTACACATAGACGAACGCCGAGTGCTCGAGCTTGACACTGGCGGTGCCTTTGTCGAGGTCGATGTCCTGGATCTTGAACAGGCCCCAGCCGCGCTGCGACAGGCGCTTCATGTAGTGCTCGAACACCGCGACGCCTTCCAGGCCATGGCATTCGGCTTCTTTTTCACACCAGTGCCAGGCGGACTTGTAGCCGGCCTTGTAGAGAATTTCGGCATAGGCTTCAGCGCCCAGCACTTCCTCGATGCCCATGTGGTTGTTGACGAAGAAATGCCGTGGCACGTACAGCATCGGCAGGGCGTCGGACGTCCAGACACCGGTCTCGCTGTCGACTTCGATTGGCAATTGCGGGGCGATCTTGGCCATGGAAACTTAACTCCAGAAAAATTTTGGTGTTGCCCCCGGCGCGGGCGGCCGGGGGAAAGGATTCAGAGATGCAGTGGCTTATTCGCCCCAAACGTCCTTGAGGACGTTCACCCAGTTTTCGCCCATGATCTTGCGCACCACTCGCTCGGAGTGGCCGCGCTTGAGCAGGGTTTCGGTCAGGTTCGGGAACTCGCCCACGGTGCGGATGCCCAGCGGGTTGATGATCTTGCCGAAGCTGGTCAGGCGGCGGGCGTAGCCCTTGTCGTGGGTCAGGTATTCGAAGAAGTCCTGGCCATGGCCCTGGGTGAAGTCGGTGCCGATGCCGATGGCGTCTTCGCCGACGATGTTCATCACGTACTCGATGGCTTCGGCGTAGTCGTCGATGGTCGAGTCGATACCCTTGGCGAGGAATGGCGCGAACATGGTGACGCCGACAAAGCCGCCGTGGTCGGCAATGAACTTGAGTTCTTCATCGGACTTGTTGCGCGGGTGCTCCTTGAGTCCCGACGGCAGGCAGTGGGAGTAGCAAACCGGTTTTTTCGACTCGAGGATGACTTCTTCGGAAGTCTTGGAGCCGACGTGAGACAGGTCGCACATCACGCCAACGCGGTTCATCTCGGCGACGATTTCGCGACCGAAGCCCGACAGGCCGCCATCACGCTCGTAGCAACCGGTGCCCACCAGGTTCTGGGTGTTGTAGCACATCTGCACGATGCCCACGCCGAGCTGCTTGAACACCTCGACATAGCCGATCTGGTCTTCATAGGCATGGGCGTTCTGGAAGCCGAAGAGGATGCCGGTCTTGCCCTGCTCCTTGGCCTTGCGGATGTCGGCGGTGGTACGTACCGGCATCACCAGGTCACTGTTCTCGCGGATCAGCTTCTGGCTAGCTGCGATGTTGTTGACGGTGGCCTGAAAGCCCTCCCACACCGACACGGTGCAGTTGGCTGCGGTCAAACCGCCCTTGCGCATGTCTTCGAACAGTTCACGGTTCCACTTGGCAATAATCAGCCCGTCGATAACGATGCTGTCGGCGTGCAATTCGGCTGGGCTCATCAGGCTGTCCCCTTATTAGCGATTCATGCGCCGAATCGTCTGCCGGCGCTTTGGGGCCAGCATATGCCTCGGTGCCTCGGCGACCGGGTGCAAAAACGACAGAGGGTTTGCCGAAAGCGTCAATCCGCGACAAAGGGTCGTCGCCAGGCACAATCAGCGACCTGTTCAAGGCCCTCGGCTTGGGCCAGAATTCGCTGCATCACTGGAATAGAGCGGCGACCTGAATGAAATCCATCCTTCTGGCTTTGGCACTGATTGCGACCGGCGTACACGCAGCGGAGGAGTCCGACGACAACCCGTGCGATAAAGTCGAAAACGACGTCCAGACCCTCGAGTGCTCGGCCTTCAGCAAAACCACCGCCGAAGACCTGCTCAAGGAAAACCTCCAGGGCCTTAGCGATCGCATGCAGTCGCAATACGGCAAAAACCCGTCGCAACTGGCCGACATCACCGCCAAGCTCAAGGCTGCCCAACAGCAGTGGCTGAAGACCCGGGATGCCGACTGCGCCGTCGAAGCCTTCCCGGCCACCGGTGGCAGCAAGGCGTTCACCATTGCGCAGAATGATTGCGTGGCAAGAATGAGTGATGAGCGGTCGGAGTTTTTGGAGTCGATTGGGCAGGAATAGTCCTGAATATTCCGGTGAAAGCTGGAACTGCGTCCACCTTTCAACAGCACTTTCCCTTCTTCCTACAACACGTTCTGACCCTGCCTACACGTATTGCCTGGAAGCCCCAATCTGTGGGCTTTTCACGCAACATGCTGACAATCGTTGTTGATTGTGCACCTGAAAAATATAAGTAAATATTCGCAAATCTTATAAAAGACTTATATTCTTCAATGAACAGCATCCACTGGACTCGAAAGGCCGTTAAGCAACTCTTGAGATTGCATTCCGCTCACCAGATTCAGGTCGTGATGCCATCACGGCGCTGGCAGACATGCCCGATGTAGGCAATGTCAAAGCACTGGTCGGTCATGACTACGCTTATCGGCTACGTGTCGGTAATTACCGGGTTATGTTCGACTGGGATGGCGCGATCAAAGTGGTCAGTATTCAAGAGGTTAAAAAACGCGATGAACGCACCTACTGACATCCAAATCATCAACGACGCCGAAGGCAATCCAGCCTTTGTTGTCATTCCCTATGCGCAATACGTGGCACAGAAAATCGAGCCCGACTTGATCCCCCACGAGGTGGTGAGCCGCATTGTCGATGGCGCTACCCCAATCCGCGCCTGGCGCGAACACTTGAACCTTACCCAGGATGAAGTGGCCAAACGAATGGGCATATCCCAGCCGGCATTTGCCCAACAGGAAACGGTCGCCAAGCCTCGCAAGGCCACCCGCGAAAAAATCGCCGCGGCGTTTGGTATCACCGCCACTCAACTTGAGCTGTAAGCTGCACGCTTCAGCCAGTAAAGGGATTCAACATGAAAGTCTGCGGCATCGAAATCAAAGGCAGCGAAGCGATCATCGCCGTGGCCACGCTGGACGGTCTGGCGCTGAGCCATGTCGCGCTCGCCACCAAGAAAATTGCCCTGGACGATGACGACGAAGCCGCCAACGTCAAAGTGTTCGCAGCCCAGGTCGCTTCGTTTGTGCGCGAGAACTCCATCGACCGTATCGCGATCAAGAAGCGCAGCAAGAAAGGTGAATTCGCCGGTGGGCCGACCACGTTCAAGATCGAAGGGGTTTTCCAGTTGCTGGAGAATTGCGAAGTGACGCTGCTGTCGCCTCAAACAATTACCGCGCAGTGCAAGAAATTCAATGTCGAGCTGCCGGATACGCTGAACAAGTATCAGCATGAGGCGTTTAAAGCGGCTTGTTCGGCGCTGTTGAAGAAGTAATACCGCCAAGATCAAAAGATCGCAGCCTTCGGCAGCTCCTACAGGAGACCCCATGTAGGAGCTGCCGAAGGCTGCGATCTTTTGATTTTACGCTTTAGCAGTACGTCGATCCTCCCGTGGGCACCGCTCATATTTCGCCCGATAACTGCGGGTGAAATACGACGGCGACTCAAACCCGCAGGCAATGCTCACCTCCAGCACGCTCATGTCAGTCTGCCGCAACAACTGCCGCGCTTTTTCCAACCGTAACCGCAGGTAGAAATTGCTCGGCGTGTCGTTCAGGTGCAGGCGAAACAGGCGCTCCAACTGCCGCCGCGTCACCTTGATCGATTCCGCCAGTTCCAGCGTACTCAGCGGCGGTTCGCTGTGCTGTTCCATCTCGCCGATCACCTGCACCAGCTTCTTGTTACTGATGCCGTAGCGTGTGGCGACTTCCATGCGTTGGTGGTCTTTGCGCGGGCGGATGCGGCCGAGCACGAATTGTTCACTGACCTGGATCGCCAGTTCCGGGCCATGGGCCTGGGCGATCAGATCCAGCATCAGATCAATGGAAGCGGTGCCACCCGCGGAGGTGATGCGCCGGCGGTCGATCTCAAACAATTCCTGGGTGACGCTGAGCTGTGGATAAGACTCCTTGAAGGCGTCGATGGCTTCCCAGTGCAGGGTCAGGCGATGGCCGTCGAGCAGGCCTGCCTCGGCGAGGATGAAGCTGCCGGTGTCGATGGCGCCGAGGGTCACGCCTTCGTTGTCCAGCCGACGCAACCAGTGCTCCAGCGCCGGGGTGGCGAATTTCAGCGGTTCGAACCCGGCAACCACCAACAGTGTCGCGCCCTTCTTCAGCGGCTCCAGCGCCGCATCGGCGTTGACCGACATACCGTTACTGGCCAGCACCGCCCCGCCGTCCGCGCTCAGCACATGCCAGCGATAGAGTTCGCCACGAAAGCGATTGGCGACCCGCAACGGCTCGATGGCCGAGATAAATCCGATGGCCGAGAAACCCGGCATCAACAAGAAGTAGAAATCCTGGGACATGGAGCGCACTCGCTTAGCAGGTAACAAGAGGCCGGGTAACGAGAGGGCGGGTAGCGTGAGGATGTTGATACGCCAGTTGCAAGCGGCTTTCAAGAGCACAGGTCGCTGCAGTGCAAGAGCTGGTCGCCGCAGTGCGCTTTCATCGGTGCTTTGCTGCGTAACTTGGCATCACCGGCGCATCAGACACCGGAACTCACAATAAACGAACTGCCGAGGAACCTGAGAATGAAACGACTGATCAGCAGCTGTATTCTTGCACTCAGTGGTACCGCGTTACTGAGCGCCAGTGTCATGGCCGCCGAACCCGCCGCATGCCAGAACGTGCGCATGGGTGTAGTGAACTGGACCGACGTGATCGCCACCAGTACCATGACCCAGGTATTGCTCGATGGCCTCGGCTACAGCACCAAACAAACCAGCGCCTCCCAGCAAATCATCTTCGCCGGGATCCGCGACCAGCGTCTGGACCTGTTCCTCGGCTACTGGAACCCGCTGATGACCCAGACCATCACCCCCTTCGTCGATGCCAAGCAGGTCAAGGTGCTTGAAGCGCCAAGCCTGCAAGACGCCCGCGCGACCCTCGCCGTGCCGACCTACCTCGCCGACAAGGGCCTGAAAACCTTCGCTGACATCGCCAAGTTCGAAAAAGAACTGGGCGGCAAGATCTACGGCATCGAGCCGGGCTCGGGCGCCAACACCCAGATCAAGGCGATGATCTCCAAGAACCAGTTCGGCCTCGGCAAGTTCCAGCTGGTCGAGTCCAGCGAAGCCGGCATGCTCGCCGCGGTGGACCGCGCCGTGCGTCGCAACGAAGCCGTGGTGTTCTTTGGCTGGGCGCCGCACCCGATGAACGTCAACGTGAAAATGACCTACCTCACCGGCAGCGACGACGCCCTCGGCCCGAACGAAGGCAAGGCCACCGTGTGGACCGTCACCGCGCCGACCTACGCCGAGCAATGCCCGAACATCGGTCGCCTGCTGAGCAACCTGACGTTCACCGCCGAAGACGAGAGCCGGATGATGCAGCCACTGCTGGATCACAAGGACGCTTTCGAGTCGGCCAAACAATGGCTCAAGGATCACCCGCAGGACAAAAAACGCTGGCTTGAAGGCGTCACCACCTTCGATGGCAAACCGGCCGCTGAAAACCTGCAACTGACCAGTAAATAAACCCGAACCCACCACCGTCTCGCAGCCCCAAGGGGCTGCGAACGGGACCAGCACGCCTGACCAAAACCAAAAACTCGCCTGTAAGGAACCGCCAAATGAACCACGACGTCATCATCACCTGCGCACTCACCGGTGCTGGCGACACGACCAGCAAGAGCCCACACGTGCCGGTCACCCCAAAACAGATCGCGGCTGCCGCCGTGGAGGCCGCCAAGGCCGGTGCCACCGTGGTTCACTGCCATGTGCGCGACCCGCAAACCGGCAAGTTCAGCCGTGATGTGGCGCTGTACCGCGAGGTGATGGAGCGTATCCGCGAGGCGGACGTGGACATCATCGTAAACCTCACTGCCGGCATGGGCGGCGACCTGGAAATCGGTGCCGGCGAAAATCCGATGGAATTCGGCCCGAACACCGATCTGGTCGGCCCGCTGACCCGCCTGGCCCACGTCGAAGAACTGCTGCCGGAAATCTGCACCCTCGATTGCGGCACCCTGAACTTCGGTGACGGCGACACCATCTACGTCTCCACCCCGGCCCAGCTGCGCGCTGGCGCCAAACGCATTCAAGAGCTGGGCGTGAAGGCCGAGCTGGAAATCTTCGACACCGGCCACCTGTGGTTCGCCAAGCAGATGATCAAGGAAGGCCTGCTCGACAACCCATTGTTCCAGCTGTGCCTGGGCATCCCATGGGGCGCGCCGGCGGACACCACCACCATGAAGGCCATGGTCGACAACCTGCCCGCCGACGCGGTCTGGGCCGGCTTCGGTATCGGTCGCATGCAGATGCCGATGGCGGCACAAGCGGTGTTGCTCGGCGGCAACGTGCGAGTCGGACTGGAAGACAACCTGTGGCTGGACAAGGGCGTGCTGGCGACCAACGGCCAACTGGTCGAACGCGCCACGGAAATCCTCAGCCGCCTCGGTGCCCGCGTGCTCACCCCCGCTGAAGGCCGCAAAAAGATGGGCCTGACCCAGCGCGGCTAACTCCATACACCCCCCTGTAGGAGCTGCCGAAGGCTGCGATCTTTTGATGTTGCTCGCAAAAACAAGATCAAAAGATCGCAGCCTTCGGCAGCTCCTACAGGGGTCACCGAATCTTTCAGGAAATTGCCATGAGCTTTATTACCGAAATCAAAACCTTCGCCGCCCTGGGCAGCGGTGTCATCGGCAGCGGCTGGGTGTCCCGCGCCCTCGCCCATGGCCTGGACGTCGTGGCCTGGGACCCGGCGCCAGGCGCTGAAGCAGCCCTGCGCAAACGCGTCGCCAACGCCTGGGGCGCACTGGAGAAACAAGGACTGGCGCCGGGTGCATCGCAGGATCGCCTGCGTTTTGTCGCGACCATCGAAGAATGCGTTCGCGACGCTGACTTCATCCAGGAAAGTGCCCCGGAACGCCTTGAGCTGAAACTGGACCTGCACAGCAAAATCAGCGCGGCGGCCAAGCCCAATGCGTTGATCGGCTCCAGCACCTCCGGCCTGCTGCCGAGCGAGTTCTACGAGAGTGCCACGCACCCGGAGCGCTGCGTGGTCGGTCACCCGTTCAACCCGGTTTACCTGCTGCCGCTGGTCGAAGTGGTTGGCGGTAAAAACACCGCGCCCGAAGCCGTGCAAGCGGCGATGAAAGTCTATGAGTCTCTAGGCATGCGCCCGTTGCACGTGCGCAAGGAAGTGCCGGGGTTCATCGCTGATCGCCTGCTCGAAGCGCTGTGGCGTGAGGCGCTGCACCTGGTCAACGACGGCGTGGCGACTACCGGTGAAATCGACGATGCGATCCGTTTCGGCGCAGGCTTGCGCTGGTCGTTCATGGGCACCTTCCTGACCTACACCCTGGCCGGTGGTGATGCCGGTATGCGTCACTTCATGGCGCAGTTCGGCCCGGCGTTGCAGTTGCCGTGGACTTACCTGCCAGCCCCGGAACTGACCGACAAACTGATCGACGACGTGGTCGATGGCACCAGCGATCAACTGGGTAAACACAGCATTTCGGCACTGGAGCGCTATCGTGATGACTGCCTGCTGGCAGTGCTGGAGGCGGTGAAGACCACCAAAGAGAAGCATGGGATGGCCTTCAGCGAGTAAGCCCAGGCTGTGGGGCCAGCAGCACTGGCCCCATCGCGAGCAAGCTCGCTCCCACAGGGGATCTGCTGAGTGACATAGATTGTATTCACACTGCAAATCACTGTGGGAGCGAGCTTGCTCGCGATAGCGGCAGTCCAGTCACCACACAAATTGGATCAGAAACCATGCCCACCCTCACCACCTACCAAACCACCATCATCCCCGACTGGGTCGACTACAACGGCCACCTGCGCGACGCCTTCTACCTGCTGATTTTCAGCTACGCCACCGATGCCCTGATGGATCGCCTGGGCCTGGACAGCAACAGCCGGGAAGCCAGCGGCAACTCGTTGTTCACCCTCGAGCTGCACCTCAACTACCTGCACGAAGTGAAACTCGACGCCCAAGTCGAAGTGCACACCCAGATCATTGCCCACGACAGCAAACGCCTGCACCTCTATCACAGCCTGCATCTGGTCGGTGATGACAAGGAACTCGCCGGTAATGAACAGATGCTGCTGCACGTGGATCTCGCCGGACCGCGTTCAGCCCCGTTCAGCGAACAATCCTTGAATCGGCTGCAAGCCATCGTCGCCGAACAGGCGGACCTGCCAACGCCCGGGTACATTGGCCGAGTGATCGCATTACCCCCAAAAAAATAACAAGGAGATCGCCATGAACACCGCCGCTGCATTTGCCGACTTTCGTACCTATCCGTTGATCAGCGCGCTGACTGGCGTGCAAACACTGGCGGACCGGGTTCTGGTGAAGTGGGCCGACGATCGCGTCAGCCCTTTCCATCATCAATGGCTGCGGGATAACTGCCCGTGCCCACAATGCGTCTACACCGTGACCCGCGAGCAAGTGCTGGAAATCGTCGATGTGGCTCAAGACCTGATGCCTGGCGCCGTACACCTCGACACCGATGGTTGCCTGTCGGTGGATTGGCAGGATGGCCACGCCAGCCGCTTCGATCCCGGCTGGCTGCGCGCCCACGCCTATGACGATGAATCCCGCGCCGAACGTCTGGCACGCAAGCCCAAAGCCAGGCTCTGGCACAGCGATTTGCAGTTGCCGGTGTTCGAATATCAAGCCCTGATGAACGACCCGCAGGCGTTGCTGCAATGGCTGCTGGCGGTTCGTGATGTCGGCCTGACCCAGGTTCGTGGCGTGCCCACCGAGCCCGGCTCGCTGAAGCTGATCGCGCAACGGATTTCCTTCATCCGCGAAAGCAATTTCGGCGTGCTGTTCAACGTGCAATCGAAGGCCGATGCCGACAGCAACGCCTACACCGCCTTCAACCTGCCGCTGCACAGCGATTTGCCGACCCGGGAGTTGCAACCGGGGCTGCAATTCCTGCATTGCCTGGTCAATGACGCCGAGGGCGGCGAAAGCATTTTTGTCGACGGTTTTGCCATCGCCGATGCGCTGCGCCGAGAAGACCCGGAGTCATTCAAAAGCCTTTGCGAAATTCCCGTGGAGTTTCGCAACAAGGACCGCCACAGCGACTACCGCCGCCTCGCGCCGATCATTGCCCTGGATACGTTGGGGCAGGTATCGGAAATCCGCATGGCGAACTTTCTGCGCGGACCGTTCGACACCTCGGTGGAACAGATGCCCAAGCTCTATCACGCCTACCGGCGCTTTATCGCGATGACGCGCGAACCCCGGTTCCGCTTGATGCAGCGGCTCAGTCCCGGTGAGCTGTGGTGCTTCGACAACCGCCGCACCCTGCACGCCCGCAACGCCTTCGACCCCGCCACCGGGGCGCGGCATTTCCAGGGTTGCTACGTCGACCGGGATGAGTTGTTGTCGCGGATTCTGGTGTTGCAGCGTTAAGTCTCTAAAAGATCGCAGCCTTCGGCAGCTCCTACAGGTGAAACACGATCCATGTAGGAGCTGCCGAAGGTTGCGATCCTTTGCTTTTCAACCGGCAAAAAAAGCCCCGATCAAGCCGTGACAGGATCGAGGCAGAGGGTACTGTTGAGGAGCCGCCGTGCGAGGGTGACCAAACCTTCGTGAAGCGAGCTGAGCCCAGTGTGCCCACTCCTGCCCACGGCAAGTTAGTCGAAAACGACCTGTTCATAGCCATTGCGGCCATTGCGACAATTCGCCCTTGCCGCTACTGCGTGGCCCTACCAGAATCGAGCCACGACACCGTTCCCTGAAGAAGGATTGCGTCATGATGCACGCCGATTTGATAGACCAGGAAGACCTGTTGGGCCAGCTCAAGTCATTGGGGTTTCAAGTGCCGAACGGCGCCACGGCCGAGCAGGCTTGCGAGTGCGCGGTACGAGGTTTGAACAATGAACGGGCGATAGTGCTGCGCACCATGGTCAAGCAGATGTACACCAGCAGCGCGACGATCCTGCCAGCGGTGCGTCAGGCGATCGACAAGCAGTTGTTGCCAGCGTTGGCGGAGTATCAGCAAAGCCACCGCACCTGAAAGCAAAAGATCGCAGCCTTCGGCAGTTCCTGTAGGAGCTGCCGAAGGCTGCGATCTTTTAAAGGCGCCTCGGTTTAAAGCCTTACACTGGCAAACGTCGACTCATTACGCGCCTGGCTCAGCGCCGACAACGGCCCGGACAACGGCGACAGCACCAAGGCTTGCGGCAACGGCATCATCGCCACTTGCTGGGTAGTGTTGGAGCCTACACGCTCGTCACGCGGCGGAATGCCGAAGTATTCGCGGTAGCACTTGGAGAAGTGCGGCGTGGACACAAAACCGCACACCGACGCCACTTCGATGATCGACATCGGCGTTTGCTTGAGCAGTTGCCGGGCGCGGATCAGGCGCAGCTTGAGGTAGTAACGCGACGGCGAGCAGTGCAGGTATTTCTGGAACAGGCGCTCGAGCTGACGACGGGATACCGCGACATAGACGGCCAGTTCGTCGAGATCGATTGGCTCTTCGAGGTTGGCTTCCATCAGCGCAACGATTTCCTGCAGTTTTGGCTGATTCGTGCCGAGCATGTGCTTGAGCGGCACACGCTGGTGATCCTGCTCGTTGCGGATGCGCTCGTAGACGAACATTTCCGAAATGGCCGCCGACAGTTCACGGCCGTGATCGCGGCTGATCAGGTGCAGCATCATGTCCAGCGGCGCGGTGCCGCCGGAGCTGGTGAAACGGTTACGGTCGAGGGTGAACAGGCGAGTGCTCATGGCCACCCGCGGGAAAGCTTCCTGCATGGCGGCCAGGCATTCCCAGTGCACGCTGCAATCGAAGCCGTCGAGCAGGCCGGCGCAGGCCAGGGCCCAGCTGCCGGTGCACACCGCGCCAAGGCGGCGGGACTGGCGAGCCTGGCTTTGCAGCCATGACACGTGTTCACGGGTCACAGTGCGCTGGATGCCGATACCGCCGCAGACGATGACAGTGTCCATTGGCGGGGCTTTGTGCATGGAGGCGTCGGGGGTGATCTGCAGGCCGTCACTGGCCCAGACCTGGCCGCCATCGACGGTGAGAGTAGTCCACCGATACAGTTCGCGACCGGACAACTGGTTGGCCATGCGCAGGGGTTCCACTGCGGAGGCCAGAGAAATCAGCGTGAAATTGTCCAGCAGCAGAAAGCCGATGGATTGAGGCGCACGGTTCTGGGGTTGGGCCCCGGAGTTGAACGTCGTCATCGCGGTATCTCCTCACACAAAGCGGGTGATGGCCTCAGGCGGAGGCTCTTTTTATTGCCATCGTTCTCGCGTGGGAGACGGGCTTTGTAATGACAGAGCAATTGCCATGCCTATTTTTGAATGTGCGTTCAATAACTCCTAAAAACGACGTCGGAATGTGTCTATATATGTCTTGCAAGGCGTGGGGATTTAAATGGCCATCAGGACTGGCAAGCGCCCCGGCTCACGAGCGGTGAGCAATTCGGTAGCACTTGTGGGAACGGCGTTGCGCCGCACTGGAAAGGAGTGTCACCGCAGGCACAGGTGACGAGCGGTCGAGGGCTGGTTGGCCCTCGATAAGTGGCAAGACAATTTATCTGTGAGCGACGCGCTAAAAGGAGGCGCGTTTTAATCCGGGTGTTCACTTAGCGCGCAGTTTTGACTGGTCTGGCGCTATCGCGAGCAAGCTCGCTCCCACAGGGATCAAGGTGAACACAATTCTTGTGACCGACGCAAAACCTGTGGGAGCGAGCTTGCTCGCGATGGGGTCGACGCGGTGTCAACACTCCACAGCACTCACCGCCAACCCGCCCCGCGATGTCTCCTTGTATTTGTCATGCATGTCGGCACCGGTATCGCGCATGGTGCGGA
This sequence comes from Pseudomonas sp. B1(2018), assembly GCF_003097365.1. Lineage (NCBI taxonomy): Bacteria > Pseudomonadati > Pseudomonadota > Gammaproteobacteria > Pseudomonadales > Pseudomonadaceae > Pseudomonas > Pseudomonas sp. B1(2018). The sequence goes on from NZ_PYUK01000016.1 coordinate 158,763, forward strand.
TCACCCGGTCCAGCGAAATAAAGTGCTGGCCATCGCCCCGCAACGCCATCTGCGCGGCGTTGATCGCCTTCACCGCAGCAATCGCGTTGCGCTCGATGCACGGCACCTGGACCAGCCCACCCACCGGGTCGCAGGTCAGGCCGAGGTTGTGTTCAAGACCGATCTCCGCCGCGTTGCACAGTTGCTCTGGCGTGGCGCCAAGGATTTCCGCCAGCCCGGCGGCCGCCATGGCGCAGGCCGAACCGACTTCGCCCTGGCAACCGACCTCGGCACCAGAGATCGAGGCGTTCTTCTTGCACAGGATGCCCACCGCCGCCGCACCGAGGAAGTAGTCGACGACATTGGCGTCGGTCACGGCCTCGCTGAACTTCATGAAATAGTGCAGCACCGCTGGAATGATCCCCGCCGCGCCATTGGTCGGTGCCGTGACCATGCGCCCGCCGGCGGCGTTTTCTTCGTTGACCGCCAGGGCGAACAGGTTGACCCACTCCATGGCGCTCAAGGTCGAGCCGATCACGTTGGGCTTATTCAGTTCCTGTAGGCTGCGATGCAGCTTGGCCGCGCGGCGGCGCACGTTCAGCCCGCCGGGCAGGATGCCTTCGTGTTTCAGGCCCTGCTCGACACAATCCTGCATGGCGCGCCAGAGCTTCATCAGGCCGCTGCGGATTTCCTCTTCGCTGCGCCAGACTTTCTCGTTGGCCATCATTAATTCCGCCACGCGCAGGTTGTGCTTCTTGCACAGCTGCAACAGCTCGGCGGCGCTGGAAAAGTCATAAGGAAGTACGGTGCGATCCAGATCCACGACACCGCTGGAGGCTTGCGCCTCATCGACGACAAAACCGCCGCCGACCGAATAGTAGGTGTCGCGATGCAGTTCGCCGTCTTCGCCTTCGACAACCAGGGTCATGGCGTTGGGGTGGAACGGCAGGTTTTCGTCGATCAGGCGCATGTCACGAGCCCAGACGAACGGCACCGACAGGCGACCGTCGAGCAACAGCGTATGGGTTTCGCGCAGGGCCTGGATACGGATGCCGATTTGCGACGGATCGATCGCATCCGGCCACTCGCCCATCAGGCCCATGATCACCGCGTTGTCGCTGCCGTGGCCGATGCCCGTGGCCGACAACGAGCCAAACAGCTGGACTTCGACACGCCGCACCTGTTCCAGCAGCCCCCGCTCGCGCAAGCCCTGCACAAACAACGCCGCTGCCCGCATGGGCCCCACGGTGTGCGAACTGGAAGGGCCGATGCCGATTTTGAACAAGTCGAAAACACTGATAGCCATGACTGACGAACTCCTGAATGGGCCCACTGCGCACGCCAAAGCGCGCGGTGACGGAGCTGCTACGCTGAAGCTGCAATCCGCCGAGATGAGCGCATCATCAAGCTTTTATCCTGTTGTTCGACGTCTCTAACCGACGCACTCATGCCCACCAACGCCGCGTGTCTTTTACGCCGTGTTTTCGCCGTTTTTTTGCGGTTCAGAGGGGAAAAAAGGGCTGAAAAAATCTGTAAACGACGTCACCGACACTGGATGCGACCATCCCTGTACTGGATACGACGCGCCCTGTAGGCGTCAGATTTTCACTGGTACATGATCATATCGACTCGATTGCAAGGCGCCGTGGTAGAGCTGTCTCCAGAACGCCATCCAACCGCAACCTATAAGTGCGGTGGTCCAGTCGGAACACTGCCAAAAAAAACACCAAGGAGTCCATCCATGAAAGGTTCCCCGTCGTTGTTGTTGGCCGCCATGCTTAGTCTGCCGGTTCTGGCGCAAGCCGCAGAACCGGCGCAGTGCAATACCGTAAACTTCTCCGATGTCGGCTGGACCGACATCACCGCGACAACCGCGACCACCAGCGTCGTGCTCAACGCCCTCGGCTACAAGACCAAGACCACCATGATTTCCGTGCCCGTGACCTACAAGTCGCTGGCCGACGGCAAGAACATGGACGTGTTCCTGGGGAACTGGATGCCGACCATGGAAAACGACATCAAGGCCTACCGCGATGCCGGCACCGTGGAAACCGTGCGTACCAACCTCAAGGGCGCCAAGTACACCCTCGCCGTCCCTCAAGCGCTGTACGACAAGGGGCTGCATGACTTCGCCGACATCGCCAAATTCAAGAAAGAGCTCGACGGCAAGATCTACGGCATCGAGCCTGGCAACGACGGTAACCGCCTGATCCAGTCGATGATCGACAAGAACGCCTTCGGCCTCAAGGACGCGGGCTTCAAGGTCGTCGAGTCCAGCGAAGCCGGCATGCTGTCGCAGGTCGACCGTGCGCAGAAACGCGACACCGCCGTGGTGTTCCTGGGCTGGGCGCCGCACCCGATGAACAAGCGCTTCAAGATTCAATACCTGACCGGCGGCGACGATTTCTTCGGCCCCGACTTTGGCGCCGCCACTGTGGCGACCAACACCCGCAAGGGCTACGCCGAGGAATGCAGCAACGTCGGTCAGTTGCTGAAAAACCTGGAGTTCACGGTCGACATGGAAAGCGAACTGATGGGCAACATCCTGGACGACAAGATGAAGCCTGACGCGGCCGCCAAGGCCTGGCTTAAAAAGAATCCACAGGTGCTCGATACCTGGCTCGCTGGCGTGACCACCACTGACGGTAAACCTGGCCTGGAAGCCGTGAAAGCCAAGCTCAACCAGCCTTGAATTAGAGAGCATCGCTTATGCCGGACGGCGCAAGCCGTCCGGGCTGTTTATTTCCTTGCATGCGGACGTTCACTACCATGCTGATTGATCAGAAAATCCCTTTAGGCCAGTACATCGCGGGCTTCGTTGAATGGCTGACGCAACACGGCGCCAGCACCTTCGACGCAATCGCCGTGACACTGGAAACGATGATCCACGGCGTGACGTTTGCGCTGACCTGGTTCAACCCGCTGGTACTGATCGGCCTGATCGCGCTACTGGCACACTTCATTCAACGCAAATGGGGCCTGACCGCGTTTGTCGTTGCCTCCTTTCTGCTGATCCTCAATCTGGGGTACTGGCAGGAAACCATGGAAACCCTCGCCCAGGTGTTGTTCGCCACCCTGGTCTGCGTGGTCATCGGCGTGCCCCTGGGCATCGTCGCCGCGCACAAGCCGATGTTCTATACTTTAATGCGTCCGGTACTCGATCTGATGCAGACCGTACCGACCTTCGTGTACCTCATTCCTACCCTGACCCTCTTTGGTCTGGGTGTGGTCCCGGGCCTGATTTCGACGGTGGTGTTCGCGATTGCCGCGCCCATTCGCCTGACCTACCTGGGTATCCGCGATGTTCCGGAAGAACTGATGGACGCCGGCAAGGCCTTTGGCTGCTCTCGGCGTCAACTGCTCTCGCGAATCGAACTGCCACACGCCATGCCAAGCATCGCGGCAGGCATCACCCAGTGCATCATGCTGTCTCTTTCGATGGTGGTGATCGCGGCACTGGTGGGCGCCGATGGTTTGGGCAAACCGGTGGTCAACGCACTGAACACTGCTGATATCGCCCTGGGCTTCGAAGCAGGCCTGGCGATCGTACTGCTGGCGATCATGCTCGACCGTATCTGCAAACAACCCGACGCCAAGGTAGGGGGTGACGCATGAGCATTATTCGCTTCGAGAACGTTGACGTTATCTTCTCCAAAGATCCACGCGAGGCGCTCAAGCTGCTGGATCAGGGCATGACCCGCAACGAGATCCTGAAAAAGACCGGGCAGATCGTCGGTGTTGAAAAAGCCAGCCTGGATATCGAAAAAGGTGAAATCTGCGTACTGATGGGCCTGTCCGGCTCCGGCAAGTCCAGCCTGCTGCGCTGCATCAACGGCCTGAACACCGTCAGCCGTGGCAAGTTGTTCGTCGAGCATGAAGGCAAACAGATCGACATCGCCTCCTGCAGCCCGGCCGAGCTGAAAATGATGCGTACCAAACGCATCGCGATGGTGTTCCAGAAGTTCGCCCTGATGCCTTGGCTGACCGTTCGCGAGAACATCAGCTTTGGCCTGGAAATGCAGGGTCGGCCCGAGAAGGAACGACGCAAACTGGTGGACGACAAGCTGGAGTTGGTGGGCCTGACCCAGTGGCGCAACAAGAAACCCAACGAGCTGTCCGGTGGTATGCAGCAACGTGTGGGCCTGGCCCGCGCCCTGGCGATGGACGCCGACATCCTGCTGATGGACGAACCGTTCTCGGCACTCGACCCGCTGATCCGCCAGGGTCTGCAGGACGAACTGCTGGAACTGCAACGCAAGCTGAGCAAGACCATCGTGTTCGTAAGCCACGACCTCGACGAAGCCCTGAAACTGGGCTCCCGTATCGCGATCATGAAAGACGGCCGGATCATCCAGTACAGCAAACCGGAAGAGATCGTCCTCAACCCGGCGGACGACTACGTGCGGACCTTCGTGGCCCACACCAACCCGCTGAACGTACTGTGCGGCCGCAGCCTGATGCGCACCCTGGACAACTGCAAACGCATCAATGGTTCGGTGTGCCTGGATCCAGGCGGTGATTCGTGGCTGGACCTGGCCGAAGGCAACACCATCAAGGGCGCTCGCCAGAACGGGTCTGCGCTGGACTTGCAGAACTGGATACCGGGTCAGGCCGTTGAAGGCCTGGGTCGTCGACCCACCCTGGTGGACTCGAACATCGGCATGCGCGATGCGCTGCAGATTCGTTATCAGACCGGCAACAAGCTGGTGCTGCATGACAACAACAAGGTGGTGGGGATTCTGGGCGACAGCGAGCTGTATCACGCACTGCTCGGCAAGAACCTGGGGTAAGGCAACAGATGCAAAAACGCCGCGAGAGAATCGCGGCGTTTTTGTTTGAAGATCAAAAGATCGCAGCCTTCGGCAGCTCCTACAGGGGGTCGCGTTCCAATGTAGGAGCTGCCGAAGGCTGCGATCTTTTGAAGCTGGACGCGGTATCACTGAAACACCGCGCCCCTCACAACTCAGCTGTAAACCCGACCAAGGAGCTGCCGATGGCTTTCAAACTGATCGAGCACGGCACGGGTGATCTGATCCTGGGTGAAACCCAGATGCAAAAACGCCGCGAGAGGATCGCGGCGTTTTTGTTTGAAGATCAAAAGATCGCAGCCTTCGGCAGCTCCTACAGGGGGTCGCGTTCCAATGTAGGAGCTGCCGAAGGCTGCGATCTTTTGAAGCTGGACGCGGTATCACTGAAAC